>CAYZVJ010000037.1:0-27368 GCA_964481765.1 uncultured Rikenellaceae bacterium | reverse complement strand
ATCAAAAATCTCATCTTCGATTTAGGAAGTGTCTTGCTGGATATTGATGTGGACAAAACATTACAGTCATTCGATGACATTGGCGTGTCCGGTAAAAAACTGGAAGAGGTCTACAAAGAGCCGGAGAATTTTTTCCTGCTTTTTGAAAAAGGTTTCATTGATGCGGATACATTCCGGAACTCCTTCAGGACTTTATCGGATAACCATTTGACGGATCAGCAGATCAATGATGCCTGGAGTGCCATGGTTGTCGGATTCCAAAAAAATAAAGTGGAACTGCTGAAATGCCTGGCAAACCGGTATAATTTGTATTTATTGAGCAACACCAATGAGATTCATGTGCCGGTATATACCCGTCAGTTCATGGAAAAGTCCGGCGGAGTGTCCTTTGAAGATATTTTTACCAGGATTTATTATTCGTATATTTTGAAATTGAGCAAACCCAATCCGGCAATCTTTCAATACATGGTGAACGATTCCGGCATCTTACCGGAAGAGTCGCTGTTTATCGATGATCTCCAGCGGAATGTGGGGGCAGCAATAGAAACCGGACTCCCTGCTTATCAATACAGGGAAGAGGATGACCTGGGAGAGGTGCTGGAACGGTATGGTATCCGGTGTGGTAAAACGTAAGATCTGATAGAAAAATATCCCCCGCCTATGGCGGGAGACGGGGGTGGAATATTGATACACATTTCAGATAATTCCTTCCCCTAAAGCAATAGCCCGTTTACAAACAAATAGAGTAAGACACCCACATGGAAAAGAGCATTCTTATTGTCGGAGCAGGTATTTCCGGCTTATCAGCTGGTTATTATGCCCGGATGAATGGTTACAGGACGACCATATTCGAGATGAACAGCATACCCGGTGGACTGTGCACCGCATGGGAACGCAAAGGATATACATTTGATATCAGCATGCACATGCTTACGGGCTCCCTCTCCGGGCCCATTCACAGGATGTGGAAGGAGATGGGAATTCCTACGAAGTTTACATTCTACTACCACGATCATATTTCCCGTATCGAAGGCATGGGGAAAAAACTCAACTTCTCAACCGACAGGAAAAAGTTAGAGCAGGAGTTGCTTGCCATTTCGCCGGAGGATGCAGACCTGATCCGGGAATTTACCCGCCTCATCTTCGGACCCGATATGATGAAAGGGGCCTCTTTGAAACCAAAGGAGCTCAGGAATATCTGGGATTCAATCCGGTTGTATTATGCACTCCTTCCCCTTTTCAGGACGTTTGGCAAATACAACAAGATGACCATCCAACAATTCGCATCCCGATTCAAGGATCCTTTTCTTCGAGAGGCGATCCGTTTTGTCGTGGATGCTCCCGGCTGGCCGATGAAACAGTTCCCGATGGTGGCACTTGCAGGTTTTGTAAAAAGTGCAGTGATGGAGGCCGGAGCACCGCTTGGCGGTTCGCAACAGGTTGTTTACCACATAGCTGATCTTTTCAAAAAGCTTGGCGGAGAAATCCATTTTAAAAACCGGGTTACAAACCTGATCATTGAAAATAGCCGCGTTATGGGTATCAAACTGGAAGATGGCACTCAGCACCTGGCCGATCAGGTCATATGGGCAGGAGATGGACATGCACTTATTTACGAGATCCTTGGCGGGAAATTTGTAAATGAAAAGATTACGAACATGTATGAGAAGTGGATTCCGGTTAAACCGATTGTGCATGTGATGATGGGTGTAAACCGGGATATGTCTGATGAACCCCACCGGGTCATCTTTGAGGCTGATGAACCGATCACCATAGCGGGACGGGAACACCGGTGGCTGACTGTGTTCCATCACGGTTTCGATAAATCCATGGCTCCGGTGGGCAAATCTGCAGTGGAAGTATGGTATGATTCAGAATATGAACCCTGGGAGAAACTCTATAACAACAAAGCAGAATATACGGCTGAGAAGAAACGCATTGCAGATTATACGATCCGACAACTTGACAAACGCTGGCCCGGATTTGCCTCCCAGGTTGAAGTAGTTGATGTTCCAACACCAGCCACCTATATGCGTTATACAGGCAACTGGAAAGGATCACCCGACGGATGGTACATCACACCGGATAACATGAGAAATGATGAACCGGTTAGCACTATTCCGGGGCTTGACGGATTGCGGATGGTTGGCCAGTGGACAGCACCTTTTATGGGTACCGTTATGTCTGCGCTTTCCGGGCGCCAGGTCATTCAACGGATGTGTAAAGAAGAAGGCAGGAAGTTCATAACCCGGTCTGACGGCTGAAGTCCGTCTGACCGATAGGAAATAACGTAAATCCAAACTACTTCCGGGAATTATGCTTACCATCGCTTACCGGTTAAGTTTATTTCTACTCACCGGGTGACTTGGAGTCACCCGGTGAGTATTTAACGTTGTTCTTATCATTAATCAACTAAATGATTTTGAAATAATATTGTTGTATCTTGTTGGAAATTAAACAATCCAAATGGCACATAAAACCATCTCCCGTAGGGAATTTGTCGTCACCGGTTTTGTCGGCACCCTGGCATTTACAGTAGGTTGTGGCTTCAACGATGTGAAACCCGTTGTCAGTGTAGTAAAAATTAAAAACAATGACATTGGTTACGCGGTTGAACAGGCCATCGACCTGCTGGGTGGGATCAATGAAGTTACAAGGAATAAGCAGCGTATCATGTTGAAACCCAACCTGGTTGGCCCGGATCCAGCCTGCACAACAAAACCGGAAGTTATTAAGGCATTGGCTTTGCTGATGAAAAAAGCCGGGAAAGAGGTATTCATTGGTGAGGGATCCGCTGCTTCACCCGGTTTCAATATGGAAGGCGCAGAAACCTTTTACACCAAGAAACCCGAGGTCCTGGATCCCATGCAACAATATGTTTTCGACCAATTGGGTTATACCCGGCTGGCCGAATCAATGAACATTCCTCTCATTAACCTCCATTCCGGTGATCTTGTAGAAGTGGAAGTACCGGACGGTTTTGTTTTCGATAAAATTACCGTACACAAATCACTCACCGACATTGACCTGCTGTGTTCCGTACCCATGATGAAAACCCATGTGCTGGCTACGGTTACTCTTGGTATGAAAAACCTGATCGGACTCTATCCGGGAAGTGTTTACTGCTCCGTAAGATCCTGCTTACACACCATGGCATTGGAAAAGAAATCTCCCGGTGTTGCTTTCGAAATCCTGGATATGGTGAAAGCATGCACCCCGGGATTGGTGGTTATTGACGGTTCGACTGCTATGGAAGGGAATGGCCCTTCTACCGGAGATCTGGTTAAAACAAACCTGATCATTGCCGGAACCAATCCGCTGGCAACCGATATGGTGGCAGCTCATATCATGGGATTTGATAAAACCGAAGTCCCCACCTTTACCTGCGCAATCAAATCCGGGATGAAGCCATCAACCGTGAGTGAGATTGAAATCAGGGGAGAACGGCTGGAAGTTGTGCAGCAAAAATTTAAAAAACCGGAAATCGTGGCATGGAATGATATTAAAAGCTGGTATGGTGTTAACGAAGTGTAAATACGGAAAGAACCGGCCTATACTGGAACAGCCTTTTTATCCTTTCAAGTCCTACGGACTGTTTTGTCATTACTGGTAAAGTAACCAGCCACTAAAGTGACTGGCTATTGCCTGTAAGTCCCTCCGGGACTCATTATATATCGTCGTCCTGCATACTTTTAGTATAATCCTTAAAAACCGTTATACAATAGACAATGTAGGGCGACCCTGCCTCGCCGGCAGGCAGGTTTCCCAAGTCGCCTTGATCTTGATGAGGGAAAAACAACTCCGGAGGAGTTGAAAACCAATAGGGGTGTGTGTCACAACATACATAATTACATTAGATCGTCATCCCGAATTTATTTCGGGATCTCATTATCAATCACTTAAAGATCCTGAACCAAGTTCAGGATGACTTAGAACCCAATTGTGACACACCCCCGTCAATGTGAACGAAAAACAACGGTCCAACTACTCTGTTTTTAAGCAGGAAAACCTTCCCTGGACCGCATTGCACCAAACCATACATAAGAAAGTTATTGGTTAGAAACCCTATCCGTCACCCGTCCGACCGGGTCATCCGGGTGGAGGCCCGGAATGGGTCAGACGGTAACATGGAATCCGGTCTGACGGCTTAAGTCCGTCTGACCGATAGGGAATAACGAAAATCCTATTTATGATCCGCAAACTGCCACCAGGCAATCGTACCGAACAATCCGGCAAGAACGGTTAACCCATAAATCAGGTAACTGATAAAACCGGGTTGGGGAATGGCTGCTCCGGCAACCCCGCTGACAAGAGCCGGAAGAGCCCAGGGAAACCAGAAAGCAGCTCCGGGCAAGCCAACAAACAGCAACTGCGTAAGGATCATGATCAGGATAATAAAACTGATGGGCAACAAATAGCCCCTCCCGGCACTTGCAACAAAAGCTATTGGCGTAATAAGCAACGCATTTAAAACGGCACAAACCATGTAATTTCCCAGGAAGGAATACCAGGCTCCCGCTGTCCAACCGGGAATGCCCACAGCCAAACCGGTTAGAACCGCGGCAATGAGTACGGTAACAGACAGGATCATGCTCCAGATAAAAAGGATGATCAGTTTTGAAAGGATAATCGTGAAACGGGGAACCGGCAGTGCAAGAAGATCCTTAATCACCCTGTCGGAGAACTCCCTCCCGAAATCCCAGCTGGTAATAATGCCAAAACCAATGACTCCGACCGTCAGGATAATCTGTATCAGTAAATAATAGTAGGCAATCCAGCTGAATTCTCCAAGAAAGGAAGTTTTCATACTGATCGTCGCTGAGCGGTTTGCGATCTCAGGATGTTGAGAGATGAACATTAATAATCCTATCATAATCCCCATGAAAATGAAAAAAAACAGAGATATGGGAAATATTTTTGTTCTCCTGACTTTCAGGATTTCCATCCATAATGCTGCCTGAATTGCTTTCATGATGAATGATTGCTGGTATGAATGATCCGTAGAAAATAGCTCTCCAGGTTCTCCTCCTCAACCAAAATTTTTACCGGTGCAAGCCCCCGTGAAGCGAGCAAAGCGGAAATTTTTTCGGGATGGTTAATTGCCGATTCGCCGGATACCTCAAGGGATCCGTCGGATAAGTAATTTGCTGAATAACCGGCATTCGAAAGAATTTTATTAGCCTGCTCATTATCCAGGGTACCGACATGCAATGTCCTTTGCCTGGATTGGTCCAGCTGGTCAATACCTGATTCATGAATCATCTGTCCTTCATGAATGATCCCGATGCGGGTGGCAAACCGGGAAATCTCACCCAGGATGTGACTGGAGATAAAGACGGTCACACCATGATTCCCGGCAAGGTCACTGAGCAATTCCCTGATTTCAACAATCCCCTCAGGATCCAGACCACTGGCTGGTTCATCCAGTATGAGCAGGCCGGGACGATGAATCATTGCTTTGGCAATACCCAGTCGCTGAGCATTCCCAAGTGACAGGTTCTTTGCCCTGGTATTCCTGTTAGGACCAAGATGAAGCTTCTCCATCACGTCTGCCAGCAATCCCGGATCTTTTAATAACCTGAGTCGATAGTAGATCTCCAGGTTTTCCAGCACCGTCAGTTCCGGGTAGAAGTACGGTGTCTCCACAAGGTGCCCCACCCGATTCCAGAGACCAATATTCCCCGGACCTACCTTCTGGCCAAACAGGAAAGCAGATCCCCTGGTCGGTCGGATCATTCCCAGCAGCATCCGGATGGTGGTTGTTTTACCCGCTCCGTTCAGGCCCAGGAAACCATAGATCTCCGCCTTTTTTATGTGCAAAGTAACATCCTCTGCAGCATGTACGTCCCCGTAATGTTTGGTGAGGTTTTCCATATGAATGACATGGGCCATTTTGAACACTTCGGTTGCAGGATTTAAATATACTTCAACCCATGATCAAATCCAACTGTATAAACTCACCGGGTGATTCAGAATCCGGTCTGACGGCTTAAGTCCGTCTGACCGGTGGGAAAAACAGAAAATCCTATCCGTCACCCGTCCCTGCCCGACTGCGTCGTTCAGGCGGGCAACCGGGTCATCCGGGCGGAGACCCGGAATGGGTCAGACGGTAACGAGAAATCCATGCATTTTCATTTGAAACGGGAGCAGGTGGAGCAAGAATATTTAGAACGATATCATTATCTTCGCACTTAAAATAATTTTATGAATCAGATCATTCATAATTAATACGCCAGCATGCTTAACCGAATCATCAATTTCAGTATTAAAAACAAGCTCATTGCGATCCTGGTTACCATCAGTATAGCCGGATTTGGTGTGTTTGCCATCCTTCAGATCCCCGTTGGAGCTGTGCCCGATATCACCAACAACCAGGTACAGGTGATCACCACTTCTACCAGCCTGTCAACCCAGGATGTGGAGCAATTTATCACCTACCCGATTGAGCTTGAGATGTCAAACCTTCCCGGTGTACAAGAGATCCGGTCAATCTCTAAATTCGGTCTGTCGGTGGTCACTATTGTTTTCGAGGATAAAATGGGCACGTACCTGCCTCGCCAGCTGATTGCAGAAAAAATTAAGAGCGCATCCGCCAATATTCCGGATGGTTTTGGGACACCTGAAATGGGGCCGATCACTACCGGACTGGGAGAAATATACCAGTATATCCTGGATCTGAAACCGGGATATGAAAACAGCTACTCCATCATGGAACTCCGAACCATCCAGGACTGGATCGTGAAACGCCAGCTTTCCGGCATCCCGGGAGTCGTGGAGGTGAATACCTGGGGAGGGTACCTTAAACAATACGAGGTATCCATCAATCCGGAACGGATCAAGGGATTGGGCATTTCGTTGCTGGAAGTGTACAATGCAATGCAGCAGAATAACAGTGTTGCCGGAGGTGCCTATATTGAAAAACAAAACCAGAGTTATTTCATCCGGGGTGACGGACTGGTAAAATCGCTCGAGGATCTTGAAAATATTGTCATCACCAATACCAACGGCGTGCCGATCCTGATCAAGGATGTCGCAATGGTTCGTTTCGGAAGCGCTAACCGGTTCGGGGCAATCACAGCAAATGGTGAGGGGGAAAAGGTCATGGGGCAGATCATGATGCTGAAAGACGCCAATTCGAACAAGGTGATCGATGCCGTGAAAAAACGAGTAGCTGAAGTGCAGAATATACTTCCTGAAGGAATCTACATTAATCCGATCCTCGAACGGAGCGAATTAATCCATAAGACCTCGTTAACCGTGTTTGAGAATCTGCTCTTCGGATGTTTGATCGTCTTCATTATAGTGGTCCTGTTGCTGGGTAACCTGCGCTCGGGTCTGGTGATCGCTTCGATTATTCCGCTCTCCCTTCTCTTTACCATTTCGATAATGTACATTTTCGGGATCGATGCTAACCTGATGAGTCTTGGAGCACTCGACTTTGGTATCATCATTGACGGAGCAGTAATCATCGTCGAATTTATTGCCATCCGGCTTACCGTTAGCCGGAATGAGCTGGCCGAAGAAATGGGTGATGAGCGTCAGACGATCATGGACCGGATTACGTATAACGGGGCATCCAAAATGATGAATTCAGCCATCTTCGGACAGGTGATCATCCTTATTGTTTTCATCCCGGTTCTTTCGCTTAGCGGGGTTGAAGGAAAAATGTTCCGCCCTATGGCTCTTTCATTCAGCTTTGCCCTTCTGGGTGCTATGTTTTTCGGACTCACCTGGTTGCCGGTTGCTTCCTCCCTTTTCCTCCGGCCTGAAAAAAAGAAACAATTCGCTTTGACCCGTTTTATTATGAACCTGTTGTACCGCTCTTATGATCCGGTAATCAGGTGGTCTTATGACCATAAAAGTGTGATCTTTGGACTGGCAATTGCATCATTGATTTTTACCGGTTTCATCTTCGCAAGAATGGGTGGTGAATTCGTACCGACACTGGATGAAGGTGATTTCGTGATCCAGCCTGTCCTGAAAACGGGTACATCCCTTTCAAAAACCATTGAAACGACCACCAGGATGGAAAATATCCTGATCGATCAGTTTCCCGAAGTGGATCAGATCGTATGCAGGATAGGTGCCGCTGAAGTGCCGACAGATCCGATGTCTATGGAGGAGATTGACATGATCATCAAACTGAAGCCAAAAAAGGAATGGATCACGGCAGATAGCAAGGAGGAGCTGGCGAATCATTTCAAAGAGGCATTGCTTGTGATTCCCGGTATTGATTATGAGTTCACCCAACCGATCGAAATGCGGTTCAACGAATTAATAACCGGTGTGCGTGCTGACCTGGCAATAAAGATCTTTGGGGAGGATCTTGAAATCCTGGCTGAAAAAGCCCTTGAGGTCAAACAGTTGATTGCCGGTGTACCGGGAGCTGCAGATATAATCCTGGAAAAGACGGCTGGCCTGCCGCAGATGAGTGTGAAATACCGGCGAAATAAAGTCGCTTATTATGGACTTTCAATCGAAGAACTGAACCGGTATCTTACCATGGCATTTGGTGGAGCCGTGGGGGGAAGTGTGTTTGAAGGCGAAAAACGGTTTGACCTGGTGGCACGGCTGCAACCCGAATTCCGCAACGATATAGAACACATTAGAAACCTTCAGGTAAGCTTGTCGAATGGGAAACAGGTGCCTTTAAGAGAACTGGCTGATATAGAATACGCAACAGGTCCTGCAAAAATCTCCAGGGATAATACCCATCGAAGGGTGGTAGTAAGCGTGAACGTACGGAATCGTGACCTGGAATCGGTGGTGAATGATATAAGCGCAATCCTGGAAAAGAAACTGGACCTGCCTGCTGGTTATTCTGTCGATTACGGTGGTCAGTTCGAAAACCTTCGCAATGCATCAAGAAGATTGAAAATTGCTGTCCCCATTGCCCTTTTGTTGATCTTTATTTTCCTTCATTTTGCCTTCCAATCCTTCAAAGAGGCAGGAATGGTCTTCTCGGCTGTTCCTCTATCCATTGTCGGCGGTGTTTTCCTGCTCTGGATAAGGGGTATGCCTTTCAGCATCTCAGCTGGTATCGGTTTTATCGCTCTGTTTGGTGTCGCTGTATTGAACGGTATCGTTCTGATTGAACACCTGAAGGAATTGAAAAAGCAGGGCATCACCGATATGCGTGAACGGATCCTTAAAGGAACACGTGAACGTCTCCGACCTGTTATGCTAACTGCCGCTGCTGCAGCCCTCGGATTCCTGCCAATGGCGATCTCTACCTCAGCAGGTGCCGAAGTACAGCGCCCTTTGGCTACTGTTGTTATCGGCGGTCTTGTCACTTCCACCCTGCTGACCATGCTGGCCCTGCCACTACTCTACAGTATTTTCGATGAAATTACCGGCATAAAGCTTTGGCCTCCGAAATTCAAGAGAAGAAAAATCGTCTCTTTGATCCTTCTGTTATTGATCCCTGCATTTGTTCAGGCTCAACCGGCATCAAAACCTCTGGATCAGCCCGATACATTAATCCTTGCCGATGCACTGGAAATCGCTTACCGGAACAACATGGAGCTTGCAGCATACCGTTCAAAAGCCGAAGAAAGCAAAGCCCTTATAAGAACTGCATTTGCTATCGATAAGACAACCCTCTATTTCAATTACGACGAAAATAACATCGCAGAAAATGACTACCCGATCGGCGTTTTTGGAGCCGAACAAAGCTTTGATTTTCCAACCACTTATTTTGCACAGCGAAAAGCAAACAGGATCGATTTCAATATGGCAAAAGATGAACTCGCAAAGAGGAAAAGAGTGCTGACCAGGGATGTTTCAAAAACTTATTATACCATTATCTATCTTCAAAATAAGCAGCAACAGTATCGTCTGATCGACAGTATTTACCGTCGGTTTTCCACCGCTGCAGAGTTCAGTTATGACCAGGGTGAAATTACCTATCTTGAAATGTTAAATGCCCGGTCGAAACAAAACCATGTCCGGATCATGCAGAGCCAAATTCAGCACGACATCGATATTGCCCTGGGCAACCTGGCGACATTAATGAATTACGATAGCCTGTTCACTATCCCCGGTGAATCGCTCAAGGAACTGGTTGTTGAATCTGACGGGGTGGCATCAGATCCCGGATTACAGTATCTGCAACATGCTATCCTGCTCCAGGATGCACAATTAACGGTGGAAAAGAACAGGTTTCTGCCCGATATGACCTTCAGTTACTTCAACGGGACCAATAAATACCCGGGGTCAAGTAACTATCAGGGCTTCCAGGTAGGTCTTGAGATTCCCCTGTTTTTCAGCGAGCAGAGAGCAAAAGTAAAAGCAAAGCGCTACGCCTGGGAATCGTCCGTAAACCTGCAGGCTAATTATATCCTTTTGTATGAAAACAAAGTTTCAGAAATGATGACCGGACTTGAAAAATACAGAGAATCCATTCAATATTATGAGCAAACGGGGAAGCACCTGGCAGACCAGCTGATCCGGTCTGCACAGGAAAGCTATGCTGCAGGAGAGATTGACTTTTTTAAATTTGCCCAGAGCATAGATAGTGCAGTCGAGATCGAACTGAATTACCTGGATAACCTGTATGAATACAACGAGGTAGTGCTTGAGATCAATTACCTGACCCTCTGATTCAAATTAACATCTATGCAATAATGAAAGGTCAGGTGATAATACATCTAAAAACAAAATAGTAACAATATGAAACGGAACGTAAACTACATTTTGCTTGCAGTTATAATGCTGGCATCTGTTTCCTTCCCTTCCTGTCACAACGGGAATCAGGAAAATGCAGGGGATTTAAACAGGGAGGAATCAGGATCTGCTGCAGAGGAATCGATGGAAATAGTCATCACTAAGGAGCAATTTGAATCGTCCGGGATGAGGCTCGGAGAACCGTTACCAAACATGTTCCAAAATGTGATCAATGCCAATGGGTATGTCGTCGCATCACCCCCCGGTTGGGTAAAGATCAGTACACTGATCCCCGGAAGGGTAAAGCAGATCGATCTGTCGGTGGGTGATTACATTAAGCGGGGCCAGGTACTATTCACTCTTGAAAGTACTGAGATTATTTTACTACAACAGGAGTATGGTGAGGCATTTAATCAGCTGAAATCATTGCAAGCCACCTATGAACGACAGAAAGCACTTTCCGAAGAACAGATCACTGCACAAAAAGATTTTATCACTGCCGAAAGCGAATACAGGAGTCTGCTCATGAAAACTGAAGGGCTGAAGACACGATTAAGGATAATTAACATTGATCCTGTACAGGTGGAAAAAGGGACCATCGTTCCCCGTGTATCTGTCTATTCACCCATTCAGGGATTTGTTACCAAACAGGACCTGGTGCTCGGACAATTTATTGAACCCCAGGCAACGGTTATGGAACTGGTCGATCTGGATCAATTACAACTGAATATCCATGTTTTTGAAAAGGACCTCAAAGATATGGTTGTTGGGCAAATAGTGCACTATTATACTCCGGACAACAGGGAACATGTGTTTGAGGCTACACTGAGCCATATCGGAAAATCGATCGACCCGGATTCCAGAACGGTGCTGTGTATCGCTCAGATCAAAGTACCAGATGGGACTTCTCTTGTGAACCGGTTGTTTGTCGAAACCGAAATCATAACCTGCCAGCGTGAAGCACCGGCCATCCCAAGCCAGGCTTTGATCAGGGAAGAAGATCGCTACTATGTGTTGCAACTGGTAAATGAGGAGGGAGAAAATTTAATCTTTCGTAAGATCCCTGTCAATATAGGCGTTGTACTGCAGGAATATGCCGAGGTGCTGGATGAAGGACTGAAGGATATTTTAATTGAAGGTGCTTATAATATTGTACCTTCGGAGTAAACATTCTCACCCTCACATCATCTGGCAAGGAATTGTAAAGACTCCCGGGTTAACTGGAAGCCATCCCGTGTGTTTTCTAAAAAACCTAATGATCTAACCAGCAGGTTCAGATTCTCTATACTTAATGTAAGCAAAAAAATATCGGTCCAACTACAATGCTATCTGTTGGTAAATCCTTCCATGGATCGCACTGCACCAAACCATACAGAATAAAGTCATTGGTTAGAAATCCTATCCGTCAGACCCCGAACGGGTCAGACGGTAACGTGGGAGATCACTCCCGGTATGTTATTTTATAACCTACCCTGCCGTTATAGGGATCATGGTCAACATGAAACCGATCCCCTTCTCTAACGAGCCTAATCTCGTGCAATACATTCTCGGATGGAAGGCATACTTTCCCGTTGACCTCTCTTGCGGAAACGGTAAAGACCTTCAGTTCCAGTTCGGACCAGTCCATGAACTGTGTTGACTGTGCCAGGTTGATATGGGGAATAACCGATCCGTCACGCACCAGTACAACGATGGGTATTTCGCCGGCTTTGATGTGGTGCCATCCTGTAGTATAAATTTCTCCGGTCTGGTAATCGATCCAATCTCCCGGTGGCAGATAGACATCGCGTGAATTCCCCTCTTCCAGCAGAGGGGCTACCAGCATGTCGCTTCCAAACAGGTACTGGTTATCGATCAGCCAGCTTCCCGGATCATCCGGGAATTCAACGAATAGTGCCCGCAACATGGGCCATCCATTTTCGGTGCACTCTTTGGATTGTGCATAAATATAGGGCATCAGTTTATACCGCATCTCATCGGCTAAACGGAATGCGTCCATAAAATCGTCCCCGTATTCCCAGGGTTCTTTTGGGGGAGCTCCATGACTCCGGACATGGGAAGTCAACATGCCAAACGGAGTCCAGCGGCGGTATATATCCTCGGGAGTTCTATGCACAAAACCTCCTATGTCATGACTCCAGAAAGTAAAACCGGATACTCCAAGTGATAATCCACCCCGCAGGGTTGCTGCCATTGCTGTATTCGTATTGGCAGGATCGCCTCCCCAATGCAACGGGTAGCGCTGACTACCTGCCCAGGTGCTGCGTGCCCAGATGATGCGCTCACCGTTTACCTCTTTGGTAATATCGGAAACAACCTTATTGTACCGCAACGGATAGAGGTTATGCTCATAGAATCCGGTTCGTCCTGAAGCATATACTCCGTTAGCGGGAGCAGCTTCGCCAAAATCAACCTTGATTACACTTACTCCCTGATCCAGTAACCCTTTGATCTTGCCCTGGTACCAACTGACTGCCTCAGGATTTGAAAAATCCAAAACAGCATCTTCATACGGAAGGTTTCCTTTCGGGTTTTTTACATACAGCTCCTTTTCAATGATCTCCGGGAACAGCGAGTTTCTTGGAACAAAATAAGGTAACTGCCATAAACAGGTCCGTAAACCCTTTTCCTTCAATTCACGAATCATGCCCTCCGGATCTTTAAAACGGGATGTGGAAAATTGGTAATCGCATCGCCAGTCGGTTTCAAACCAGCCGGTATCGAAATGAAGCACATCGGCCGGAATCCGGTGTACCCGTAACTTATCCGCCACAGCCAGACCCTCTTCCTGTGAGAAATAGGTAATGCGGCTCATCCAGAAACCAAACGACCAAAGCGGGAGCATTTCGGGTTTCCCGGTCAGGTTCGTGTACTCATCCAGAATATCTTTGGGCTCACCAATAAAAACGAACAGGTCAAGCGCTTCATCACCAATCATCATGGCATTGGCACCACTGAAATATTTCCCGAAATCGCACGTAATGGGTGTGGAAGTATGCATAAAAACACCATACCCCCGACTGCTGATATAAAACGGAACCGGTTTGTACATCGTTTCGTTCTGTACACCGTTTGCATCATCGACCCATAATACCACTTTTTGTCCCCGCTTATCGAATGACTGGAACGACTCACCACATCCGAAGATTTTCTCGTTCGCCGATAACGTAAATACTGCTGAGAAACTCCTGGAGTAATCACTGGCTCGTCGAACAAAGGAGAAAGGCAGGACCGGTGTAAACGTCGATGACGCATCCGTAAAATGCATGGTCGATGTTAGCAATTTATTATCAGCATCATAAAAACGAACATGCCAGGGATCTGCCTCGATGACGACCTTTCCAAATTCGGATGTGTACTGGTGCCCTTTATCGGTTTTTGAATATTTCCAGGAATGGTCAACCGGTGCTTTACCATCCACCAGCATAAGGGATTCTTCCTGATGTGAAGGTTCAAATCCGGATTGTGCCCGTATACGTATGGTGCGGGGTGATGAAAATTCAATACTGAAGGGCAACTGAGGTGCAGCTTCATATTCATTTCCCGGAAATTCGTTTGCCGGTACCGGCTGCAAACCACCCATCATGTTGTTGAACGCCATGCGGGTAACGTATTCGTACCGTTGATAGGACAACTTCCCTTTCCCGGTTTCGGGATCAAAACTGGCCAGTTTTGTAGCAAGGTAATAGGTGTTTTTGAAATCCTTGAAATCGGGACTGATGTCGATGGGTTCGTTGAGCAGCTGAAATCCCTGTAATTGAGCAAACACAGTTCCTGCTGTAAGCAGGGAGAAAAACAAACAAGCTGCGGTTTTGAAAAAAATGTTTATTTTATTCATGTTAGATGTACTTTAAATCGTTCGGTGGTTGGATGTATAAATATACTTCAACCCATATTCAAATCCAAAGGACATGCTGCTCCTGGTAAGAAAAAACCGGGAGATAAGGGCAAAAAGACCGGGTTTTATCGAACGATAATCCATGTTGTTATGTTCGTCATAACGACATCAGGTTGTTCATTATATACATCAGCATATTGAATGATAAACAGGAATACCCTACCTTTATATAAAGAACTGCAGGAATACGACTATGAATATGACACGACTTTTGCTTACCATCTTAGCTGTTTTCCTGGTCGGCGGATTGCTATCTGCACAATCCAGGGAGTTTACCCGGCAGGATACCCTGCGGGGTTCAATAACACCTGAAAGAGCGTGGTGGAAACTAACCCATTACCACCTGGATGTAACAGTAGATCCTTCAGACAGTAGCCTTATGGGAAATGTTACTCTACATTACAAGGTCCTGACAGAGAATAACCGGATGCAGATCGATCTGCAATCCCCTCTGTCGATCCAAAAAATCCTTCAGAATGACAAAGAGCAGAAGTTTACTCAGGATGGGAATGCCTGGTTTATTGATCTGGCGGAGAAACAACCGGTTGGTGCTATAAAAAAAATTACCGTCTTTTATGGCGGCCAACCAAAAGTCAGTAAAAGACCACCATGGGACGGAGGGATCGCCTGGAAACGCGATAACCGGGGGAATCCGTTTGTGGCTTCTGCCTGCCAGGGAGCAGGAGCAAGCCTCTGGTGGCCGTGTAAAGACCATATGTATGAAGAGCCGGATAGTATGCTGATTACTGTTACTACTCCCGGTAACCTTATGGATGTATCGAATGGCCGTTTTCGCGGTATGACAGAAAATAAAGACGGTACAAAAACATGGAGCTGGTTCGTTGCCAATCCCATCAGCAACTATGCCGTGAATATTAATGTGGGTGATTATGTTCATTTCGGGGAGATCTACCAGGGTGAGCTGGGAAAACTCAATTGCGATTACTATGTCCTCCGGGATAACCTGAAAAAAGCAAAAGAACATTTTAAACAGGCTCCCATGATGCTGAAGGCCTTTGAACATTGGTTCGGTCCCTATCCATTCTATGAAGACGGATATAAACTGGTTGAGGTACCCTATCCCGGAATGGAACACCAAAGTTCGGTAACGTATGGGAATGGCTATAAAAACGGTTATGGCGGAAGGGATGTGAGTCAAACAGGCTGGGGCGATCAATTCGATTTTATCATCATCCATGAATCGGGCCATGAATGGTTCGCCAATAACATCACCTACAAGGACATTGCTGATATGTGGATCCATGAGAGCTTCATTGCCTATTCCGAAGGTCTTTATGTCGATTACTTCTTCGGGAAGGAAGCAGGGGCTGAATACCTTCGCGGCGTACGATCCAATATCCGGAATGACCGCCCAATTATCGGAAAATATGATGTGAATGATTCAGGATCGGGGGATATGTACTCCAAAGGAGCTAATATGCTACATACCTTGCGCCAGATTATTGATGACGACGAACAGTGGAGGCAGATTCTCAGGGGCTTGAACAAAACCTTCTGGCATCAGACAGTAACAACTGAACAAATCGAATGGTATATGAACGAGCACACCGAATATGATCTGAATCACTTCTTTGACCAGTATCTACGTGATGTGCGCATTCCTACCCTGGAATACCGGTTTGTGAATAACCAGCTGGCATACCGGTGGGGAAACGCTGTCCGGGGATTTGATATGCCGGTAAAAGTTATCCTCAATGGAAATAAGACCTGGCTTAAACCCAAAACCGGATGGTCTTTTCTTGAAAATATAAAGCCAGGATCTCTGGAAATCGATAAGGATTTTTATGTCGCCGGTTTCAATATTACCGGCCAACCTCAATAATCCGTTCTGCACTTATCACTATTTTTCAGTGTGTCCATTTTTTTCACTATTTTTTTGAGGTATCACTCTGTTTTCCTAATTGCCCTTGACATCTTTCAGGGAAAGACTAAACTTGTCCCTAAATTTGACGATAACCTAAACCTTACAACCATGCAAAACCGTCGGAAATTTTTGCGTAATAGTTTGCTGACTGTAACCGGTGCCGGCTTGATTTCCAAATCTTTCCCACAATCACTGGCACACCAGGAATCCATCGAAAATGATAAAAAATTTTTATACCGTATTCTCGGAAAAACCGGGAAGAACTGGAAGATGCTATCCAGTATGCAGCGGAATCAGGCATTGGGATTATTGCGATGAAAACCATGGCAGGTGCTTACTGGGACAGAGAAAAAACAAAACCGATCAATGGCGTAGCTGCTTTAAAATGGGTACTTCAGAATGAAAATATCCATACCACCGTCCGGATTTCCCGGTTCATGAAACGATTTCCCCGGAATGAAAATCCCGGTTGAACCGGTTTACCGTGTTTGCAATCTATTCTATAAAACATGCCGCCCCTGCCTGACGGTTTACCTGCCGGAGGCATGGCAGGCAGGCCTAACGGGGCTATAAGAACTCTGCTAATACGAAGCTGATTAATAATCTCTTCACACATCCGTAAACCAGTATTTAGCTGCTAAGCGGAAATTAAATAGTCCCGTAGGGACGACATGTCTTTAGAAAAGGATCATCAAAGGAAAACGGGCCAACTGCATTGCTATTAACTGGGAAATCCTTCCATGGACCGCACTGCACCAAACCATACATAGGAAAGGTATCGGTTAGAAATCCTATCCGTCACCCGCCCCTGCCCGACTGCTTCGTTCAGGCGGGCGACCGGGTCATCCGGGCGGAGATCCGGAATGGGTCAGACGGTACAAGGAAAACTTTATTTGGACCGGAAATTACCAGGCACCCATGATATTCTCACCGGGTGATTTGGAATCACCCGGTGAATTAAACCTACTGCCATTATGGCGTCTTTTCACTTTTTTTATGCCATATTGACGGGGTACAACGAAATCATCCTCCGTAAAAAGGTCATCATTACATTCTTTATTAAACCCATATCTATCATATTATCTGGTATTTAACTCAAATCTGCAAAAGATAATACCAGCGGCATGGCATACCATTTGATTATTCTGTGTTGGGTTGCGAATCAACCCGGAATAAAATGAAATGTTTAACCTGTTCACTGGATGTGAACACAAATAATGGAGGGTTTAGCCATGACATTAGCAAGATTATCAGACAGTATGTTCCCATCCTTCCCTTCGTTATTGAACCGATTTTTTGAAGGGGACCTGATGGACTGGTCGAGTTCGAACTTTGCAGGTTCCGATTCCACATTGCCTGCTGTGAATATCAAAGAAACCGATCATGATTACCTGATCGAGGTAGCAGCTCCGGGCATGAAGAAAGAGGACTTCAAAGTGAACTTCGACAACGGTCGGTTGACGATTTCCTCAGAAAAAAGAGAGGAAAACGAAGAAAAAAGCGGAACGTATACCCGGAAGGAATACAGCTACCAGTCGTTCCAGCGGAGTTTTACCGTTCCGGAAACCTTTGTGAACGGTGAGAAGATCAACGCAAAGTATTCCGATGGTATTCTCCACATTACACTGCCCAAGCGCGATGAAGTAAAGCCAAAACCGGCAAGAGAAATCAGGATTTCATAAGTTATCCGGGCACATACTATTATGCTTTCGGTTTGTAAGGGGAAACTTACTCACCGGGTGACTGCAAGTCACCCGGTGAGACTTTATTATGTTTGAGTGATACGATGACTAATGAATATTTTGAGTCATCGTATCATTTCTTTTTGCATTAATCCCCGGTAATTTTTTTACATCGTCTGGTATGATCTACAAATCCTTATCAGGGATCCAGATGTCGTTGCCGTTTAAACCACACTTCCGGGATCATGACACTGGAAAGCGAACGTTCCGGAAGAGAGGACGCGGCCTTTCATGCCCTCGGGTCTGTATGCTTCATCCGGTTCCGTATACTCAGCAATCAGCTCACCATTGATGCATGTCTGGATGGTCTTGCCCTGTACAACGATGTGGTAATTGAACCATTCGTTATATTGATGATAAAAAAAACAAATAGAGAAATATCCATTGACACCGTTTACTAATGTTTCAGGGAATATCCCTGCTCCCGGATCAAGGATCCCATTTCATCATTGACGCGCTGAAGAAAATCGGCATTAAAATGATAGGCATTTACTTTATGGAGGGTATAAGAAGGAATTTTCTGAATAATTTTTTCCTTTTCTGAATCCTGTTCAGGAAAAAACCGGTCGAAAATTCTATGAACTATATGTTCCGGATTTTTGATCAGATCGGTATACTGAATTTCAATCAACTGATTCTCCGGTATTAATGTTTTATACTTCTGATAGCGTTCGATCAATGAACGGTAAGTATTCATTATGATCTTCCATAATTCAGCATAACTCACCTCCTGCAATTGCAGGGTTTTAAGAAACGCTTTACAGAACCGGAAGGTAGAAACCAGTGTTTCATATGGATCCCTGGATAAATAGATAAACTTTGCATCCGGGAACATGGTTAATAAAATGGGGATCCTGGCTGTATTGGGCGGATTTTTCGAAATGTACCTGGATCCTCCGGTGTTTATCATTGTCTGCTTGATAAAGCGGAGATAATTTTTGGCAAACTGGCTCTTCTCCTCATCTGTGATGTGTTCAACGAATAAAAACCGCTCTGCAATTTCATGATACTCCTTCGGGAAGTAAAACAAGTAATAGTAGCTGAAAAAAAATGCATTCCCGAAAGCGATTTCCTCCTCCTGCGGATTGCTGCTATCCATTTTCACCCCATCAACCGGTCTCCTTTTCGGTAAAAAAAATTGCATGATCCATTTGATAATGCCCTTGAATGCAAACAGGTTATTGGGAAATACCGTATGAAAAGTAGTCGGGTAAGCAGCATCACTCATACAGCTTAAAAGATTGTGAATAAAAGTGGTACCACTTCGCCAGTGACCAATGATAAAGACGGGTGGTTTTTCAATAGTAACCATTTTTTCCAGTTGCCTGTAACGGATGTCATCAAATGTGGAAATGAACGTCATGATTCTGCTTATTGCCTTCGATCGGATAAAAATATCCCGGAACTTCAGGTCGATGGTAAACACACGCTCAATCTTCTTTAAGACAGAATATTTGCATCCCAACAGGGTGTTTACAGGAAATATGAAATCTGATCCGGCCATAACGCTTCTTTATCGAAAATCCTGTAACGGGTTGATTAATACTATAATTAATACTTTATCAGAATCTTGATTTCATATAAAATACAAAAAATGCACGGGGAATGCAAGAGAAAAAAAGTTCTTGTTTAACCGCTAAAATATTGAAATTCAATTAATTCTAATGTTAGAATACCAATGAGGAGTAACCTTTCGGAGAAAAACTGTGTGGAGTTTGGATAGGGTAAAAATAGCACGCTACTCGTATTTCAGTGATTGGGCCGGATTAGTATTGGCAGCTTTTACTGTTTGGGTAGTGACAGCTATCAAGGCAAACACGATCACCAACAGGCCTGTTATAAAAAAAACGAACCAGTGAACACCGGCTTTGTAGGGATAGTTGTCCATCCATTTTATTATAGCCCACCAGGTTAGAGGGGTGGCTATCACAATGCCGATAAGGACCAACTCTAAAAACTCCTTTGACAGCAAGAAAAGTATATTGGTAACGCTTGCCCCATTTACTTTTCGAATTCCTATTTCTCTTGTCCGCTGAAGAACAGTATACGAAGAGAGCCCGAATAGTCCTAATGCTGCAATGATTATAGCAACCAATGAAAACACACCGATTGCAACAAAAATTTGCTTCTCAATCCTGTATTGACGATCATAAAACTGATCCAGGAAAAAGTAATCAAACGGATTTCCGGAGAAAAATTCATTAAATGTACTTCTCAGTAATTCGATTGCCTGATTCATTCTTTCAGGACTTATTTTCATGGCGATGAAGGTGTTGTCTGCCGGTATATAATGGTAGAGTAAAGGAATGGGTTCCTGTTTCAGTGACATTTGGTGGTAGTTAGCTATTACACCAACAATATGCCTCTCTTCACCGGCAATATAAACCTTCTGACCAATTGCGGCCTCCGGTGAATCATATTCCAGAAATTCGACCGTTTTTTGATTGATGATGACTGCCAGATCTTCTGTTCCATAATCCTGTGAAAAATTACGACCGGCAAGAAGTTCAATATCAAAAGCTGGAATATAATCTTCGTCCATTCCAATTTTATACATAACCCCCCTGGTTACTTCTTCATTTATTTTTCGTATGCCACTTGCCCAAAAGATTTCATCACCAGGAATGTTTGTCGATGCAGTTAAATGGTCGATTCCTGAAATTGAGTTTATTGTCTCTTTAAACGTTCTGAATCTTTCGGTAAAGGTTGTATCAATACCCATTTCCGGTCCTCTCAGAACCAGTGTCTGTTCAATATTCACTCCGAGATCTTGATTGCGCATGTACCGTAACTGTGAGTAGACCAGAAATGTTCCAGCAATAAAGGCCACCGAAGCTGTAAACTGGAAAACTACCAGGATCTTTCTTAAAAGATATCCCTTTCCCGAATCACTGAATTTTCCTTTCAATACTTCAACCGGTTTGAAAGAAGAGATTATGAATGCCGGATAAAGTCCGGACAGAAGTGCTCCAACAATAAAAAGTAAAGTAAGCCCTGCCCAGAAAAGGGGTTCGACAAACAGAGCCATTGTCAGGTTTCTTCCGGTAAGCTGGTTAAACGAAGGAAGAACAAGAGCTACGATCAAAACAGAAATTACAGCAGCAAAGATATTCATCAGCAAGGCTTCGGCAAGGAATTGGCGAATCAACTGTTGTCTATGGGCTCCAACAACTTTGCGTATACCGACTTCCCTGGCTCTTTCAAGTGCACGACTACTGCTCATATTGATGTAGTTTACCCAGGCAATGATGAGTACTGAAAAAGCGATAAGAGAAAGAACTGAAACAACATTTCCATCTCCGTTTTCTTCAGGTTCAGATTCCTGCAGGAGGTCTGAATACAGGTGTATGTCTTCTATTGGTTGCAGGATAAATTCCTGATAACCGTTGTGTTCTTCCCATTCTTCTTTTTTTTCCTCTGCCAGCCATTCTGCAAACTTCCGTTGAAAAGCCATTGGATCCGCTCCCTCCTCCAGAAGAACATATGTATTAAAATCATACCAGCCCCATGCTATCCTGCTTTGATTGTCGGAAAGTTGATGCAATGTTTCCGCTGAAATAAGTACAGTGAATTTTATGTGGGAATTATCCGGAACATCTTTTATCACTCCCCTTACTTCACAGGAATTTTCTCCCCAGAAAACAATCTCTTTACCAATTGGATCCTGGTTGCCGAAATATTTTTTTGCCGTGGATTCAGTTACAACCGCTGTGAAGGGTTTCGATAATGCAGAGGTATCCCCTAACAGCAATTCCCAATCAAACATCTTCAAGAAAGAAGGGGTGACAATTTGTATTTTCCTCTCCCGGAAAGAAAGATTATCATCGGTCGAAACAATACCCTCCAACGGAAATGCCCAGGAATATTCAAGAACCTCGGGAAAATTGTCTTTCATTGCCGGCCCAACTGCAGGAACTGCAGCAGCACAGGAAAACATAAGGTTACCATTCCGGTAAGCATCATACCTGATCCGATAAATGTTTTCGCTTTGTGCATGGAATTCATCATAGCTATGCTCATAAAAAACATACTGCAAAAGCAACAGGCAGGCAGCTATGCCTACCGAAAGGCCAAGAAGGTTTAAAACAGAAAAGACCTTGCTCTTATAAATATTTCGAAATGCTGAAACGAGGTAGTTTATGAATATCTGCATCAGTCAATAAATTGATTTGATTTGATTTCATTTCAGGTATATCCGCTGGATGCCTATCCAGAACTAATGGATCGACAAGTCAGAAAGTGATTGATTTTTTCACCGCTGTTAATCAATACGAAGTTCTTCTTTGTCAAAGACTATTTACTTGGACCTAAGATTATATAAATGTAAGAGAAATTATTCAAATTTGAACTGTTCCGGCATTTGATTCTTCTATAATGGGATCGGTACTCTCTCATCACTAACCTTAACGTAAGTAAAATTTCCCTCGGTGACCTTGATCTGTTTTTCAATTTCGTATCGTCGGTTTACCCATGCTTCAATATGGACGGTAAGGGATGTTCTCCCTTGTTTAATCACATCAACATAACAGGATAAAATATCTCCATTGAAAACCGGCAATTTAAAGGTTATTGAATTGATGGCAACCGTAACGATTCGTCCTTTAGCAATCTTCTGAGCAAAGATACCTCCGGCAATGTCCATTTGTGAAACCAGCCATCCTCCGAAAATATCACCTGCCGGATTGGTATCTTTCGGCATGGCCAGGACCTGTATGGTCAGTTCTCCCTTTGGTTCTTCTTTCATCGTATAATTTTATTTTATGATATACATCTTTTCGGGATATCCGTCAACCAGCCCGGCTTTTTCTCCATCAAAGATCATGTTGTCTTCCAATCCCATGTGGATGATTTTCCCCTCCCATTCAGGAATTGTACCCGAGACATTAAACTCTATGGCATAAGTAGTATTCGGATAGAGAGGGTGTTCACCGGTGCCCGGGAGCCATTCCTGGTTGTCCGTTCGTCCAATGGTCATTCCCGAGCCATGGCCAAAATAATTTACCGGATGGCTGTACATCGTGGGGTTCAACCCCTCTTCTTTCCCCCGTTCAAGAACATTCTTTAAAATTTCATTCCCTGATCTGCCACCCAACATCTCCTCCAGGATGATTTCCTGGAACCGCAAACCGTTAGCATAAAGATCCTTTAATCCCCGGGGGGCATCCGTTTCATCCAGTTTACACACATAGGCCAGGTGCTGCATATCGGTTGTCAATCCCATATAACTGATGCCCACATCGCAATGCAGGAGATCTCCACGATGAATGACGTCACCCATCCCATACATTTCGATGTTTTCCGGTGAACGGATAATATCCAGCGAAGGAAAAAACCAGTAATCCAGTTTCATCTCTTTTATGCGTTCGCAGATCCACCACCGGACTTCATCGCGGGTGGTCACATCCGGAATAATCACTGCGGTTGAAAAGAATTCTTTTATCAATCCATGGGCAATTTCACAACAGGTTTTAAAAAAGCTAACTTCCCAGAGAGTCCGTGTTTCAAACCATCCAATAACCACATTTTTGGCAGAGACAAGCCTTTCCTGATATTTTCTGTCCAGAGCATTGAACAGTTTTTCATAATGGAAATGAGACAATCCGTTGGCATGGCTGAAATCATCGATAACGCTGTTATCATAGTTGATTCCGATTTTCACCGGATCGGCTTTTCGAACATAATCTGCCACTGCTTTGAATTGCCCTTCCGCTCCGCCGGATTGATCGGTAAAGATGCCCTCATACATATACCCTGATGCATATGGTCCATGCCAGGTGGCAGAAAGTTTCTTAAAACCATCTTTGCTATCATGAAAGATCAGGATCGATAGTCTTCGTGCACCATCTCCGGGCCAGGTTGTTAATGTTCTGTATACAGGATCTTCGGTATATTCAAAACAGATCACGATCCACATGTCCAATCCTTCGCGACGCATGATATCAGGCAAAACGTGATTCAATTTCCATTCCAGGTTCTTGTTATACAATTCAGTTTGTTTTTCCAGAGGTAAGATGGGTGGGTAGTTCTGTGCTTGAACAGGCAGAACAAGCACAAACGAAAGCAATAAAATAATCAGTGTTTTCATGGAATATTCGAATTATTAAGTGTCCCTATTTTTTCTTCTTTCTGAACGAGGAAGGTATCAGCGTAAAATTGGTAATGCCGAATCTTCTGGCAAGTAACTCCAGTCCCAAAAGGGATACCGCACCTCCTGGAAGAATTGACACTGATGCAAAAACCGATAATCTTCCTACGTCTTTCAATTGTTCAATGGCTTTTTTTACCTCTTCTTCAGTGGGTGGATCATCTCTTTCATTTAACCGTAATTTTTGATTCAGCATGCGAAAAAAAGCAATTCCCATAGCCCTTGTTTCATCGGCTTCTCTGTTCATACCATCGACTGCTAATTCTATCGATTTTTTAGCCCAGTTTGCAAATCTTCTTGCTGATCTTAGCTGCTTTCTATCGATCCGGTCGCTGTATTGAGGATTTTCAAAATAATCCGGTGGTTCTATTACTTGCATATCAAAAGAAAAATATTTTATAAATCAGCTGTTTAAAGATAAGAATCTTTTATTGCCGGGGTGTATAGTCCAGTGGCAAGGCTTCGGCCATTTTTTCTCTCGCCCAGTAGCCAAACACCATAATTGACCCCGGGTCGTACAGATATCCATTTTCATGAAAAATGATTCTGGTGGACAAGGGTTGGATCCAGGACTCCTGATAGGGTTGCATCTTATCAATGGTTCGTTGATATCCCATTCCCCTCAGGTTGTCCGACTCATACACATAGCGGACATGCATATAAGCGGAACTGAAGAGCAACATTCTCTCATATTCCATGGACGTATTGCTCCTGATAAGATCGCCCTCTTCAGATAATTTCGGTTCCGGTTTGTTTTTTTCCTGCCTCTGATTGGCAAATGGGATCATTGCATTTGTCCTTATTACCCTGAATCCATCCTGATCAAGAGTGTGATGTGCCAGGGCTTTGTTTTCAATAACCAGCATTTCGTTTGCTCCTGCAGTTAAAACCTTCGACTCTTTGTCATAATGAAACCGTAAAACCTCCGGATTTAAAATATCACATGCCGATACATTGGGTGTCGTTCCCAGGAAACAGTTCTTAAACTTCCGGTAGTTTGATCTCCAGGTGCTTTTGCTCTTTCTCTCCACCACCTCAACCATTTCTAATTCAACAATCAAAGGGGTCATGTGTATATCCTGTTTCACCTCATCCGTATTAATAACCAGTTTTCTTTCATGGGTTTTATAACCAACATAAGATACGACCAGGATATGTTGTCCGTAGGGAACATGGTCCAGCCGGTACATTCCATTTTCATCCGAAATGCAACCCAGGGTTGAATTGGCAATAAATACCGTTGTATACGGCAATGGGGCTCCCTTGTTATCTGTTATCTGTCCCGTAATTACCGCACTTTTTTCGTCCTGGAACACAGAGATTGTAAGGCTGTTATAAGCGCTTCGGGCAGAATCCTGAAAAGGAATACACCCTAAAATAAAAAGTAACACTGCATGCATGTATATTTCCCGGGATAAGGCTCTTCGTGATTATATTGTTCACGAAGAGCCTGTTGGTTATGGTGATCCGTATCAACTGATTCCCCGAATTTACAAGAAAATTGTTTATCTCCTCCATCCATAGTAGATTTGATTTCAAAATGAATCGATCAGTAACGAAGAAAAATGGAGTATTCGCTTGAATGGAAACCGGAATTTTTTGAAGCGATTGTATTACTTACAACGGTAATTATTTGCCTTGTTGGTTACTGGTTTACCATACGCTCCTCGTATTTACACAAACTATTTAATCGAAAATTCGGAGAAGAAAGGGGAGCGGTCCGGTGGATTTTCTTCCAGCGCTATGCCGGCGTTTTCTTCTTTCTTCTGATACCTCTCACAGTTATTTACACGGTTTTCTCACAGGATCTTACCCGGTATGGTATTGGTACGGTCAATTTGAGGGAATCGATCCTCTGGATTTTAGCTCTTGGTGTTCTGATCGTTTTTTTTCAGGCCCTTTTCGCCCGTAATCCGGGCAACCTGGTTCATTATCCCCAGATCCGGGTTCCGGTGTGGAATTTTTCGCTCATCGTCATGAACTCAATGACCTGGTTTTTTTACCTGGTCTCGTACGAGTTCATGTTCCGGGGTTTTTTGTTGTTCGAAACAAAGGATGCAATGGGTATATGGCCGGCGATCCTGGTAAATACCGTTATTTACTCCCTGGCACATCTTCCCAAGGGAGCCCGGGAAACCATCCTGGCTATTCCATTCGGAATTTTAATCTGCTACCTCACACTGAGAACAGGAACCATCTGGGTTGCAGTTTTCCTCCACTACATACTGGCTGTTTCCAATGATATTTTTTCAATCATTGCACATCCGGATATGAAATTCAAGAGGTGATCCCGGTTTTCCGGAATTTGTTTATTTTTGTTGTCAGTTTGGGGCATTAGTTCAGTTGGTTTAGAACGCTTGCTTGACAGGCAAGAGGTCACTGGTTCGAATCCAGTATGTCCCACAAACAGAAAAGACTGCCAAAGGTGGTCTTTTTTGTTTGTAAGCATATTCTTGAGAGAACTTGTCGTTCGAACCGAGGAGACTGCATTGCAGGCGACGAGCTCATGAACGATCCGCTTTAGCGGAGAGTGAATAATCCAGTACCGGGTTCTATTTCATTCGCAACCCGAACTGAAGTCGGGTTGCGAAGAAATTCGATCCCGTCGGGGTACGATTTCAACTCGTGCCCCGACTTCCTGTCCGTTAAAAATATGATTAGTTAATGAGTTGATGAGACCTGAAAAATCTTGAGTAAGTATCTCCCACAAAATAAATCCACGGGAATCGCCGTGGATTTATCGTTAATCGTTAACGGTTATTTGTTAATAGAAGTATATGCTTTTGTGTTATTGAATCTATTTAGGGTTGGGTTATGATTCCATTTTCTCCAGCTCTTTCCAGACCAGTGCGCTGGCGCCGACAATGGCTGCCGTACCGGCTTTAAGTTCTGATGGCAGGATTTTCACCTTATTACGAAAGATAGGCAGGACATGCCGTTCCATGGAATCTTTGGTGGGTTTAAAGATCAATTCACCAGCTGCTGCTGCACCGCCGAACAGGAAAATGGCTTCCGGGCTCAGGTGGTCAACGG
>CAYZVJ010000036.1:14410-27616 GCA_964481765.1 uncultured Rikenellaceae bacterium | reverse complement strand
TGTTTGGCCAGTTTCGATTTTAAATTCGCCGCTTTATTGTGGTGAATTACATGTTGCTTTGCAAGCTTATCGATCATTGATGAAACTTTGCTATAGATCTCTTCTGCCTCTTTCTTTTCTTTTGTGTTTCGAAGTTTCTTAATGGCATTACGTGTAGTTCTAGCATAATACCTGTTCCGCAATCGTATACTTTCGTTTTGTCGTATGCGTTTTTTTACCGATGGATGATTTGCCATAATGTGTTGTTTAAATTTGTTGTAGTCCGTAGGGGAATCGAACCCCTGTTACCAGGATGAAAACCTGGCGTCCTAACCCCTAGACGAACGGACCATAAAAGCTTTCCAAAAGTTGGGATTGCAAAGGTAAAATATTTTTTTTCCCAGTCAACAAATTTCTTAAAAATTAAACGGGGAATCAATACAAGCAGCAGTAAAAAAAACCTGATATTGAGCATGTTCATAAGAATAGCAGCAAACTAATAGCCATAACAGCCATACCCCCAATTAATCCGTACACTGAAACATGGTGTTCACCGTATTCTCTCGCAGCAGGTAGCAGTTCGTCAAAGGATATAAAGACCATGATCCCGGCAACAACTCCAAATAAAATTCCAAATACCAGTTCACTCATAAACGGCATGAGGATGAGGTATCCGATCATTGCTCCAACCGGTTCTGCTAATCCGGATAAAAAGGAGTGAATGAATGCCTTCTTTTTGTTGCCGGTTGCATAATATATCGGGACAGATACTGCAATTCCTTCCGGTATGTTATGGATGGCTATGGCAACGGCAATAGCAATCCCTATACTGGGCTCTGTCAGAGCGGCTGTAAACGTTGCCAAACCTTCCGGGAAATTATGAATGGCAATGGCAAGGGCTGTAAAAAGTCCCATCCGCATCAGTTTCTGATTTTTGTCCTGTGCTACTGTACCAATATCTTCAACGGATCGCATCTCATGCGGATTTTCATGAGAGGGTATGATCTTGTCTATGATCGCAATCAGCAATATCCCCCCAAAGAATGAAATTACCGTTACCCACCAGCCACCGGTCTCTCCCAATTCATTCACCAGTGCCTCGCTGGATTTTTTCAGGATCTCAACAAACGAAACATAGATCATAACCCCTGCTGAAAATCCAAGAGATAGCGATAAAAATTTAGTGTTTGTTCTCTTCGCAAAAAAAGCAATAGCACTCCCAATGCCGGTTGATAAGCCTGCAAAAAGCGTTAGTACGAATGCAAAAAGTACTGATCCCGTTTCCATGTTTGAAATAGTGTTATAATGTTACGTATATATTTCCGGCAATTGATCCCGGAATGACCATCTTTGTCTTTTCAAGTAGAATCTCAGAGATATCGTTATATTTCTTCCTCAAGAAAAATTTTTTCCCAGGTTGAATTTCGTTTTCCTTGAAAAACAATGTGATTTCATCTGTTCCTGGATTGATCTTTACAATTTTGTACTGCTGACCCTCCAGGCAATCTGTAAGTTTCATCAGACCCTCCGATTCGGTAATGTTCCCCTGTTTATCCGGTATCGGTTCCCCGTGTGGATCAAATGCCGGTTGCCCCAGATATTGATCAAGCCTTTCCAGAAGACGATCGGAAGTCTGGTGTTCAAGCATCTCCGCATCCTGGTGAACTTCGTGCCATGAATAATCCAGTACCCGCATCAGGAAAAGCTCCCATAACCGGTGTTTCCTGATTACCTTAAGAGCCCGGAGCTTCCCTTCTGCAGTCAGTTCTATTGCTTTGTATTTTCTGTATTTTACCATTCCTTTCCTTGCCAGACTTTTTGCCATATCTGTTACAGCAGCATTGGAAATGTTTAATTGCTCCGCCAGCCTCGTGCTATTGGCGCTCTTCATCTCTTCTGCTTTGATCTTGTAGATGGCTTTAAGAAAATTATCAGTGGATACAGACATAATTTAAGTACATTTAAAAACAAAGTTAAGTAAACTTAATAAATTTACAAATATTCAATAAAAATTATATCTTTGCCACCTGAATTTTTAACATTGTTGGTGCGATGAAAGTCTATTCAATACATATAAGTGATTTCAAGATTGACGGAGGAGCTATGTTTGGAGTAGTTCCCAAAGTCATATGGAACAAACAGTATCCGTCCGATGAAGAGAACCTGTGTAGCTGGGCATTGCGATCGATACTTGTGGACACGGGAGAGCAAAAGATACTGGTTGACAACGGATATGGAGAAAAGCAGGATGAAAAATTCTTCAGCCATGTTCACCTGCATGGTGGATTGGGTATTGATGGAGCATTAGCAAAACATGGCTATACCCGTCATGATATTACCGATATGGTTCTTACCCATCTTCATACTGATCATTGTGGTGGCGGAGTTCAGTATAATCCGGACAGGACCGGATTTGAACTTACATTTCCAAATGCAACCTACTGGATTTCGCGTCAGCAATGGGAATCGGCTCTAAACCCGAACAGACGGGAAGCAGATGCATTTCTTTCTGAGAACATTATGCCGATGATGGAGAGTGGTCAGTTGAAATTTATTGAAAAGAACCAGACCCTTTACCCCGGCTTTGATGTGAGAATATACAACGGGCATACGATAGGGCAGCTTATCCCTTTTATTCAATATTCCGGCAAAACAGTAGTATATATGGGGGATCTGATCCCTTCAACAGTGCACATTCCATTAGCATGGAACATGAGTTACGATGTTCAGCCACTGGAAACCCTCAAAGAAAAAGAGGCGTTTCTGAAAGAGGCGCTGCAAAACGATTATATTCTCTTTTTTGAGCATGATGTATATCATGAGTGTTGCACTGTAAAAGAAACACCCAGGGGTATCAGGGTTAAGGAAACCTTCACTTTGGAGGAATATTTTAAGAAGGAAACAACGAGAGCTCAGTAGATTGTCCAGAAGGGGATCAGTCTACGGAAGCAGACAATAAACAGCAGCAGGGAGAAAACAACATCAAAATAAAGTATGGTTTTTCCCGACACGATTTTCTTCTGGTTCAGTATCGTGATTCCAACCCGCATAATCAATTGAATGAAGAAGAAAAGAAAAATGGGGATTCCATTCCTGTTCCATTCTTTTGCTTCTTTAAAATTACCCCGTATGATTTCTGAGAAACTGTGGGAGATCCCACAGGTAGGGCAGGGCTTTCCAAGGATTTTTTCGTGTATGCATGGAACCGGATGATTATTTTTTTGGGCAGAAAAAATGCCGGAATAGACAAATACCAGGATAATTATTCCGGCAAAAATCAGATTGATCCTGTTATACGGTTTACCCCATACTTTCAGGGATGTCATCTATCACCTGATTTCAGTTGTATCCTCTAACTCTTCGAATGCTTCTTCCAGTTCACGATCAGCAGGAGTTTTTCGGTCTCCAGTATCTTTCTCTATATCTTTAAAGGCATCATCAAGCCCCTCTTCCAGATTCTTCAGGGCATCCTCCAGTTCTTCTTCCACATCCTCAGATGCCTCATCCAGATCTTCACCGATCTCTTCATCAATAACACGTTCCAGTTTGTTTTTCCAGTGAGATCCTTCCGAAAGCACACCGGCAAAGATGAATCCCTGCAGAACAGCAACGCTTGTACCGAAAATTGAAACCACAAGAGCGGCAATGATCAGTCCCTTAGCTCCATTTGCTTTGTTAGCCTGGGAAAGTGCTACAATACTCAGTGCGATGGCGATGATTCCGGGGATCAATGCCACCCATCCGAAACAGGGAATGAATGCGAAAATAAAAGCGATGATTCCGAGAATCAAACCGGCGATACCGAATCCCTGACCTGCAGTTGACTTTTGTTCTTCCATTCTTTAGGTTTTAAACTATTGTTATCAAAAATAATAATAATGACCGGCATTTGAAAAAATTGACCATCAATTGATCATGATTTTTACGATGTCCTGTTCAAGTGTTTGCTCCGGTGATTCAATGATCCTGCCAATCTCAGCACCATCCCTGAAAAAAATTATGGTAGGCACACGTTGAATATTAAGATACTCAAGGTCCATTGAAGGGACCTTCTTTTCCCGGTTAACGCTGATAAGATAAATATTTTCATCCGGGAATCCTGCATGATCCAGTATTTTCAGGAGTCTGGGTAATTCTCTTCTGCTGTCGGGGCACCAGGTAGCAAGGACAACCGTAATTTCTGTTCCTTCCCACGCTGTAGAGGGAAAAGAATCGATAGTTTCTTTATCCACCTCATAGTTGGAATAGTTTTGATCAAACCATGTACGGAAAGGTTCCATTTGAAAGCCGGATCTAGTAACGACACCAAGAAGTATATCCTGTTTTGTTTTCTCAGAATAGACGATTGAATTAACAGTTTTTTCCCCTGTATTACAGGCCATAAATGCCAGGAAAATAAACCACAGAGCGTGCTTCATTTGCTTTCGGTATTTATTTTTCGCAAGATAATGAAAAGAAAAGATCCTGCAACCCACAAATGATGAATTAACATCCAATATAATGACGTCGAATTAAGAAAAGTGCTGCATATAGTGGTTTCAACAGGAAGGTGATTCGTTCTTGTTTGGAGGGTTTATTCTGCTTTTCTGCTTTCGCAAAGGACTTCAAGTATTTTGGTTGCAGCGAGGGCTACAGGGGTTCCCGGCCCGAATATTCCAACCACTCCGGCATCGTACAGGTACTGGTAATCCTGGGAAGGGATCACCCCACCTGCAACGACCATAATATCTTCCCGTCCAAGTTTTTCCAATTCGTTAATCACCTGTGGGATCAAGGTTTTATGACCGGCTGCCAAGCTGGACACGCCCAATACATGTACATCATTTTCAACGGCTTGTTTTGCTGCTTCGGCCGGGGTTTGAAACAGGGGTCCGATATCAACATCGAATCCGATATCTGCGTAACCTGTGGATACAACTTTCGCACCCCGGTCGTGTCCATCCTGTCCCATTTTTGCGATCATTATTCTGGGTTGTCGGCCTTCCATTCCGGCAAATTGTGCAACCAGTCCTCTGGCTTTGATGAAGTTACTATCTTCTGCTGTTTCGGCAGAATAGATACCGGATATGGAACGTATAACGGCTTTATATCTTCCATAAACCTTTTCCATTGCATAGGAGATTTCTCCCAGGGTTGCTCTTTTTTTTGCAGCTTCAACCGATCGTTCCAGAAGATTACCGGTCCCTGATTCACAAGCTTTTGTAATGGCATTGAGGGCCTGTTGCACATCCTGCTCATTGCGGTTTTCCTTCAGCCGTTTTATTCGTTTTATCTGTGCTTCCCGGACGGCTGTATTGTCCACCTCCAGGAGATCCATTGGATCCTCTTTTTCGAGTTTATATTTGTTGACCCCAACGATGGTATCCTTTTTTGAGTCGATGCGGGCTTGTTTACGGGCAGCTGCCTCTTCAATTTTCATTTTTGGAAGGCCTGTTTCAATGGCTTTAGCCATTCCACCCAGTTCTTCAATTTCCTGGATCAGCAACCAGGCTTTGTGTGCCAGGTCATGGGTCAACTTTTCAATGTAATAAGAGCCAGCCCAGGGATCAACCGTTTTCGTAATATAGGTCTCATCCCTGATGAAGAGTTGGGTGTTCCTTGCAATCCGGGCTGAGAAATCGGTTGGTAGAGCCAAGGCCTCATCCAGGGCATTGGTATGGAGTGATTGTGTATGTCCCAGCACTGCACCCATTGCTTCGATACAAGTTCTGGTCACGTTATTGTATGGATCCTGCTCTGTCAGGCTCCATCCGGAGGTCTGGCAATGCGTTCGCAGGGCCAGTGACCTGGGATCTTTTGGGGAGAATGAATTGACAATTTTAGCCCACAACATCCGTGCAGCTCGCATCTTGGCAATTTCCATGAAATGATTCATTCCGATTGCCCAGAAGAAAGAGATTCTTGGTGCAAATTCGTCAATATCCATCCCGGTTTTGATCCCTGTACGAAGGTACTCCCAGCCATCTGCCAATGTAAATGCCAGTTCAATATCAGCTGTTGCACCCGCTTCCTGCATGTGGTAACCGGATATGCTGATGGAATTGAATTTTGGCATATTTTGGGATATGTACCTGAAAATATCTGCAATGATGCGCATGGATGGTTCCGGAGGATATATATAGGTATTCCTGACCATGAACTCTTTAAGAATGTCGTTCTGTATTGTACCCGTGAGTTGATCCAGTCGGGCTCCCTGTTCCAGTGCTGCGACAATATAGAAGGCAAGTACGGGAAGAACGGCTCCGTTCATCGTCATCGAGACCGACATTTTATCCAGTGGAATCTGGTCGAACAGGATCTGCATATCGAGAATGGAATCAATGGCGACCCCTGCTTTACCAACATCACCGATAACCCGATCATGATCTGAATCATATCCCCTGTGCGTTGCCAGGTCGAATGCAATGGAGAGACCTTTCTGACCGGATGCCAGATTACGTCTGTAGAAGGCATTGGACTCCTCTGCCGTTGAGAAACCTGCATATTGTCTTATGGTCCAGGGCCTTGTGACGTACATAGTTGAGTGCGGGCCTCTGAGAAACGGGGGGATTCCTGCTGCAAAATCCAAATGCTCTATCCCCTCAATATCCTGTTTGTGAAAGATCCGTTTTACCGGGATATGCTCCGGAGTGATCCATTCTGCTACCGGTGGGTTACCGTAATGACCTTTCTTACCTGATTCATGATGGATTGCATCCCGTAAAGTGATCTTTCGAAAGTCTGGTCTCATTTTCTGTTGTCCGTTTTATGTGTCATATACCTCCGGTTACTGCAGGGTCAATCCATCTTGAACTCATTTTGAAATTGTTGCAAAGTTTCCAGGAGATTCGATTTTGTATGGATGAAATAACGAATACCCATTTTCTCGAAGGGCTTTATAAGATGTTCGGGATAACCGGCTACAACAAAAAGTGCTTGTCCGTTGATCTTTGGGAACAGTTCAGGGACAAATTTTTCATATTCCTCGTCTGAGCTGCAAATCACAACAATATCGGGCTTATGCCGGTAACATTCATCGATTCCTTCCTCAACAGACAGGCATCCGGAACCTTCAATGATCCTGAATCCTGCACAACCGAAAAAATTGGATGAGAATGTAGCCCTTGAAGTCTGCATGGCAAGATTCCCGATCTTGAACAAAAAGACAATCGGTATCTTTCCTTTATACTGTTCGGTTCTGAGCCGCAATTTTTCAAACGGTTCCGTTGCGCGGTACAATTTAAGTGGTTTAACCTCTCGTTTCGGATCCACATCGTATTCCTGCTTAAGAATTGACGGATCAATGTTCTTTACTATTTTTTCATTGAGGTTGGGATACTGATTGGTACCCAGGAAATTCTTTCGCCTGAAAGCGATATTCTTTTCCCGTTGCCTGGCGTTTTCTTCAATTTCAGTTTGAATAGTTCCTTTTCTGAAAGCGTTTATAAATCCCCCATTATCATCAATTGACAGAAATAATTTCCATGCTTCACCTGCTATGGCATCGGTTAAATACTCCACGTAATAAGAACCGGAAGCCGGATCAACAACGTTTGCAAAATATGCCTCTTCCTTCAGAATATTCTGAATGTTTCGTGCCAATCGCCTGGAGAAGGTTGAAGGTTTTTTATAGACAGAATCAAAGGGATTTACCGTCAGGGAATCGGTTCCACCCAAACTGGAGGACATGGCTTCGGTGGTTGCCCTGAGCAGATTAACATACGGGTCATAGGCGGTTTTATTCCAGTCGGAAGTAATGGTATGAATATAGGCCTTTGATGTTTCGGATGATTCCGGTTTATATGCCTTCACGATGTTAGCCCAGAGTAATCTTGCAGCTCTTATTTTAGCCATTTCCATAAAATAGTTTGAGCCAACGGCAAAATTGATCTGAATTCCTGGTGCAACATCATCGACTGACCACCCTGAATCGGTTAAAAGGTTGAGGTATTCTGCTCCAACGGAAAGGGTATACCCAAGCTCCTGGACTATGGTTGAACCGGCATCCTTAAAGTTTTTTCCATTCAGGACCAGGAATTTAAAACCGGGAAGATTCTTTTTTCTATAGGTGATAAGCTTTCCGGCAGGTTCAATGATGGCCTGTTCATCTGTTCCAAGCCGCCCGGTCAGTATGAATTCACCGATGGGATCAAACCCGATAAGTCCTTTTACTTCTCTTTTCTGCACACGCCTGGATTCAATTTCTGAATGAAAGAGTGTAACCAGGTTAAAGTGATCTGAGGGGGTGTAAAAGCTCATTCGCGTTGTTTCGATCGGGAGGTCCATCAAAAGATTAGCGATATCTGCATGGTTCTTTATTACTCCATTGTCGATTATAAATTCGATGGATGTGGCACCCCAATCCAGAGCCTCCCGTGCTTCTTTATTGGCGGTCTCGATATGTTGAACATGAATTTGCTGGCAGATTTCCCAGTCATTGGAGCTGGTTTTGTTACCCCTGACAAATGGGAATAGATCCGGTTCGGTTTGCAGGTAATCGAGTTCATCCAGATCATCTTTCCGGTAATAGGGTTTGATATCAATGCCTTCGATTGTTTTCCAGATCAGTGTTTCCCGGTAATCAACACCCATCAGGTCTGTTCTTATTTTTTCCTCCCATTGTTCAGTCGGCACGGGAGGAAATTCTCCAAACAGCGTTTTTTTCGCATTATCTGGCATAAGCAGTATCATTACTTCTCCGTAAAAGTAATGGAAAATCCGTAATTCACCTCAAGGATTCTTATTAATAGATTTGGTAATGTCCTGGTAAATAGTTCTTTTGGTACTGAATCTAAACGTTTTTAGGGGATATTGGATTATTTTTGTATTTTGCCCTGTTATCTCTTGTATCGCAATGAGAAATGGCCTCTTATCATATGTACTGGCTATCATTCTAGTCCATTTTTCGATGCATGTAGCTGGACAGAAACAGGTTCAGATCGTTAAAATAGAAACCACACCTATTCTTGATGGAGTTCTTGAAGAGAATTGCTGGAATCTTCCTGATTCGGCTACCGGATTTATTCAAATGGAACCGTTTAAAGGATCGGGAGCTACTGAACGGACCGTTGTTTATGCTGGTTATGATGATCGAAATCTCTATTTCGGAATAAAATGTTATGAACCCGATCAATCAGCCATTGTTGCAAACATCCGTACACGGGATATGCTTACCAAGAATGATGATATTGTTCTGATTCTGATGGATACATACCTTGATAAAAGGACAGCAATAGGCTTTTTTGTAAACCCTGTTGGAACACAAATTGATATGAAAGTTGTGGATGATGGAAGGAACCTGGACTTAAACTGGGATACGGAATGGGATGCAGCTTCTGCCATTACTACCTGGGGGTGGTCGGTAGAAATCGTTATCCCTTTCAGCAGTATTTCTTACAACAAGCGGTTAGATATTTGGGGTATAAATTTTGGCCGGATCATACGAAAGAATTCAGAAACTGTTTATTGGTCAGGTGAAATGAATGATGATTTCAGGGTTTCGCAGGGAGGATTACTTACCGGAGTTTCTGTTCCAGGGATGAACCATTCATTTGATATTACACCATATGGTACTTTACGTTATGAAAACAGCGATGTCTCGGGTAATTATCAGAAAATCCTGCCGGAAGTTGGAGTGGATGTTGCTTATCAATATGCTTCAAACTTAAAAATTAACGGTACGTATAATCCGGATTTTGCAACTGTAGAAGGAGACCAGGAACAGATTAACCTGACCCGATGGGAACTCAGCTTTCCGGAAAAAAGAATCTTTTTTTTGGAAGGAAACGAACTTTTCAATACCCGGATTAATACGTTTTACTCAAGAAGAATTGGCGATATTGAATACGGAGCAAAAGCAACAGGAAAGGCTGGGGGATTTCAATTTTATGCAATGGAAGCAAGAAGTAGAAAAGATACAGTCAATGAGTTGCCGGCAGCTAATTATTCAGTAATAAGATTAAAACAGGATATTCTTGAATCATCGACCATAGGATTGATCTGGGTGGACAAACGATGGGAAGGTGGTGCAACCAATTCCATTAGCCTTGATTATGTCCTTAACCTTGGGAAATCGTGGAAGTTAACGGGGCAATTTGTGGGTGGGGAATTTGAAAACCTGAAAAATAGTAGTGCCTATTTCATCCGTATTGCAAATGAAAGCAATGTATATCATTATCATATCCGTTATTCATATACCGGGGACAGGTTTAAAGATGATGTGAATGAAACCGGTTTCATCCGGGATGATGACATGAAGGAACTGGATAGTGATATAACCTATCGTTGGTGGTTCAAGAATGAAGTGTTCAAATACCTTAACCTGGGTACAAACAATAATATTTTCTGGAGTACAGCGGGTGAATTAAGAAGCTGGTACATTACAGAGAGTGCCCGCCTGTATCTTCAGAACAGGTTGAGTGTTGACTTCTCTTACAACAATGAATTCAAGCTTTACGATAAAGAATATTTTAACCATAAGTATGCTGCTGAGGTTGGATATAATACCGACGAATGGTCATCGGCTTTTATAAATTATTCCTGGGGCAGGAACTATGATCGTGATTTTTATTTAATTACAGGAGGTGCAAAAATAAGGCCGGTTAAACGGTTATCAGTCAGTTACAGCTTCAATAAACTGAAGTTTTCACCGGATACTGATAAAAATTCAACATTCATCAATATCTTAACCCTTGATTATAATTTCACCAGGGATTTATGGATACGACTGCTTGTACAAAATAATACCCGTGAAGAGAGGTTCTACTACTATGGATTATTTGGGTGGCGATTCAAGCCTCCTTTTGGAGCAGTTTATTTGATCTATACCTCTGATAAATATTGTTTGCCTGTAACTGAAAGAGAACAGATGAAGAGTGATATCCTTTTTTTAAAGTTTTCTTACAATTTTGGGATTCCTTCCGGAAGAAGGTCAAAGGTTAAAAATTAAAACACAGCCCCAGCGTTACGTGCAGCGCTTGCATGGGAAGGTCAAATTCAACGACCTTTTCCTTTTCGGGAATCAGAAGGTGATCGGTTTTAATTTTCATTGCCGGTTTGCTTGAGAAGTAATCTGCTGCAATGCGGATACCGGTAGCACCCCTCATTCCGAACCGGATGCCTGCACCGAGAACGTAGCCAAAATGGATCAGTTGGGATGATTGGGACGTGAAGATCTCATCTTCGGTCCAGGTGATCTCCACTTCTCTCTCTGGGGGAGTTAAAAAACTAATTCCAGCCAACGCCCTCAGATCCAGGTGGATAACAACCAGGGGAATGGAAATATTGGGCCCCACCATGAGGTTTATGTATGTCCATTTTCCCATGGTAATGTTGAATTTGGCGTCTTCCGGAGCTGGGAAATTAATCTGGCTGTATCGCTCATCCAGGTCGGTTAACAGGGTCTCTTTCAGTGCATCTTCATCTGCATAATTGGAGCCGAATGAAAAGGTGGCGCCAATACCGATATAGGGGGCAACCACATAGGATGCATCAAAATTCAGGACGAAATTTGTCCCGGCATAACCGCTGCTGAACGCATCGTCTCCGGATGCATAGTCCCCGAAGGGGAACGATGCACCCATTGAGAGGCCCAGAAAACTGTCCTGTGCGTAAAGTGCAGGACATAAAACCAATATGGTCAGAATGACAAGTAGTCGCTTCATCCGAATCCTTACATTAGTAACACAACGCTATTGAACTAATCCATCGAACCGATCATTTTTGAAGGATCAACCCATTCATTGAATTGTTCATCCGTAACGAGTCCCAATTCCAGGGCTGCTTCACGAAGTGTTTTCCCTTCGCTGTGTGCTTTTTTTGCTATTTTGGCTGCATTCTCATAGCCAATGTGTGTATTCAATGCCGTAACCAGCATCAAGGAATTCTCCAGGTTTGTTTTAATGTTTTGCAGGTTTGGTTCAATACCAACAACACAGTTGTTATTGAAAGAGACACAGGCATCCCCGATAAGTCGGGATGATTGCAACAGGTTATAGATCATGACCGGTTTAAAAACATTCAATTGGTAGTGTCCCTGCATGCCTCCAATGGCAATAGCCATATCGTTTCCGATGACCTGAGCACACACCATGGTCAGTGCTTCGCATTGGGTTGGATTGACTTTCCCGGGCATAATGGAAGAGCCGGGTTCATTGGCTGGCAGGTTTAATTCACCAATTCCACATCTGGGTCCGGATCCCAGCATACGGATGTCATTGGCAATTTTCATCAGGCTGACAGCCAACGTTTTTAACGCTCCTGAACTTTCCACGATAGCATCGTGAGCGGCCAGTGATTCAAATTTATTTGGTGCAGTGATGAATGGATGCCCTGTCAGTTCCGAAATCTTTTTTGCCACAAGCACATCATATCCTTTGGGTGTATTCAATCCCGTACCAACAGCTGTCCCCCCAAGAGCCAATTCACTTAAATGAGCCAGGCTGTTTTTCAATGCTGCCATGCCGTGTTCAACCTGGGAGAGGTATCCGGAAAATTCCTGCCCCAGGGTTAACGGAGTGGCATCCATCAGGTGGGTACGTCCTGTTTTTACGATATTTTTAAATGCCTTGACTTTCTCTTCCAGGGTTTTCCTGAGTTTTTCCACACCGGGTAACGTAATTTCCAAAAACATTTTATAGGCTGCGATATGCATTGCAGTGGGAAAGGTATCATTGGACGATTGTGATTTATTTACATCATCATTTGGATGAATAAACCGGGTTCCTTCACCAAGTTTCCCTCCTTTTAATACATGAGCCCGATTGGCGATAACTTCATTCACATTCATGTTAGATTGTGTGCCGGAACCGGTTTGCCAGACCACCAGGGGAAACTGATCATCCAGTTTACCATCGAGAATTTCGTCACATACTATTGCAATCAGTTCACTTTTTTCTTTTGGTAACACACCCAGTTCAGTATTGGCCAGGGCAGCAGCTTTTTTCAAGATGGCAAATGCCTGTATGATCTCAATCGGCATTGTCCCGCTACCAATTTTAAAATTATCTTTTGAACGTTGTGTTTGAGCACCCCAGTACTTATCAGCAGGTACCTCAACCTGCCCCATGGTGTCTTTTTCGATTCGGATTTTCATGATGCTTTATTTAAATGATTTACTATTTATGCTTGTATCATAAAACAGATCGCTGATGGCATACAACCAGGACAGGAAAATAAGCGACCTGTTTTGAGGAATTAAATTTACAACAATTGATTTATATTTTCCGGTGGTTGAGCAATAACCGCCTT
>CAYZVJ010000036.1:0-14310 GCA_964481765.1 uncultured Rikenellaceae bacterium | reverse complement strand
ATTAAATTTACAACAATTGATTTATATTTTCCGGTGGTTGAGCAATAACCGCCTTATGTTTTTCAACAACTATCGGACGTTGGATTAATTTTGGATTTTCGACAAGGATTTTAATCCACTCTTCATCGGTAAAATTGCGTCCTTTCAGGTTTTTCCTGTAGTATTCTTCCTGTGTACGGACAATCTCGATGGGGTTTTTCCCCAGTTTCATCACTAATTCCTGCAATTCGTTCTCAGAAATGGGATTTTTGATATAATCGATTACCTGGGCTTCAATCCCTTTATCCCGAATGAATTGAAGTCCCTCCCGGCTTTTTTTGCACCGCGGGTTATGATAAATTCTCATCATGGTTATGTGTTAATTGACATTCTTTAAACGATTCAAACCGACAATCAATTCGCACCAAATGTCATCAGGTACTCTTTGATGAACGGGTTCAGGTCACCATCGAGAACAGCCTGAACGTTTGATGTTTCATGCGATGTTCTAAGATCTTTCACCATTTTATATGGATGCAGAACATAGCTGCGGATTTGAGATCCCCATTCGATTTTTTTCTTTTCTCCTTCAATCTTCGCCTTTTCCTCCTGCATTTTTCTCAATTCCAGTTCATAAAGATGAGCTTTCAGGATTCGTACGGCATTTTCTTTATTTCTCAATTGAGAGCGGGTTTCCTGGTTTTCTATGACGATACCCGTGGGTTGATGTCTCAATCTGACTGCCGTTTCGACTTTGTTTACATTTTGTCCACCTGCTCCGCTCGAGCGGAAGGTCTCCCAGCTAATTTCCGATGGATTGATTTCGATTTCAATATTTTCATCAACAACCGGTGCAACAAACACGGAAGCGAAGGTTGTATGTCTTCTGTTACCTGCATCAAAAGGGGATAACCTGACAAGCCGGTGTACTCCGTTTTCACTTTTCAGGTACCCGTAAGCAAAATCACCGGTAAACTCCAGTGTTACGGTTTTGATTCCAGCTTCATCACCAGGCAGAAGATCAACTGTTTTAATCTGATAATTATTTCTTTCACCCCAGCGGCTATACATGCGCATCAGCATTTCAACCCAATCGAGGCTCTCCGTACCTCCTGCTCCTGAATTGATTTTCAGAATGGCACCCAGGTGATCTTCCGGTTTGCCCAGCATGTTTTTAAGTTCCAGTTTTTCAATCAGGGAGAGGGTGATATTGTACTGTTTTTCAACTTCCTCGTCACTGGATTCTCCCTCTTTCAGGAATTCATATAAAACAGTCAGGTCATCGTAATTGATTTTCACATCTGCAAATTCGGAAGTCCATGTTTTCAGGCTGGCTATCTGCCTGAGTTTTTCTTCTGCTTCTTTCGGATCATCCCAGAATCCCGAATCCTGTGTTTTCTCTTCCTCTTCTTTTATTTTCTTAATTTTCTCCTCGATGTCAAAGGTGCCTCCTTAGCGCATCCAGGCGCCGCGAAAGATCCTTTATTTGTTCACTGATAATCATGGTTTGTTGTATAAGGATGTGTACGTTTTGCAAAATTAGGAATAATTATCCAGACGAAGACAAGGATTTACTCAAGTTGCATTTACTCTCTGAGGCATTCCTCAATCATGCTGTAGATCAACTCGCTTTCAAATCCTTTGCTTTGAGCGAACCGGAATAACTTTCCTTTCAGTTCAAACTGATTTTTTGCCTTTAACCCTCTCCGTTTTTTACGTAACTCATACCGGAGGATAGCAATGTATTCATCGGTATCAATTTTCTCAAGGGCTGTTTCAATCAGAATAGAAGGTATTTTCTTTTGCCTGAGAGCATATTCAATTTTCTTTTTACCCCATTTGTTTATTTTGAGTTTATCAGCCACAAAGAAGGTACAATATCGTGAATGGTCAATGAATTTCTCATTTTCTAACTGAGAAATAATTTTTCCGGATGTTTCACTACTGATACCCCATCGTTCCAGTTTTTTAAGAACATCGTGTGCACATTGTTCCTTTTGACTGCATATTGACCTGGCCTTTTCCAGGGCTTTTTTAACTTGGATAGTATTCATAGTCATTTTATACAGCATTTAGAAACCGGGCCCTGATCATCCGTTCTTTGCCGTTCAGGTCTCGCTTCAATTCAATATTTTTAAAATGATATTGTTTCAGCAGATCGGTCATTGCATTGCTCATCCGTTCATTGATTTCAAAATAAATCAGTCCAATTCCGGGTATTAGTTTTGTTCTGGCGATGGTTAAAATTGCACGGTAAAAGATCAGGGGATCATTATCCGGTACAAACAATGCTTCATGCGGTTCATATGCTAAAACATTTTGTCTCATTTGTTTCTTTTCACTGTCAAGTATATAAGGAGGATTGCTCACAATGATATCCACCATGGGAAGATTATCCGGTCTGTTTGATGAGACGAGATTGTGCTGAATAAAGGATACGTTCAGTTTGTTTAACCTGGCATTTTTTTTTGCTGTTGCAAGGGAAAGTTTACACCTGTCCGTAGCAAACAGTGTAGCGGACTCCAGATTTTTTGCCAGCGCAATGGCTATACAACCTGAACCTGTACCGATGTCCATGATGGAAACTTTCTTTCCAGCAGTTTCCTCAATAACCCAATGGACCAATTCTTCCGTCTCGGGTCTGGGTATCAACACACCGGGAGTTACCAGGATCTTGCAACCATAAAAATCACAGCTGCCCAAAATATACTGAATAGGTTTTTCTTTTTTCAAATCAGAAACAATATCTTTAATTTTGCCAGTGAGGGATGCATCAAGGGATTGTTTCCAATTGGTTAACAGTTCAGATCTTGAAATGGATAATAGTTCTTCCAGCATGAGATAAACCATACTATGGATCTCTTCTACTGGATATTTACCGGACAATTGATCGGTTGAATATCCAAGGCATTCCTTAACATTACTGATTACTTTGGACATATGATCAAAGGTAAAAAATATTCTGATTACTATTCTTTGTGAAGAAAATGGAAGGGAAAAGCGATCATGCGTATATGTTGCGTTGTCTTGAATTGGCATCACTTGGAAAGGGGTACACTTATCCCAATCCTCTTGTTGGATCGGTCATTACCCATCACCATGAAATTATCGGGGAGGGGTATCACCGCGAATATGGAAAAGCGCATGCCGAAGTGAATGCCATTGCATCCGTGAAGCAGAGAGCCCTTTTGACACATTCCACCCTCTATGTGAATCTTGAACCGTGTTGTCATGTTGGGAAAACACCTCCCTGTACCGATTTGATAATTGATGCAGGAATTCCCAGAATCGTTATCGGTTTGGAAGATCCCAATCCGGCAATTTCCGGAAAAGGGATTGAAGCATTGAAAAATGCCGGTTGTGATGTAACGGTTGGAATGTTGGAGAGAGAGAATCGAGCATTGAATCGTAGTTTTTTCACCCATTTTGAAAAGAAAAGACCTTTCGTGATTTTAAAATGGGCAGAGAGTAATGATGGATTTCTTGATACCATCAGAACACCGGATACACCGATGGGACCGAACTGGATCACCAGCGGATTAGGACAGACTTTGGTTCATAAGTGGAGGGCAACCGAGCAAGCCATTATGATAGGGGGACATACAGCACTGCTTGATAATCCTGCACTGACCGTTCGGTCTTGGACAGGCCGGCAACCGTTACGAATTGCCATTACACGACAGAAAAATTTGGTTAAAAATCTTCACCTGCTCGATCAAAAACACCCTACCCTGATTTATACGGATAAAAAAATACTGCCTGAGTCGGGAATTACTTACGTGAAGCTTGATTATAGCAGAGAAGTTATCCCTCAAATAATGAATGATTTATACAACAGGGAGATACAATCACTGATAGTGGAAGGCGGGAAGGAATTGCTGGAAAGTTTTATCTCTTCAGGAGTGTGGGATGAGGCGTTTGTTTTCACGGGGAGGTGCAGGTTCTTTGATGGTCTCAAAGCACCAACACTTGATTGTCAACCCGATCTTCGGACCCTGTTTGACCGGTGCGAGTTGAAACATTACAGGAAGAATTGCATTTCAACCAACAAAAAAAAGGATTGATTTGGCAACATTCACCCGATATTAACGTATAAATACAATTGGACGATTTGAGAATTTGTGATCGTTTCATTATTTTTGAAAAAACATGCATATAATTAAAATCCAATAAAGATGTGTAAGAGAAGAATACCCATGCTGGTACTTTTGGGATTGGCCATTTTATCAACCACTGTAATGGCTCAAAATCCCAGAAAGTTTTTTAAAGCCGGTGAAGATTTCATGATAACAGGAAATTATGAAGATGCAGTGGATCAGTTCTCAAAAGCGATTGAACTGGATCCCGATTACACCAATGCCTATCTTGCACGAGCTGAGGCATATGAAAAACTCAACAAACTTCAGGATGCCTATGATGATTACAACAGGGCATTCGTTTTCTTGCCAAAGGAAGAAGAGGTTGCCTATCATTTAGGTAAACTTAGCAATGAGTTGGGGGAATACGAGAGGGCAATGGTATTCCTGAACCAGGCAACTGTTCTATCCAGAAAGTTTTTACCCGCCTACCAGGAGAAGGTGCAATCTTTGATCGAATTGAAAGATTATCAATGCGCAATTAAAGTATGCGATACAACCTTGTCACTGGAAAATAATGCAATCAATTATTATTATCATGGGGTTGTTTCAGAGTTGTTGAACAAACCGGAAGCGGCAGAAATGGATTATGAAAAATCGGTAGCTAAAGACCGGGAATTCATTGACGGCATTCTTGCATTGGCACGAATCAGACTCGAATTGGGGAAACTGGACCTTGCCATGAATCATTGTGAAAATGCTCTGCGGCTTGACAACAGGAACACCGAAGCATATATGATACGCAGTAAGATTCACGTAGAAAACCTGGACTACCCAAGTGCTATAAACGATCTGTCTAAAAATATCCTGATAGAACCGGATAATCCAGAAATGTATTTCCAGCGGGGAATCTATTACCAGGAGTTTAATCAACATACCAATGCCATCAGTGATTTTTCAAAGGTGATCATGATGAATCAGAAGGATCCCGAAGCCTATTTTAAAAGGGCCAAATCCTATGAGGAAATCCTTAATTATGCAGCTGCTGTGAAGGACTATGAAACCATTGCCTCCCTCTCCGAATTTGATATGCAAGCAAGGAAATTATTAAAAGAAGCCAATGAGCGGTTATATGAATTAAACCGGGAAAGTGATAAACCGGTAATTGCACTTGCAACACCTGCTACCATTGATGACCAATTTATCAATGTTGCTAAAAACGAGGAAGAAGTTGTGGTCAAGGGTCTTGTGACTGATCAAAGCGATCTTGAATTTTTGCGTATCAATGGTAAGGAAGTTACTTTTGAGAGAAAGGGGGGCGGTTTTGAATTCCTGGCGAATGTGGAAATTGGAGGGTTTGATACCATCCTGGTTGAAGCCAGTGATATTTACCACAATCAACAGGACATGGCCTATGCCATTAAATGGACAGAAACAGATCCTCCGGTTGTAAGAGTATTGGCACCCTATGCATCCGATGTTGGCGAGGTTTATCTTGACAGCAATGATCCAAGCCTCTATATCGAAGGAAGAGTAGAGGATGAAAATACCATCCGTTCCATCTTTGTGGATGGTGTAACGGCCAGTTACCGACTCGATGAACATAACCCATCGTTTTCTGCAACCATCAATATCATGAATAAAAATAAATTTACTGTTGTTGTGGAAGATATTTACGGGAACAAGGCAGAACAGGAATTCAAGCTGAACCGCGAAGGGGCAGTTCTGGCTGAAACCAATCCAATGGGCAAAACATGGGTTGTATTTATTGAAAACTCAAATTACGAATCGTTTGCCAGTCTGGATGGACCAACCAAGGACGTAAGCTTGATGAAAGCGGCACTGGCAAAATACCAGATACATAATATTATCCATAAACAGGATATGAGTAAAGAGCAGATGGAAAAATTCTTTTCCATAGATCTACGGGATCTGGTGCGCAGTAACCGGGTGAACTCATTACTGGTGTGGTATGCCGGACACGGTAAATACATTAATGAAGTGGGTTATTGGATACCTGTTGATGCACAGCGGGATGATGAATTTACCTATTTCAATATCAATTCCCTGAAGGCAGGCATGCAATCCTATTCAAATTTCATTACCCATACCCTTGTGGTTACCGATGCATGTGAGTCCGGCCCAACATTTTATCAGGCAATGAGATCAACCATGGAGGAAAGAAGTTGCGATGACTGGCAAGCCACGCGGTTGAAGTCTTCACAGGTTTTCTCCTCGGCCGGTTATGAGCTTGCTGTAGACAACTCCCAGTTCACCAGAACATTTGCAAATGCTTTAGTGAATAATCCAAACGCCTGTATTCCCATTGAGAATATTGTTACTACCGTTTCTAAAGCAGTGGAAAGGAATAACCAGCAAAAGCCGAAGTTTGGTAAAATCATGGGATTTGAAGATGAAAATGGAACCTTTTTCTTTATAGCAAAGGAATAAATAGCCCTGTATAATGACGAATCGATATCTTCGCCGTAAAAGAATTATTCGCTTCACCTGGCGAATAATTTTTTTTTATGGATTCCTGTTTCTAACGCTTCCGGTAACACCCCAATCATTTTATTTTGATAACTATGGTGTTCAGGAAGGATTGAGTTCTTCAAAAGTCTATTCCATTCTCCAGGATAAAAGGGATTATATCTGGTTGGGAACCGAAAGCGGTGTATCCCGATTTAATGGATTTGAGTTTGAAAATTTCTCCTCGGGAAATGGAATGGCCGATAATGGAGTCTTTTCACTGTTGGAAGATTCAAATGGTGATCTCTGGTTCGGTCACCTTGATGGAGGCGTGACCTTGTACAACGGGAATAGTTTCAGGATCTTACGCTTTGATACCATTGAAATCAAAGGGGATGTAACCTCCATTACCGAAACTGAGGAAGGAACGATCTGGCTTACCACCTCCGGCTCAGGAGCACTCCGGATTACCCGGAATAGGGATAAAGAACAAACCATGAAGGTTGACCATTTTGCAGGACGAGAAGGATTGAGTGATATTGTTTTCGGGACCTGCATCAGTAAAGATTCCGGATTGTTCTGCCTGACAGATATTGGCATTAAACGATTTGATCCAGTGGAGAATAAATTCAAATCTCTTCTGCTTGAAGGATTGACCAGGTATTGGATTAAAACAACCATGTTTGAAGATAGCAGGGGAGACTGGTGGTTCGGAACCTACAATGGCGGTTTGTATAAATATGACAAGCAAGGAGATTCCATTCAAATATATGATAAACGAGATGGTCTTGCTAAAAACTGGGTTACCTATGTGACCGAAGATAGTCGTGGGAATATATGGGTTGGTACTTTTGGTGGTGGAATCACAGTCATTTTTGACTCCACTATTAAAATCTACAATACAGAAAATGGTTTGCCCGATGATTTTGTCAAATACATTATTGAAGACAAAGAAGGGAATATGTTGATTGGAAGCCAGGACAGGGGATTAAGCATATTCAAAGGAGAACAGTTTATAACATACACTACATCGGATGGACTGGGTGATGAAAGTGTATGGGCTATTCATCAGGATCAAAATGGCAATTTCTGGTTTGGAACAAATCAGGGAGTATCCCTGCTGAATCCCAACCGGGCTAAGGGCAAAAACTTTACGTATTTTAATCATGAGAACAAATCGATTGGTGATAAAATACGGTTTATCAGGGAAGACTTGAACGGGACCATTTGGATCGGTACTGATGGTGATGGTATATTCCAATATATCCCTGTCTCCGGTGAGTTTGTGTATGATTCCTATCTGAACAGGAACCTTTACAGGCCTACAGAACAACATGTTAAAGCACTGGAGGTTGATCATGAAAATAACCTGTGGATAGGAACATTCTATGGCCTTGGATTTTGGGATATCGACCGGAAGGAAGGCAGAATGTTTACTCAGATTGATGGGCTTGCCGGGAACAACATCAAATCACTTTACTGTGATTCCAAAGGATCACTCTGGATTGGATCAGATCAGAAAAAAGGATTGACAACATATAACCCGGAGAATGATCAGTTCGAAATCATAAACCTGGGAGTTGAAATCATACCGGTATCGATTATCGAGGACTTGGATGGCAAAATCTGGATTGGAACCAGCTCGGGTCTTTATATGTACGATAACGATTCCATATCCCTTTTAATCACACAAGCGGATGGTCTGCTTTCAAATAACATCACCGTGGTGGATGTTGATCATGCTAATAATATCTATATCGGGACGAACAAGGGATTAAACAAATACATCCAGGCAGAACAGAAAATGTACACCTATACCAGGAGAAACGGTTACGTTGGTATAGAAACAAAAGATCATGCTTCTTATCGGGATAAAGATGGGAATATGTGGTTCGGAACTGCAGATGGAGTAACCCGGTACTATTCAGAACAGCTGCAAAGGAAAGAACTTGAACCCCTTACTCACATCAAGGGAATGCAGGTTAATTATGAAAGCCGTGAAATGATACCAAACATGAAACTTAACCATACCGAGAAGTCTATCGTGTTTGATTACTACAGTATCTGTATGACAAATCCTGATGCGGTAAAATACCAGGTTAGGTTGGTGGGAGCAGAGGATGAGTGGAGACCCGTTACCAGACAAACCAGAGCAATCTATTCGGCACTATCACCAAACCGATATACATTCCAGGTGAAAGCTGAGAATAATGCAGGTGTCTGGAATACAGAACCCATCAGTTATCATTTTAGCATAACACCCCCATTCTACGCAACCTGGTGGTTTATCCTGAGCTGTGTAATCATAGTCTTTTTAGGGGTCTTTGCCTACATAAAGATCAGGGAAAGAAACCTGATACGCGAGAATAAAATACTGGAAGAAAAGGTTGCCATCAGAACGGCTGAGGTGGTACAGAAAAGTAAGGAGTTGGAGGAGAAGAATAAAGACATAACCGATAGTATCAAGTATGCTAAAAGAATCCAGAATGCCATCTTGCCTCCTGAGAATTCATTTGCAGAAACGTTTATCCTTTTTAAACCAAAAGACATTGTGAGTGGTGATTTTTACTGGCTGGCGATGACAGAGACAAAGCAGGTATTAGCTGCTGTTGACTGTACAGGGCATGGGGTTCCCGGGGCTTTTATGTCTATTATCGGGCACAATTCCCTGAACAAGATCGTAAAGGAGTATGGCTTCCTTCGTCCGGCTGATATCCTTGACCAGTTGAATGACGAAGTGGCGAATACCCTGCAACAGCAAACCGAGGAGGATGAGGTAAAGGATGGAATGGATATTGCCCTGGCGGTATTTGATTTTACAACAAAGGAGTTGGAATTTGCCGGAGCATATAATCCTCTCTATATGATACGAGATGGAGAATTAAAAGAGATCAAGGGAGACCGTTTTTCCATCGGCCGTACATCTACTAAGGTGGGCCAGAAATTTACCAATCACAAAATTAAACTGAAGCCGGGTGATACCACCTATATATTTTCAGATGGGTATGCCGATCAATTTGGCGGGGAAGACGGTAAAAAACTAAAAGTGAGGGCTGTAAAAAACATACTCAAAGAGATCCAGGATCTGTCCATGCAGGAGCAGAAGGAACGTCTTGATAAGGTCATTGAGGAGTGGAAGGGTGATCATCCTCAGGTCGATGATATTCTGTTTATTGGAACCCGGGTTCAATAGTCCTCTTTGCTTTTTTGTAAAATACAGGAGATAATCATTTCACCGGGAAATCCCGACGAGTTAATTGTACAGTTGATAATGCTTATTTTGGGAAATTGAATCAAATCAATACCTGAAGCTTGGCTTCCAGATTACTTTTTGGAACTGCTCCTACCTGTTTATCTGCAATCTCACCATTTTTAAAAAACAGAACGGTGGGAATATTCCGGATGCCAAATTTTGCCGACACCCCGGGATTGGTATCGACATCCAGTTTGGTAAAAATCGCTTTCCCATCATATTCCTGAGAGAGCTCACTAATAATCGGTCCGACCATCCTGCAAGGTCCACACCATTCGGCCCAGAAATCAACAATAACAGGCTTATCTGACCTTAATACGATTTCATCGAAATTGGCATCGGTAACTTCTATTGTCATGCGTTGAAAATTTTAAATTATGCAATTCAAATCAACAACAGGCACGTTGATTGGTGCCTGAAATTTGGCGCAAATATAGTCAATTAACTGTAAATTCAATGTCCGGATTTTCTTCAAGGAATTGTATGAACTGATCGGAGAGGTTTATTTTCCGGTTTCTGGAAAACATCCCAATACTTATTTTATCATCGGGATTATAGACATAAACCTTTAGTTTTACATGGCCTTTACCGGAACCCGATAAGGTATCGATTGAATCGATGAATTCAGGTGTAATAATCCGCAACGGGATTTTTATGGAAACTGTATGAATGAGTTCATCCCTTATTTCTGAAAGAAGATTAATTTGTTTGATTTTAAACTCCAGTTCATTATTCCGGAATGGATTAGGGAGAACTTTTCCCTTTACAAGGAGGGAATATCCGAGTGCAAAATACTTGCTAAAATTGATAAAATCAGTGTTAAACAGGGCAAGACGTAAGGAGTCTTTATAATCCTGTATGCTCATTGTTCCATAGGGCCTGCCATTTTTGGTTGTTCCGGTTTTCACTTCGGTAACAATTCCGGCAACGGTTAACTCCTTGCCGTTTAATTCATTGATATTCTGGAAATCAGCCAATGAAGCATTACAAAAGTTTTGCATTTCCATGGTAAAGTCATCCAAAGGATGGGCTGAAAGGAAGATACCGATGGTCTCTTTTTCTTTTTTCAGGCGTTCTAGTTTTGGCCATTCTTCACCCTGTGGTATTTCGGGTTTTGTAAGGTCAATACCACCCGCATCTCCAAAAAGGGATTGCTGGGAGGTACTTTTTTCAGACTGAACCTTATTCCCATACCGTACCAGGTTTTCAATAAAAGTCAACCCTTTTTTATCGGTTAAAAAAAACTGTCCGCGTTGTGGTTCACTGAAACTGTCAAAAGCACCGGCCAAAGCAAGGGCTTCCATGCTTTTTTTATTGACTGTTGAAAGGTTGATTCGTTCGACAAAGTGGAAGACATCCCTGTATGGACCATTATTTTTTCTCTCTGTCATGATGTGTTCAGCTGCATTCTCCCCGACACCTTTGATTGCTCCCAGACCAAAGCGGATATCTCCTTCTTTATTTACTGTAAACTTGATATTGCTTTCGTTGACATCAGGACTCAGAACGGAAATTCCCATTCGTTTTGTTTCGTCGATGAAGGTGGTGATCTTTTTCAGATCACTGATATTTCTGCTTAAAACGGCTGCCATAAACTCAGCAGGATAGTGTGCTTTGAGATAGGCAGTCTGGTAAGATAAGTAGGCATAACAGGTTGAATGTGATTTATTGAAGGCGTATTGTGCAAATGCCTCCCAATCCTGCCAGATTTTTTCCACAACACGTATTTCATAGCCATTCTTCCGACACCCCTCAATGAATTTCTCTTTCATTTCATCCATTACCCGTTTCTGTTTCTTCCCCATGGCTTTTCTGAGTGAATCCGCTTCACCTCTTGTAAATCCAGCCATTGCCTGAGATAGTTGCATAACCTGTTCCTGATAGACCGTTATTCCATACGTATCTTCCAGGTATTGATTCATGACAGGCAACTCATAATCTATTTTCTCCTTGCCATGTTTGCGGTTAATGAAGGAGGGTATATGTTCCATTGGGCCCGGACGGTAGAGTGCATTCATGGCAATCAAATCTTCAAACCGGTTGGGTTTCAGCTCTTTGAGGTATTTTTTCATCCCGTGGGATTCAAACTGAAAGAGTCCGGTTGTTTCACCCCTGCTATAGAGCTCATAGGTTTTGGCATCGTTTAGGGGTATGCTATTGATATCCAACTCAATCTTCTTTGAATCACGGATATTATCAACGGCATCTTTAATGATAGAAAGGGTTTTCAGTCCCAGAAAGTCCATCTTTAGCATTCCGATGTCTTCTACATGATTCCCATCATACTGTGTAACAAAGAGATCGGAATCTTTTGATGTACATATCGGGATGTGTTCTATCAGGTCATCCCGGCTAATGATCACTCCACAGGCATGTATGCCGGTATGGCGAACTGAACCTTCAAGGGTTTCAGCGTATTTCAAGGTGTCGGCAACCAGTTTGCTCCCGGCTTTCTTTGCATCCTGGAGGTCTCTAACTTCTCTGTATGCCTGAGAAAGAGTAATTCCTGGTCTTTCCGGAACTAATTTTGCCAGACGATCTGCCTCCGGAAGCGGAAGTTTCTGAACACGCGCCACATCCCGTATGGCCATTTTTGCAGCCATGGTACCGAAGGTAATGATATGAGCAACCCGGTTCATTCCATATTTTTTCACCACGTATTTCAACACCTGCTCCCGTCCATCTTCATCAAAATCAATATCAATATCAGGCATTGATATCCTGTCCGGATTGAGAAAACGCTCGAACAGAAGGTTGTACTTTAACGGATCAATATCCGTTATCTGTGTACAATAGGCAACTACAGAACCGGCTGCTGAGCCACGGCCGGGTCCTACGGAGACATTCATATTCCTTGCCTCATTCAGAAAATCCTGTACAATGAGGAAATACCCGGGATACCCCATTTTCTTTATTACCGACAGTTCAAACTCGATTCTTTCTTTCAGGGAATCCGATATTTCACCATACCTGAATTTTGCCCCTTCATAAGTCAGGTGACACAGGTACTCATCTTCATCCTTAAATCCCTCGGGAAGAGGAAAGTCCGGCATGATAAGTTCCTGGTTTAACTTGTAATTCTCAATTTTATCTGCAAGTTTTTGGGTGTTTTCCAGGGCTTCAGGGATATCTGCAAAAAGAAGGTTCATCTCCTCCCGGGTCTTAAAAAATTCCTGTTTGGTATACCGCAGGCGTGACGGATCATCAAGTTCGGAGGCTGTGTTCAGGCAAATTAACCGGTCATGTGCCTCCGCATCTTCCTCATTGATGAAGTGGACATCATTCGTGGCGATTACAGGTATGTCAAATTCCCTTGAAAATTTTACCAACACCTGATTAACCTGTTCCTGGCGTTCGTATACATCCTTATCTGTCACCTGATCTCCCGTTTTATGTCGCTGCAATTCCAGGTAAAAGTCTTCGCCAAATATTTTTTTGTACTCCAGTACAAGTTCTCTGGCCTTCTCCTCTCCTTCATTCAGGATTGCCTGTGGAATCTCACCCCCAAGGCATGCAGATGAAACAATGATCCCATCATGATACTTCTGAAGAAGCTCTTTGTCGATCCGGGGCTTGTAATAATGCCCGTCAATCCAGGCGTATGATACCAGCTTAACCAGGTTATGGTATCCGGTGCTGTTTTTTGCCAGCAGGAGGAGATGATCTCCACTCCGGTCTTCTTTTTCCGTTCGGTCAAACCGGCTGTTTTTTGCAACATACACTTCACAACCAATGATGGGTTTGAGCCCGTTTCGTTTGGCAAGATTATGAAATTCCTTAACCCCAAACATATTTCCATGATCCGTAATTGCCACTGCATTCATTCCATCCTCTTTGGCTTTATGGATCAGTCCGGATATACTGGAAGCCCCATCCAGAATCGAGTATTGTGTGTGTACGTGTAAATGGACAAACTCCTTCATGCTCTAACTACCAAACAATAAGGCTATTAAGTAAAAAAAATGTAACGGATGCACGTGGTATAAATTTAAGGAAATCGCAGGACATATGCAGATGTGTTGAAAACTATTGGAAAAATTTGCAACCTGTCTGCTGAAAACAAAGCATTTCAGCACTTCTGCGAAAATCGATATAAAAATCTTTCTTATCGGGAAATAAGTTATATATTTGCACCCACAAAAATTTAACGTAGGATTAATTAGAAAGCGTAACGTATGCCTGTAAAGATCAGATTAACAAGACACGGGAGAAAAAGAAAACCGTATTATCACATTGTGATAGCTGATAGCAGGGCGCCACGGGATGGCAGATTCATAGAACGGTTAGGTATGTACGATCCAAATACAAATCCTGCCACTATTGAGCTTGATTTTGATAGAGCATTGGAATGGCTGCAAAAAGGCGCTCAACCGACAGAAACCTGTAGGGCTATTCTGTCATATAAAGGAGTGTTTATGAAAAAACACCTCCTTGAAGGAGTTAAGAAAAATGCTTTTCCCGAAGAAGAAGCCGAAAAGAGATTTGAAGCATGGTTAAAAGAGAAAGAATCGAAAATCGAGGCTAAGAGAGAGA
>CAYZVJ010000035.1:0-27645 GCA_964481765.1 uncultured Rikenellaceae bacterium | reverse complement strand
AAATAAGGATGATATTCCCAATAATGATTGAATATTTTTTTCTGCTTTTCATAGAAGGTTTATTTACTTGACTGATCATATCGATTTACTTTCATTTACCCAGGACCGAGGAACGAGGACCGAGAACCATTCAAACAAATTTTAATTGAAAATTTGTGATTGCCGGGACTGCAGACTGCGTACTGATGACTGCGTACTTCTATTTTCACAACTCCTTCTCCACAAACTCACCCAATTTCGAATATTTTTCATACAATATCCTGTACTTTTCTGCCTTTTCCGGTTCCGGGATATACTCTTTCTCAAATCCACTTCCCATGGCTTTCTGAGCTTCTTCAATGGTGGTATATATTCCTCCCACGACCGCAGCAGCCATTGCTGATCCAAGGGCACAGGCTTGTTCGGCACGTGCCACTTTAATGGGCATATTCAGCACATCGGCAACAACCTGTATGACGAAGGGTGATTTTTTGGCAACGCCACCCAGGGCAATCACTCCTTTTATTTCCACTCCTTCCGCAATGAACCGGTCAACTATCTTTTTCGATCCGAAGGCAGTGGCTTCCACCAGTGCCCGGAATATCCTGGGAGCATCGGATCCCAGGGTTAACCCGGTAATTGCCCCCTTCAGGTTCTGGTTTGCGTCGGGTGTTCTTCTTCCGTTCAGCCAGTCAAGGGCTACGATACCTGATTCTTCAATTGGAATGGTTTTCGCTTGTTCTGACAATGCGGGGATGATTCTTTCCGATATCTCCGAGATCAATCTTTCCTTTGTGTTGCTATCTATGCTGTTGCTTTGGGGAATGAATTGTTCAATGGGCCACATGAGCAGGTTTTTAAACCAGGCATAGACATCTCCGAAAGCAGATTGTCCGGCTTCAAGTCCCAACATCCCCGGTGTAATGGATCCGTCAACCTGTCCGCAAATACCCTGAACCAGCTTATCTCCAAATTCTTTCATGGGTGCCACAAGCATATCACAGGTTGATGTTCCCATCACCTTGCTCAGATACCCGGGTTCTATCTCACCACCCACAGCGCCCAGGTGTGCATCAAACGCTCCCACACCAACGCGGACTTTTTCTGTCAGTCCCAATTTTTTTGCCCATTCGGCAGTAAGGGTTCCAACAGGTACATCACAGGTATAGGTATCCCGGTATAACCTCTCCTGCAGTCCGGCAAGAAGGGGATCCAGTTTCACAAGAAATTCCTCTGAGGGCAAGCCGTCAAAGGTTTCATGCCACATGGCTTTATGCCCTGCTGCACAACGGCTCCGTTTCAGGGTAAGCGGATCTGTGTTACCGGTAAGTAAAGCCGGTATCCAGTCGCAATGTTCCACCCATGAAAATGCATTTCCCCTGACACTTGCATCCTCACGTAAGACATGAAGGATCTTAGCCCAGAACCATTCCGAGGAGTAGACACCGCCTTCGAATTTTGTATAGTCAATCCCTCCCCAGGATCGTACCAGTTTATTGATTTCATCGGCTTCTTTAACTGCAGTATGATCTTTCCATAGAATGAACATCGCATTTGGATTTTCACTGAATTGATCGGTCAGTGAAAGGGGCATTCCATCTTTATTCACTGCAACGGGAGTCGAGCCTGTAGTATCCACAGAGAGGGCCATGATCTCATCGGGATCTAATCCCCCGGCATTTTGCAATGCATCCCGAATGGTATATTCCAGTCCCTCCAGAAAATCCCGGGGATGTTGCCTGAACTGATTTTCTGAAGGATTACAGTATTTCCCGGCTTTCCACCGGGGATAGTCAATTACCGAAGAAGCCATTTCGGTTCCGTCAGCAGCATCAATGATTACCGATCTGACAGAATCAGTTCCATAATCAACGCCAATTACATACCTTTTTTTCATATTTATTTGATACTTAAAACAACGACCGATTTCGAGGGCATATTGATTTCCAGGATTCCGTCTTTGATCCTGGCTCCCTCAAATTTTCCGGGAATCACGATCTCTCCTGTATCAAAATCATTGTGATCAGTCATATTTTCTGAGGTAAGGATCTCTCCTGTAACGGTCGAGCACATTTTTCCCCTTACCTCACATACGATCTTCTGGTTCTTTCGGGGATCAAGGTTTGCCAGAGTGAGGTGAATAATTCCTTCCTCATCCAGCGAGGCGGAAGCAGAAAGGGAAGGCACTTTTTTCTCCTCGTATTGATAATCCCTGCAAGTCAGCGACAGCGGAAGCAGTGTTGCATCATGGTGCACTTTAAACATCCGGAAGGTGTAGTAGGAAGGTGTACAGATCATTTTATCCTCCTTTGTGAAGATCATTGCCTGCAGGACATTCACTGTTTGGGCTATGTTTGCCATTTTTACCCGGTCGCAATGGTTGTTAAAGATATTCAGGTTAATGGCTGCAACCACGGCATCCCTGAGGCTGTTCTGCTGGTAGAGAAATCCGGGTTCGGTTCCCGGTTCCACATCGAACCAGTTACCCCATTCATCCACATAGAGACCGATTCGTTCTTCCGGATCATACTGATCCATGATGGTCGAGTGACCCGAAATGAGTTCATCCATCCAAAGGGTTTGTTGCATGGTTGAGATCCATTCCAATTCATCGAATTGGGTTGCTGATCCCCTGTGCCCCCAGCCATCCATTACAGTATAATAATGGAGGGCTAATCCCTGCATCATCCAGCGGTTTTGGGGATCTTCCATCAATACCTGGGTCCAGTTATAATCTGAGCTGTTGGGACCACATGCTATTCTCACAAGCCTGTTCCCGCCCAGGTTCCGGCAGTAGGTTGAATACCTGCGCATAAGGTCGGCATAATATTCCGGGTTCATGTTTCCCCCGCACCCCCAGTTCTCGTTTCCCAGAGCCCAGAACCGCACTTTCCAGGGATCTTCCCTGCCGTTTTGTTTGCGAAGGCGGGTCATTGGACTGTCGGCATCCGAGGTGAGATACTCTACCCATTCCGCCATTTCCCTGACCGTTCCACTGCCTAAATTGCCGCAGATATAGGCATCACACCCGAGCTGTTCGCAAAGATCCATAAATTCATGGGTACCAAAGCTGTTGTCTTCTGTAACACCTCCCCAGTGTACGTTTACAATTGAAGGACGTGATTCACGGGGCCCGATTCCGTCTTTCCAGTGATATGTATCAGCGAAACATCCCCCGGGCCACCGTAAATTGGGAATCTCCAGTTCTCTTAGCGCCTGTACAACATCGTTTCGGATACCCCTTGTATTGGGAATGGGTGAATCAGAGCCAACCCATATTCCACCGTAGATGCACCGGCCCAGGTGTTCGGCAAAATGACCGTAAATGTGTTTGCTGATCTGATGCTCCCCCAGGTCGGCATTGATGATAATCTTGTTTTCTGTTTCCTGGGACAAGCCGTAAAAAGCAAATGATGCGAAAAGAAATGATGCGAAGAGTAAGCGTTTTGTATGTTTCATGAGAGTAGATGTATTATGGTTTAATACTATATCGTAAGTCTATTACTATACTACCACCCCGTCTCCCGCCAAGGCGGAATCCACCCCTCCTGGCAAGGAGGGGAACTTTAATTCGTTATTTCCCGGACTATGTTGTCTTCTGAATTTAAAACCTCCAACTTGTCTCTTCCTCAGAATTGTCCAGAGTACTGCTTCGGAAGATGTTGTATTGTTTCTTAACTCTTTTCGAATTCCTTTAAACTTCGGATTATTATGTATTCTGAAAGCCATGTGTAATAATAAACGTAATCTAAATTCTCCCCCTAATAGGAGGAGTCCTCCTGATACGTATCAGGAGGGAGGTGGTATGAATAACGATTCAATAAGCGGATTCCCCAATGTCAATATTGAGAAATTAAACTTTATTCTTTACTTGCCTGTCTTTCCCTGCCCATAGTATGCATCCGGACCGTGTTTTCTTGAAAAATGTTTCTCCATGAGCCCGGGGTCAAGTGTTGCATCCTCATTCAAGCGGAGCGTATGATAAGCCATCCTGGCAACCTGTTCAAGGACTACCGCGTTATGTACAGCATCCGCAGCGCTATTGCCCCAGCAGAAGGGTCCGTGACCATGCACCAGCACCCCGGGGATATCCTGATACCGGATGTTCCGGAATGTTTCCGCAATCACCCGGCCCGTTTCCGTTTCATAATCTCCTTTGATCTCTGCCCTGGTAAGTGAGCGTGTACATGGAATTTCCCCCTTGAAATAATCAGCATGGGTAGTTCCCAGGGCAGGGATCCCTTTTCCTGCCTGTGCCCAGATGGTTGCCCACTCGGAATGGGTATGCACTACTCCTCGGATTTCCGGAAATTCCTTATAGAGACAAAGGTGGGTGAGGGCATCGGAAGAGGGTTTGAGATCTCCTTCCACCACCGTCCCATTCAGATCGAGCACAACCATCTGTTCCGGTTTCATTTCCATGTAATCGATACCGCTGGGCTTGATCACAACCAATTCCTGGTTTCTATCAATCGCACTCACGTTCCCCCAGGTAAAAATTACCATCTTGTACTCTACAAGTGACATATTAGCCTGAAATACTTCTTTTTTTATTTCCCTGAGCATAATCATGGATTTCACTTTCTATCAAATGAATTGAAATTAATACACAATCTCCATTTATCCTAAAATGCATGAAGATTTAATAAGAGTAAATTTAACACTTATTTTTAAAAAAGGATGATTTTTTTTTTTAGTCTGACATATTTTTGTACTTTTATAAACGTATATTTTACACTAATAAAATGATTTATGCCTGATCTTAAGAAACTTGAAGCCTGGTTCATCACCGGCAGCCAGCATTTATATGGCAAAGAAACTCTTGAAAAAGTTGCACGCCATTCCCTGGAAATTGCTAACGCATTTGATGCTTCGAATAAAATACCTGTACGGATCGTCTTCAAGCCGGTGGTAACCACTCCGGAAGAGATCATGCGGGTATGTATGGAAGCGAACAACAGCTCAACCTGTGTTGGTCTGATTACCTGGATGCACACCTTTTCTCCCGCAAAAATGTGGATTGGGGGGTTATCGGCACTGAACAAGCCCTTTGTTCATCTTCATACCCAATACAACCGTGATATTCCATGGGAAAACATTGACATGGATTTCATGAACCTGAATCAATCGGCTCACGGTGACCGTGAATTTGGATTTATTGGCAGCCGGATGAGAAAAGAGCGCAAAGTAATTGTCGGGCACTGGCAGGACCCGGAGGTATTGAATAAACTTGCCGGCTGGTCCCGGGCTGCGTGTGGATGGCACGAATCGCAGAAACTGAAAATAGCCCGGCTGGGTGATAACATGCGGGAAGTTGCGGTGACAGAGGGAGACAAGGTAGAAGCACAGATGCGTTTTGGCTGGTCGGTTAACGGCTATGCTGTTGGAGACCTGGTTCAATTCATTAACCGGGTAAACGAATCTGAAATCGACCGGATGGTTGAAGAGTATCAATCAGCTTACAAGATGGAGGCAGATCTTCAAAAAGCGGGTAAGAATCACCCTTCCCTGAGGGAGGCTGCAAGAATAGAGCTGGGGTTACGAAATTTCCTGGAAGATGGTGGATTCGGCGGATTTACCGACACCTTTGAAAACCTTCATGGATTGGTTCAACTACCAGGGATTGCAGTTCAACGGTTGATGAATGATGGGTATGGTTTCGGTGCGGAAGGGGATTGGAAAACGGCAGCCATGCTTCGTATCATGAAGGTCATGTCATACGGTCTTCCCGGGGGTAATTCCTTCATGGAGGATTATACCTACCACCTTGATCCATCCGGGATGCTTGTATTGGGTGCACACATGCTTGAGATCTGTTCATCCATTGCTGAAAGTCAGCCCACCCTTGAAGTACATCCCCTCTCCATCGGTGGCAAGGATGCGCCAGTCCGGCTGGTGTTCAATGTCCCCTCCGGCCCGGCAATCAACGTCACTGTCCTGGATATGGGAAACCGGTTCCGTATCCTGGTAAATGAAGTGGAAGCGGTACAACCACCAAGGGATTTGCCTAAATTACCCACAGCAAGGGTCCTCTGGAACCCAAAACCCGATCTGAAAATTGCAGCTGAAGCCTGGATATTGGCTGGAGGAGCACACCATACCTGTTACAGTCAGAACATCACCTCAGAAATGATTCGTGATTTTGCTCAAATGTCCGGGGTGGAGTGCATCATCATTGATGAAGAGACCCGCATTCCCGAATTCAAGAATGCCTTGCGGTGGAATGAGGTGTATTATCACCTGGTAAAAGGGATATAGTCATCTGTTATTTAAGTCAGTAAAATTCTATTTATTTGATTTATCTATTTTACAAACCAAAACATTATTTCACGGATTACCTCTAACCAATGTTGGGCGACTTTCCAAGTCGCCATGTCGACTCAGGAGAGTCGACCTACATAAATCCTTGGATATCAATGTGGAAAGAATTTAATTAATCGTCCAACATCCGCCATAGGCGTGCCTTCGGCGAAAGTTGCATCAAAATTAATTTTTGATGTTGGATAATTCTTCCAGTGCGAGCATCAGTGCCTGGGTTCCTTTTTTTCCCAGGCCTTTGGCTTTTACGGAGATATAGAGTTGATGAACGAGTGACAGTCCGGGGAGGACGAGGTTCATTCTCATAGCCTCATCCAGCACGATACCCATATCTTTGATAAAATGATCCACAAAGAACCCGGGTTCGAAGTTCCGTTTCAGGATTCTTGGAGCCAGGTTATCCAGTGTCCAGCAGGCGGCAGCTCCTTTGCTGATGGATGCAAGCATCCGTTCCGGATCAAGACCTGCTTTCATTCCATACAACAAGCTTTCACAGACACCGATCATGGAGCTGGCCACCACGATTTGGTTACTCATTTTAGTATGTTGTCCCGTACCTGCCTTCCCCTGGTAGTTCACTTTATCACCCATCAATCCCAGCAGGGGTTTTGCTGAATCAAATGCCTCCTCATCTCCGCCGACCATGATGGAAAGGGTGGCATTTCTTGCTCCGACATCTCCCCCGGATACCGGGGCATCGAGCGAATAAGCACCTTTATCCTTTGCCGCTTCATAAATTTTTACGGCCAAGGTAGGACTGTTTGTCGTCATGTCGATCAGGAGAGTTCCTTTTTTAACACCATTCAACACTCCCTGATCGCCAAAATATACCTCCTCCACATCGGATGGAAATCCGACAATGGTTATGATAACGTCTGATTTTTCAGCAACCTGTTTTGGATTTTCCAACCATGAAACACCACTATCAATCAACTTCTTGGCTTTTTCTCTGGTCCGGGTAAATACAACACCCCTGTAGCCGGCATTAATTATGTGTCCAAACATGGAAGCGCCCATCACACCGGTACCGATCCATCCAATGTTCGATTCTTTTGTAATTTGTATGCTGTTCTTCATTTTTAAGTCCACTTTACTTAAAGAAATAGATATAGAAAGCAATGATCACGACAATGACGATGGCTGAATTGATCACATCCCAATTGCTCCAGCTTGCCCTTGTGATCGCTTTCTGTTCGGGAGTGGCAGAAAAGTAGGTTAGTCCAACGAGTTTTTCCTCACTGGCTTTTTCAGTAAAATAACTCACCACCCAAATGATCATAAGGCAAATGCCAAATAGTATTATTTCATAATGCAACCAGTTTGGTTTTACCCAGATAGCATGGTACCAGGTACCTTCCGGAACTGAATCGGCAAATACATTGAATACCAGCCTTACCATGCCCAGAACAAATCCGGTGGCAAGCGCTGCAAATCCAGCTTTTGGAGTTGCTTTCTTCCAGAATACACCCAGCAGGAATACCGATGCAATCCCGGGTGCCAGGAGGGATTGCACATCCTGCAGGTACTCATACAATACCTTTCCGATGCCTTTCATTACGGGGATCCAGGCAATTCCCAGGATTACGATAACAACGGTTGCCACACGACCCACAAATACCAGGTTCTTTTCTGAAACCTCCGGCCTGAATTTCTTGTAGAAATCAACTGTAAAGAGGGCTGCCGAGGAATTAAACAGGGATGCCAGTGAGCTCATCAATGCAGCCAGCAGGCCACCTACCACGACTCCTTTCAACCCGATCGGCAGCAGTTCTGATACCAGCAGGGGAAAGGCAGAATCCGAATCCGTCAGGTCGAGTATTCCTTTCTCATTCAGGGCGAATGCAATTAATCCGGGAACCAGGAATATAAAGACCGGCAGGAGTTTCAGGTAGGCTCCGAAAATAGCTCCCCTGCGTGATTGTGTCTGATTCCTTCCCGATAGCACACGTTGTACGATATACTGGTCGGTACACCAATACCAGAATCCAATAATGGCTGATCCCAGAATGACTCCGGTCCATGGGAATTCAGCATCTTTGGGTGACCGGATCAGGCTCATCATCGAGTCTCCATGTTCCGTAAGGTTTGTGCTGCATATAGCCTGCAGTTCGCTCCAGCCACCAACTTTCACCAGGCCGATAATCACAATGGTTATGGATCCGATCAACAGGATCGGTGTTTGAAGAATGGATGTATACAATACGGATTTCATACCCCCGATCACCGTATAAATTCCTGTTATTATAACGAGTCCAATGGCTCCAAACCAGAAGAAATCGATACCCCAGATGGTTTCAATCCCGAATACTTCCTTGAAGACCACACCGCCGGCATAGACGGTTACAGCCACTTTGGTAAGGACATAAGATACCAGGGAAATGATGGACAACAGGGAGCGGGAAGCTGAATTATACCGTCGCTCAAGAAATTCCGGCATGGTAAACACACCGCTCCGGGCATAAAAGGGAACGAAAAGCCAACCCAGTACAAGGATCATCCAGCCGTGCATTTCCCAATGTGCCATCGCCATTCCACTGGAAGCACCGGCACCGGCAAGACCCACCAGATGTTCAGATCCAATATTGGATGCAAAAATGGATGCCCCGATGGCCAACCACGTAGCATCCCGCCCTGCCAGAAAGTAATCCGACGTAGTGTCTTCCTTCATCCGGCTTACCCAGACAATAATTCCAACCAGACCCAGACCGAAAAGGCCAAGAACGATCCAGTCAAGTGCATGAAAACCTTCCATAAGCGTATTGTTAAACGTGTTACAATAAAATTATCTAAACATTCACCTCAAAATTGTATCCGCTATTGAGCAATCGGTTGTATTCTTTCTGATCAAATTGATAGAGGTATGCGCCTTTTTTTGAGCTTTCCCTGTCTTTCTCTTCCAGTTTTTTCAGCACGTGGAAACTGAGGATCTTTTTCCGGAAGTTTCTTTTATCGAACTCTTTCCGAAAGATTGCTTCATATAATCGTTGCAGTTGAGGTATCGTAAATTTTGGGGGAATCAGTTCAAATCCGATGGGCTGGTTTTGTGCTTTTCTCTGCAATCGTCTCAAAGCTTTATCCACCATAATATTGTGATCGAAAATCAGTTTTGGGAAATCATTGATGGGGAACCATTTCGCATTGTATTGGCGAGCCAGTTCCTCATCGTAATCATCAATCTTGATCAGGGCATAGTATGCGATGGAAATAACGCGCTCTCCGGGATCCCTCTTAATTTCTCCATACCCCTGTAACTGTTCCAGAAAGACGTTGCACAAACCCGTCAATTTGAACAGGACCCTTTCGGCTGCCTGATCAATACTCTCGTTTTTCTTCAGGAATCCACCCATCAGGGACCACTCCCCTTTTGCCGGGGGAAAGTTACGTTTGATCAATAACAAATTCAGTTCCTTCCCATCGAAACCAAAAATAATACAATCCACAGCTACCAGGAATTTATGGTATTCTGAATAGTATTTGACCATGGTATTTCAGCTGTTAATCATTGCTTTCTACAACCATCTCCTGTCACGGGATTTTGGATACAATTACCACAATTTCCCCGTTAAGTAACGTTCTGCTCTTGAAGTGTTAAATTTACACTTACCTGGTAAATAATAAAAGAATCGGGCAATTTTATTTTTTCGATTTTTTCGATGTTCGATCAGGGTGAAAACTGATCAATTATATGGTGCCCGAGGTGCCTATCCATTCTTCAGCAGTTGGCGTTATTGATTAAATAAAACCCTATTTGTCAGGCAGTTATTTTTTGTTTCCACCTTTATTAAATAGACTCCTGGAGAAACTTGATTTCCATTTGAAGCAGTTGCATCCCAATTCCATTCATGTACTCCCCGGATCAAATTCCCCTCAAACAGCACAGAGACCGTTTTCCCTGTCATATCATGAATGGTAATCCTTACTTCATCCTGCTGTTCCAGGTAGATCTGTATTGTGGTAGAGGTATTGAACGGATTAGGATAGATCCGGAGATCACCATCATTCATTCCGGAACGTTCAGGTTCCTCAACGGAGAGTGGTGACCATGATTCGTTGATTGCTCCCGGTGTTCCATGGGTATTTGAAGCATACCAGTTTTCAGGCAGGGTATTATCCAGGGCAGGATTGATCAGTTCCAGGGCAGGTCCTGTTCCGTTGGGTTCGGGAGGCCAGGGTGAACTGATTCCATAAAAGACGGAATCGACAAGCCGAAGACTATCATCATACAACCTGATGCATTCGCCGTAGCTGCTCAGCCCAAAATCAAAATCTCCCACATGATGTGCCACGTACGGATTCAATGTAACAAATGCCGTTTCATCCCTGCAGGCAACCAGGTAATCATCCGCCCCGATATTCGTATTTGAAGGAAAGATGAATTGATGTTCATCGTCCGAATCTTTCAGGATCCAACCGGTAAGGTCTCTTGCTGAATCACCCCTGTTATAGATCTCGATCCAATCGCCTGTGTCAAAATAATCGGGTGAATTGTAGTTGATCTCATTGATAACGATGTATTGCAGCCCACTGCCATCCGGTTCAAAATGTGCCGTAATCTGCTGATTGGTTGAAACATCAAGGATAAGTGGATTATCGGTGGATTGTGAAGAGCCCGTCCAGCCGGTAAACCGGTATCCTGGTTCAGGAAGTGGGGTTAACTGAATGGGTACGTTGTCAAAATAGATACCGTTCCACGGGTATTTCTCCGGAATAATAAAATTCAGTTTAATCTTTCCTGATGAGGGAGGATTAACACCCAGATCCAGAGCAAATGTCCCGTTTAGATTGAATTGATTCAGGATATTATTCCTTACATAATTCACACGGTTGTTACCAAAATTGATCATTACCTGGATTTCGTTCTCCCAGTTGATGTAATACCCTCCCCATCGATCAAGGTGATCATGCATCTCTTCTTCAATGTTTTGTTTCAGTGTCAGGATATGGTTCCTCACCTTTTCCGGAAGGAAGGTGGTATTAAGGTGATCGGCAAAGCAGTTGATAAAATCGATTTTGAACCGGTTGTTTTCCATCAATTTTCTGAGCAGGAACGTTGACCAGGGAGGATTTGGCCAATCCGGTCCATTGGGTTCAAGGGCATAGGCAAGGGTATTGAATGTATATTTTGACGGATCCCAGATTCCAAATCCAAAATCGGTGTCAAACATGATCCAGCGCCAGCGTCCTGTTTCTGATTGCGGACGCCAGAATTTGATGTTGTTTCCCGGCCAGTCCCGGTTATCAAAATAGATCTGGCTGATCTGGTATTTGATGAAATTATCGGTCTCCATCATTGATTTCACGACGTCGAAGTTCTGATCCGGCTGCATATAGTTGTTATCGATAAAATTGAGCATGGAAAAATAGTGGTCAGCGCTTCCTTGTATCACCCAGCCGTTCCCCTCCAACAGATCAATACTGTTCGGATCGACACCATGGTTTGAAGCAATGAAATGTTCATTAACCTTTTCGCGGATGTTCAGGATACCCCAGTATTCACCGTTCATATAAATCTCAGCTGGCCGGTAAGCTTGTATATCAATATCCATTTTACTCACCAAACTGGTCATCATCCCATCCCTCATCATGGAATAGTTCCAGTCATTTCCCGAATTTCGAAGAACAATTGCTTCAAACTGATCGATATCTTTTTCACCGAAGATCCGGTAATCGATGTTTCCATAGCCGTACTTGCTCCTGGCAAACAGGGAGAGGGATTTTTGCGGAAGTCCCCGGCTCCACCCCCCGAATATCTTCATGCCGGCATCGATTGAAAAGCCATCTTTCCCATTCGGTTCGAACAGTTCAATGTGTACCGGCCTTTCCCAATCCTCCCAGAAATTGGCGCCAAAATGGGGAAAATCCTGGGAAGCATTTGGTCCCATGACATAGATCCCGTCGTAGTAATCCCAGAGATTTTCAGGAGATGTAGTCAGCGAAATCACCGGTAATGTATTCTGGATATTGACCAGGTAAGTATGGGATACCACCCGGCCCGGAATTTTTCCCTGTTCCAGGATCCTCGCCCTGAGCACAGTTGTTGATTCGATGAATATCCCCCCTATGGCATATTTTTGAGAATAGATGGATGGCTCACTTCCATCGGTGGTATAATAAATCGTATCATCTGCTTCCTGTCCGGTAAGGTAAACGGTCAATGAGGTGGTAAATAGTCCCCCGGGAACAGAAAAATAGGGTTCACCGGAGATCGAGGAGTAAGTTTTCGTCAGGTTTGGCTCTCCCGGTGTGGCTTGCTGGAAATAGAACAAGCTACCGGATCCGTCGGGGTATTTTCCGCCGGAAATATCATTATACATCCGTTCGAAGGCAATGCTGTCAATGATTACGTTCGACGGATCATAGAGATATACCGTCTCTCCTTCAGCATCCAGCTTAAAGTTCGTGTGCAGTAAGGGGGAGTTTATATGTAAAATGGGAGGCACCGGGTAGGCAGTACCCGGCTTGATAACCGATCCGATACTAAGGAATGGAATGGCTGTCAGGTCCGACGAGCCGGTGCTGTGATTATGTACCTGGATGGCAAGCACGTTCTCCCCCTCACTGATCAGGTTATGCAGGGAATCGATTCGGAATGATTCCGGTGGCAATCCCCGGTAAATAAGGGCTTCGTGATCATAATTATCCGCAGCCTGATCAAATGCAGGAGGGATCCCCGGAATTCCAATGTTACCCCGTGCGATTTCCTCTCCATTCAGGTAGGCTACAAAACTGTCATCGTAGTCCATGTGCAGAATGGCATCTTCCAGGTGACTTGTATCCTCAATCAGGAATTTCTTCCTGATATAGCAAGACATGGTAACGGGTACCAGGGTTGAGTCATCGTTATCACCGTATCCGAATCCACTTTTCCCTGAATCCCAGTTCTGGTCATCGAAAGTGATGGTATTCCAATCGGCAGGAGGTTCCTGTGTCGGAACAATGTATTTCCATTCATCCCCCCGGTTAATGATGGTCTGCCAGTACAGGGAAGGTTCAGTTCTGTCTTTTCCAGAAGCAAAGACCACAATAAAATCATCGGGATCTAACACCATTTCCGGGAAGGTCCATTTCGGGAAGGTCGAATCGATATCGGACAGTCCATAATGTTGCAATTGCACCGGATCAGTGCCTGCATTGAACAACTCAATCCAGTCGGAGAATTCTTCATCTTCATCCTGAATTGTCACGGAGTTGGCAGGCATTACCTCGTTAATCACAACCTCCTGGGCGGAGGTACCTGCAGTAATGGAATACCAGATAATCAATACCAGGATCCAACAAGCGCTGTTACCCTGTTTCAATGTCATGAAATTAAACTTTCCGGAATCCGGTTAAAGTGAGTTCAAATACCCTACTGCTCCCTGCGGATCAGGGGAGTAAAAATCTGCTCCGATCTTCCTGCAATAATCTGTGGTCAGAGGGGCACCTCCGACCAGTATCTTTGTTTTCGGGTATTTTTCTTTAATCTCTTTTATCGCACCTTCCATGTTCACCATGGTTGTGGTAAGCAACGCTGACATACCCACGGCAGCGCCACGATGTTTATCCAGCTGTTCCATGATCCTGTCAACACCAACATCCACACCCAGGTCAATCACTTCCCAGCCATTCCCCTCGACCATCATGGCTACCAGGTTTTTACCGATATCGTGTAAATCCCCCTTTACGGTTCCTATAACGAACACTCCTTTTCGTTTCACATCCCCGGCCTGGAAAAAGGGTTTGATGTGCTCCATAGCAGTCGTCATTGCTTTTGCCGACATCAGCAATTGCGGAACAAAAACTTTGTTTTCCGCAAACTTTTTACCCACCCGTTCCATCCCCACTTCAAATGCTTTGGAAAGAATGTCCTGCGGGGATATCCCTTCCTTCAATGCCTGCATAGTCAGCTCATCCGCTCCATCTTCCCCCTTCATTTCGGGGGGATAGGGAGATGCTTTATTGATCTTACCATGTTCCACACAGTGGGCTAATCGTACAAGAAGGTCGCTCATGATGTATTGCAGTTAGGTGCTATATGACTTGATTTAAAAAAATCAAAAATAGGATTTTATTTAATTCATCTCAAAATATTCTCAGGAAGTGGTTACACATCTGCAGGGCAGTAGTTGTGTGTGGTCATTTTTACGGATCTGTTCTACTGCTCGGTCTTTCAGTCTGCCATGGGCATGCCTTTGGCACATCATTCTTTTACTCTATGCTCCATGCTCTTTGCCCTTTGCCTAATCCCCTCTCAGTCTCTTCGTCTCACGGTCTCATAGTCACAGAGTCCCTCATTTTAACTCCCTTCTTCATTCGATATTCTCCATAGGAGTCCTATGGACGACATTCTTTATTCATTATTCAATTCCACTTCCTCTCTCCAATACCTTGCCTTGCCTAATCCTGAAACATCTGCACTGCCATCAAAAGCCAGTCCGAAATAGCCGGATTGCTGTTCATACAGTACCTGATCCTGGTAAAACGCTTTTGTCAGGTTCACCACGGTAAAATTGAGTATGTCGTCCTTTCGCTCGGTATAGAAAAAATCTCCGTTGGTTTCAAACGGTCCGTAGCTAATTTTGCCCGATTCATAGGTATATTTCGGTCTGCGATAATCACGGAACATATCCATTCGAAGGTCGTTTTTTACACCGACGTGAATGACCCGGTCTCCTTTCCGGATCTCAACCGACATTCCCTTTCCAGTGGATTCGGATCCGATATACCGGATTTGAGAAATCAGGTTTTCAGGCGGTTCTGTGTGTGGATGGGGTATCAAAACGGTCACAAAACCAATGGTTTGTCCCAATTCAAAATGTTGTCCTGTTGTTTCCGATATCACCCATTCATCCTGGTAATACCGTTTTGCCATTTCCGTTTGTTCGATCCGGAAGTGTGATTTTGGAAAGTGGATCAGCAGGTTGGTATTTGCATTGAGTTTCAGGTTCCCGATGGAATCATACCGGGTATCGTACCAGTGATTTCCCTGTTTTATTATCTCCCGGGTATGCCAGAGGTTTGCTGCTGTAAAGAACTCCTCAACCCGGGCTTTCACGATGTCAAACACCACAACCATTTCAGGATCCTTAATATAGGTAATGACCCTGTCCCATTCATAGCCCAGTTTTTCATCGATCAACCGGGTTCGGCTGTAGTCGAAATCGGGGAACGTAAGAAAATCGATTTTCTGTGTTCTGATGATCCGGTATGATCCGGCGTTATGAAGAAAATCGAGTACCGATTGTCCGGGTATTTCCGGATGGTCTGTCGGGCTGTATCTCCATTCACCCTCTTTCTGTCCCATAAATATTTTTTCCTGCCGCACACACAACCGGTTATGGAAGTAGTCCTGGCGATAGGCTCCGTAGGGTCCGCTCGGCATAAAATCCCGGTAACCTCCGTCATGCAGCAACATTGATCCGTTCTGCATCAACAGGACGATGCTGTTTTCATCGGCATGTCCATGGGTCATTTTTTCCTCTTCTACCGGTATGACATCGCGCAGGTAATCTCTGAACAGCAATCCTCCATCTCCCTCATCTCTGTAGTTTAACAGCATATAGGTAGATTCCGGTGTCCATCCATTCCGGAAAACGATCTTCTTGCCCTGCACATCTTCCATCACTTCGCTACTTAGGTTTTCCGGTAATCTGGGTTTGACATCATCCGTGCCATAACGGTAACAATCGAGTAACATATAGGCTAATCCTGTATTCTCTATCCGGTCAAAATCGATGAACTTCCTTGCGATTACGGCAGCTGCCCATTTCAATTCCGGATTTCGATATATGTTTGCTGCTGCTTCAAAGTATACCAGGTACCGGTTCCAGTTTGAATGCAAGGTTGCATCACCGAAGTCGGGTATCATCCCGTCAGGAGACATCAGCTGAAGGAAATAGTGAGCATAATAATACATCTCCGGGGTTTTAAAAAGCTCCTCCACCTTATTTTTGGCATCGGCATAACCGAGCAGGGCATAGAGCCATACACCATGATAGATGGTGGCATCTTCAATCTCCCAATTCCCCCAGTTATCAAAACCAAGAGCCTGTTCAGTCATCTTCCAGGTTGGTGTTTTTTGATGGTTTGGTACTGCACGGATTGACCAGGCCAGCGCTTCTGCCCGAAGGGCAGTCCGGTTCATTGGCCCCCATTCCTGTGTTTGAAGGAGGTAATCCATGCTGTGGGCGATCACTTTATCAATCTTTTCCTGCTCTTTTTTATTCAGGTACCCGAGTCTTTTCAGGATTTCGTAGGGACGGGCATATCTCATTGTCGTAAAAAAATCGGGAAGAGCCGGTACTCCGTTCCCATAATCCGGGCGCTTCCGGACCGCTTCTTCCGGGTATTCCTTTTTGAAATCATCATAGATCAGCAAGATCTTTTTAGCCCTTTCGGCATATTCCTTCTTTTTTTCCTTTTCATACAGGGTGGCATAGATGGTTGCCATCTCCAGGATCCGTCCGGGGGGACGGTATCCAAAAACGCTCAACGGATCGAGTGTCTCTCTCCAGACCGCCATTAACGAATCCATATTTTCCCACGTCCAGTTAGCCGATTTCCTGGCAAATTCCAGGTATTGGTCCATGGGGATGGGATCGGGGGATTGTGAGAAGGATGTGGTTGTGAACAGAATGATGATTAACGAAAAAATGATACTTTTCTTCATGGTATTATGGTTTTTGATTCGGTATTCCCTGCCTGCCGGCAGGCAGGGGTGTTTGGTAACGATGCCCGTTTCGTTTAACGTAATTCGTTGGTTGTCTTTTTTACATAGCCTATTATCGATCTTCAACCCTTTTTGCTTTGTTCGTTTATGATTTATCCTTGTTCTTTCCCGATACCCGTTTACCAATTTACGATACGGGCCCTGTGAAATAAAAGCAAAGCTTTTTCGTCTTGTTTCCGTTACCGAAAAACGAACTCCGACCCGGGCATCTTAACCGACAAACGTGACCGATCTTTTCAAAATTCCATCAAACCTATCTCTCTCAATGCCAGGTAAGCTGCTCCCAGCACTCCTGCTGAATCACCCATTCTGGCTTTCAAAACAGGGATTTCTCCCCTGGGAGGGCCAAAAAAGGATTGGCTCATGATGGGTGGAACATTCTCATACCAAATGGGAATATTCGATACTCCTCCCCCCAGTATAATTGCTTCCAGGTCAAATGCATTGACTACATTGGCAAATACCTGTGCCATGATCTCACAACTCTCCTCGAACAGGGCGGTGGCTCCGGGATCTCCTCCCTGGTATAATTCCCAGATCTGTTGAAGTGACTTTTTTTCTCCACTGATTTCATGATATCTTCTGCACTGGCTGGGTCCGGAAAGATACGCTTCAGCACACCCTGACCGTCCACACTCACATTTCCTTCCCCGGTAATCGATGGTGGTATGACCTATTTCACCTGCAGCTCCATGTATCCCACGGTATAATTTTTTATCCAGGATCAGTCCATATCCCATACCGGTTCCAATGATAACGGCTAAGACATAGGAATATTTATCCTCATAGTTCCCAAAATATTCAGCCAGGGCAAGGCAATTGGCATCGTTTTCCACCACAAGGGGATGGTTAAATTGCGTCCTTACCCTGCCTATAAATCCCGGTAATTCATAAACCGGGGTGTGGGGTGATCCGTGTAACACATCCTCCACCGGTTCGTGGGTGCCCGGTGTACCCATACCGATCGCTTCAATCGGGTAGTTTTTTGAAACCGCGTTAACAACGGTTTGAATATTCCGGATAACCTGGTCCAATCCTTTCCGGGGTTGGGATAAAACCCGGTGTCTGGACATTACCTTGCGGCGTGAATCCATCAGGCAGGCTTCCACTTTTGTACCCCCCAGGTCAATACCGATGACATATCTTTCTGCCATTTCTTTCCGATCGTTATTCGTAAGGAAGTCTGTTCCAGGTTTCAAATACCGTCCAGACATTTTCCGGTTTGGCTCCCGGTCCAAACTCACATTGTGCGATCACTCCTCCCTTCTTGTAGAACAATTGAAACAGTTGATAAACAGCATGCTCAATCTCTTCCTGACTGCAATCCGGAAGCATATGCTGACGGTCTATTTCACCCCAGAATGTAAGTTTACCGCTATGTTTTTCGGCCAACTCTTTGATATCCATACAGAATAATTGCGAATTCAATGCGTCAATTCCAAGCTCGATGAGGTCAGGGATTATCTCACTGATTGCTCCGTCGGAATGCATGAATACATATTTTCCATACTGTTTTGCAATTTCAACATACTCTTTGTACATCGGCTTGAAATATTTCCTAAAAATGTCCGGAGAGGTGATCAAGCCATGTTGCGTACCCCAATCATCCATCAGATAAATAGCATCCACGGGCGTTTCTGCCCACGATTCTACCTCTTTGCAGTAGTGCTGATGGATGACATTCAAAAGTTCTTTCAATCCCGGAGGTTCCACAGCCAGGTCCATGAATGCCAATTCCATGGTTCTTATGAATTGAAACCGTTCAAAAGGACGCTGAAAGTTTCCTGCCAGGGTAAACTGGTCCGTGTATTTGCAAAACCGTTTGATTTCTTCAACATCAAGGGTCAGAATAGTTTCTGGAGTTTTCAAATCATGGTAATGCATCGGATCTGCAATGAGTGGTTTCTGAACCACACCCATCAACCCTTCATGAATGTTTTTGAACTCACAACCCCATTCATCCACGTAATACCCGGATTTATATTTATTTCCGGATATCACAGGTGGCTTTCTATAGTAAACCGGTGTCTGCACAACATCATCGGGAAATGTCATTCGTAATCGTTGAGTAAAATCCGGATAATGATCATCCGCCCAGGGAAGGATCCAGATCTGTCGTGGGATTCGTTCCGGGGAATCAAATTCCAGCGTTTTTTGTACCAGGGCTTTACGGGATGTGCTCATTTTCTATTTGTGATGTGCTAACCTTAAGGATGACGATAGGAGTATTCCTTAATAATTCCGTATTGCTAATTTTATTGGTTTCCTCTCCCACCGGGAAAGTACACATAATTTCTCAAGTCGATTATTTTACCCGGAACAGCCCAGGGCAGGTTTGCCTCCGAAGGCAATCTGTTGTCCCGGTAACACGCATACAACTCTTCACCGAGACCATCGATCCATAATCGTTCCTTTTGTTCATCCATCACCAGTCTATCGAAAGGGAAAGCAGCGATCTCTTCCACTGAATCCTGGACTCCATTGATACACAGAACCTGTGCAGTAGCGGCTTCCGGACCGCAAATCACCGGCCGGTCTTCCCTTACAGCTTTCATCGCTTCGTGAAGTTTGAGGAACTGATCATCGTCCTCCGGGGAACCATAGTCTTTCTTCCTCCCCTCCCGTGTAGTAGCGACTATCCGGTCGTGTTCATCACCAAATGTAACAATTCCATCTTCAAACTCCAGGTGAAACATCGGGCCTCTTTCACAGGCTGTAACGTGCGATCCGTAAAACAGGATTTCCACACCACGGGCAGTGTATGCCCTGAACACACCGGTGTCGTAATTCTGGATGGGATAGGTTCGGTAACATTCACCCTGGATCCCGGCCGGTTGATCACTCTCATCCATTTCTCTGCCGAGCAGGTAGAAGAGGTTGTGTATAAAATGTGCCATTGCGTTTCCAAGGGGACTATCGAGAACCCACCGTTCTTTTTCATCCCTTAATTTTCCGGCCCATTCGTTCCTTTCATAATAATCTTTCCCCCGAGGCCAGAAACAGAGTGATTTCATCCGTATGGGTTTACCATACAGTCCGGCAATAATATCCCTTTTTAACTCCCGGATCGCGTTGGAGTAGGACCACTGGTATCCGATCATAACCCATCTGCCCGATTGCTTTCTCGCCAATAACAGTTCATCAATATCCTGTATCACAGCACCGAGTGGTTTATCGCACAATACGTTGCCTCCATTAATCAGGGCAATACAGGACTGTTCGATGTGATATTGCAACGGAGAAGATATGACCACAAGGTCAGCGCTTCCTCCCTTGATGTAAAAATCCATTAGGGAGTTACAAATGGGAATCCTCCGTCTCTTTATCTCCCTGTATAAACCTGAGTTCACAGCAAAAGGATCAACCACACCGCTGATCCCAACTTCCTCGTCACTGAAATGTTCAAACAGGTTCTTCAGGTAATAGAATCCGTACCCTCCGATTCCAACCATCAAAACGGATACACTTTTTTGTTTTTTACTATCCATTCAGGGTTATGTCAGTTCACGTTCCAGTAAATCTGTTTCAACTATGATCCTGGTTTTAAGATCGAGTGCAATGGTTTTTATTTCAAAGGGTCTTAATGCAATCGTCCCGGAAAAATCCAAGACAGGTATTTTGATTTCTGTTGTCCTGGCTTTACCGGTTGGTTCAAACAACCGCATCACCAGCCGGTTGTTCTTTTCACTCATTTTCAGTGCAGACAGTTGAATGGTTGGATCAGAAACGATCACTCCGGGAGACAATGTTGCTCCTTTCCCTGGGGGGTAACAGCAGAGTGCAGGTGGTGGTTCGTTCCTGACCAGGCTCTCCCTGTGGATTGATTCTCTCCGTACAGAGGAATTACCGCCCTGTATCCAGAACCGGAACGATTGTTCCCCCTGGTCAATCCGTGGTTCGAACCGGTCCTGGGGCGCAATCGGCTGGCCATTTTTTACTGGATGCCCCGAATAAGCCGGAGATCGTAACATAGATATCCTGAGTTCTCCGTTATCAACGTCAAATCCATACGTTGTATCATTGATAACCGTGAGTGTCATTTCTTCTGCCTGTGATTCCAAACCAATCCATTTCTGGGCTACCAGCTCTTCCCTGACCCGGTCAAACTCTTCCACTCCACAGGCAACCTGCCCAAAACATGTTGTATTTGCCCAGCCTGTATCAAAAGAAATTTTCAGCATACAATCTTTCTCCATCCAGTAGATCCTTGATTCTATTTCTATTTCGTTCACATACCGGGGTATCTTATACCGTGTTGCTGCAAATGAACTTCCAAACCCGAACAATCCTTCGACCACGGTCCTTACCGGGCCCTCCTCAATGATCCGGAGGGGAGGCAACCGGTCGGCATCCACACCGGAAAATAGAGCAGCCGACTGCGGTGATAACAGCTGAAATTCTCCTTTTATCTCCCGGAATGACCGAACATTCATTCCCCATGGATCCGCATTATCGTCGATCACCAGCAGCCGTCCTGATCCCGGTAACAAGATCTGCTTTCCATTAATCTCATAACTCTGAATCAATCCCGTTGCAGGATTGAACTCTATCTGTCCATTCGGCAATTTGAATCGGAACCGGTCAGTTGTTCTTTCCTTTACTGCTGATAAACGCGGTATCTTATTCAAAAAACAGGAATACCGGTTCATGGATGATGCTTTGAGATGGGCATTAAAGACAACCCGTTTTCTATGATCCTGAGCGATGTTACTGCTCTCTTTTTCAACCTGAGAAGGGATGAGGCTCCCGTCCGTATCCATAACTTCCGGTATCTGAAGGCAATCTTCATCGAAGTTAGGTTCCTGTGCCTGAAATTCAATAACCACTGTTTCATCAACATCAAAAGGATGAGGATTAAAAAACAACAGTGGAAATTCATCCTTCTTTGCCTCCGGCAGACCGGAAAGGTTTGCCATAAACGCTTTTGACCGCAGACGTCCAAGGACCTCCACCCCATGGTGCAACCGTTGGATGGCATATTCTTCCACTTCCGGGATGGATGATCCGGGAAGGATATCGTGGAACTGGCAAAAAAGCAGGTCTTCCAGTGCTTCCGCCAATAGTCTTCCCGGATATTCCATCATTCCTTGCAGATGCGTTAAGGTACACATTTTTTCGGTAAGGAAGAAGAGATTTTCCAGCTGCCTGTAGCGCTTTTTTACCCGCTGCATGGAGGTGTAGCATCCAACAGCAAACGGATTAATGCTCTTTTCCACTTTCCCTAATTCCCTTCCCTCCTTTTCCAATAAATGAAAATACTCTTCCGGGGTTCCGTGGCAAACGGTTCGTTCTGTTGTCTTCTTCTGTAACCCGGAGATCTGTTCGAGGTCTTCCCGGGACGGTCCCCCACCGTGATTTCCAATTCCCCAGAGAAGCAGTCCGTTCCTTCTGTGATTATTATGTATTAACCACTCCCTGATTTTATTGGCAGCCTGACCTTTACCTGAATTATAGTGATCATAAGGGCGGTGGGCTAAGATCTCGGAACCATCGTATCCCACCCATTTGAAATCAAGATCAGGCAGATCAAAAAAATGATGATCGGGCCGGCAAAACAGATAGGAAGAGTAGCCCGATTTTTTCATTACCTGAACCAACCCGCGGGAGTGTCCAAACGGATCAAAATTTACAGCGGTTTTGGGTTCAACCCCAAATCTATCCATGAAGTATTTTTTTCCAACCACGATTTGCCGGATCAATGCTTCTCCGGAGGGCATATTGCAATCGGGTTGAAGGTACCAGCCGCCGATGATCTTCCAGCTTCCTTCGGTTACCAGCGTCCTGATCTCTTCAAACAGTTCCGGCTCATATTCCTCAACGTACTGATAAAGGAGTGCTTCGTTGTGGCAAAAAACGAATCCCTCATACTCCCGGCAGAATTTTGCCGCCATCCGGAAGGTGGATAGTGTTTCTGCCAAACCTTCCTCCCACTCCCATAACCACACGGGATCCAGGTGGGCATTGCAAACGAGGATAAGGGTCTTACTGATCATGAGTATTTAAAACAAGGTAATGCATATAGTTTTCGATCCATCTCTCCTGCAAAGACAATTTTTAATTCGGGATTAATCCTTCAATGTACATATCCCGGTCTTCAATAGTGAATATAGCACCCGTTTTCCATGTTTTGATCATATTCACATTTGATTTAAACGCCGGATTGGATATATTTTTCCTTTCAATGGTAAGAAAAAGTCTGTTGCCACGGAATGGAAATGAGGCTTCCACTTTTTTCAACCCGGTTAATAACCTGGGAGTGATATGAATTTGATCGTAACCCGGTCGCAATCCAATGATATGATTGACAAACAGTAAAATCATTTCTCCCCAGGTCCATGGAGGAATGCCAACCTGTGGAAAAGGAGGAGAAATCCGTTCTCCGTAATTTTCAAACCATGAACCGGCTTTCCCCCCGGGTAAATCATACAACCAGTTCAATATTCGCCAAACCCGGTCATATTGATTCATCTCTGCGTATGCCCTGGCAATATACAGTGAAGGGAAAGGCCAGGAACCCGGTGAATCAGGCTCTGAACTGATATGGTAACGGCCATATCCTCCATCATTCCAATCCTGGTTCCATAAAATCTCCAGGTCTTGCATGGTTAAACGTGCAACGGGAGAATCTGCCGGGACCAATCCAAATGCTATGGGAAGGGCTGTGCAGCTGTCCGGATTCAATAAATGATCACAATCCCTGGCAAGCGGTACTTCCTGCGGAAGGGAGGCTTCTGAAAGAGGGACAATGCGATCCTGTACTGACCCGTCATTATTTCTTCTTTTGATCAGTTTTCCCTGATGTATCAGACCAGATCCGCTATCATCCAACATAGCATTTTTTATTCGGTCTGATTCTTTTTTCCAGTTCTTTTCCTTACCGTCCCTGCCAAGGATCCCAGCCAGGTTGCTGGCTGACGTTAACCCGATTGAGACAAATAACTGTGTTGTAAGTTCAATTCCGGAAAGAATGCCATGCAAATGGTGACGCTCCCAAAAATCCCTTCTATTGGAAAGAAGTCCTGACTGAGGATGCCTGAATACCTCCTTCAATGGGAATTCAGCTAGTGCAACGATGCTATCCCAGTTATCCTTGACGATCTGCTTATCACCACTCCATAAATAATACTGTTCCAGTGCATAAAGTAATTCACCGTTTTGGTCCAGTTCCACCTCATCATTCGATCTTGTAAGGCTTGAATCGACGGTGCCACCTTCACTGCTGACAAACTCGCTTAATAATCTTCTCAGAAGTTTATTCGCCTTTTCAAAATGTCCTGTAAGGATCAGCCCCAGAATCATCATTGAATGATCTCGCACCCATTCCCGGTTATATTGCCAGATACTGGCATCAACCACTGCATTTTCGGATATTACTGCCGGTAGCTGAAAACTTGAAGCCTTAAATAACTGATCCGGAATTTGCGAATGACAGGTCAGGCGCACTCTGTTATTCCAGTATGTCAGGTTTTCATTGATCTCTGGTTGTGTATGTTGCCGGATGGCTGGTTTTTCGCCTGGTTTGGCATCATAGAGCAAACACCATTCAGCACTTTCTCCGGCATCCAACATCATGTCATGCGATTGGAGATATCCTGGTATTCCTGTCTGACATTGAAGAGAAATGATTTGTGACGCTATGTTGTGCACTTTTACCTTTCTAACCAGGGTATATTCTGTAGCATTTCTACAGTAAAACCATTCTGTAACTTTGAAAGTTGATGTCTCCCATGTAATGCTCACCATTGGATAATCACAGTCAAAACACCAGGAAGCATCCATCTTCTTTCCGGGTGGCTTGAATTCACGATTTTCTGAGGTTATGCTAATCATCGTATTTTCGAGTCCTGAATCGGGATCAAAAAGAAGTGAATCACGTTTTTTTTGCAACTTCTCAGGATCCATAAGGATCAAACCCACAGGTGTTCCTTCACCACTGCCACAGATTTGCACGGCTGCCTGAATTTTCCCATTACCGAGGAAAAAATAACGTACATCCTTCAACCTGGTTCTGACATCCGGATGACCCTGATTGGGATCTTCACTATAAAAATGTTCCTCTGCATTTATCATAATGGCGCTTCAATTTTTAATTCTGATAATTCGTAATCTATCTATTCTCCCGCTTACAAAATCCGTATATTCATCCCCCCGCTCACTTCGAATATCATTCCGGTGGAATAGTCAAAATTGCCAGTAACAGTAGCGGCAACGGTTTTCGCGATATCATCGGGAAGTCCCCACCGGTCCTGTGGGATTAACCCATCAGCGATCATGCTGTCATACTTCTCCTTTACCGGAGCTGTCATATCGGTCTGTATGATCCCGGGTCTAACTTCAAAAACAACAATACCAGTTTTTGATAGTCGGTCGGCAAAGAGCTGGCTTACCATACTCAACCCGGCTTTGGAGATACAATACTCCCCCCTGTTTACTGAAGACATCACGGCTGAAACGGAGGTGATAAACACAATCCTTGGGAAATAGGGATCAATCTTTCCCTGCAATCCGATCATGGTATTGACCACCCGTTGTGTGAAAAAGAGGGGACCGCGAAGGTTTATTCCCATGACCCGGTCGTAACTTTCCGGGGTTGTTTCAAGCAGATCCATGCGTATGACCGGGGCAACTCCTGCGTTATTCACAAGCAGATCAATCCGGCCAAAATCCTTCATGATACAGTCTATCACCTTCTGGTGGCTTTCTATATCAGCAATATCCAGGGTGTAGGATCTGAAATCCACTCCATACCGGGTAATGGCAGAATCAAGTGCAGCTCTTTCTGTTGAAAATCCCGGAGAATGTATTGTCCGGGATATTCCTGCAATAGCATATCCTGCTTCTGCAAGACGAATAGCTGTTGCTTTTCCAATTCCCCGGCTTACGCCGGATACAATGGCTACTTTCTGGTTATTTCCCATCTGTCTCAATGTTTTATTTTCTTGTATATCGGTTTATACACCTCCTTATCCCGGACCGGACAGCCTGTAATGAGCATATTCCTCATCATTTCAGTACACTTTGAACAGGAGGTACAGGTATTTTTCTTTCTGATTTTACCATATTGCATAAGGTCTTTAGGTGCATCGGGATAGGCAAATGAACTCCGTCCCAATCCAATAAACGTGGCTTTCTTTTGCTGCAAGACAGCAGCAGCTACTTCCGGAAAAAGATGCCTCAGCCAGGAATACCCGGTCCCAACCAATTTAGCCTCCGGAACAGCCAGCTGTACAACGCCCACACCATCAATTAACCGGGCAACACCTTCCAGGGGATGCTCATCCGGCAGGCTCATTCCAGGCAGGGGCTTGTTATAAGGACGATTGAGGTGGGCATTTATATATGGAATTCCCATGGTTCCGTTTATCAGATCACAACCCGATTTCTTCAGTTGCCGTACCAGTTTTACCGGTTCATCCGGATCCATTTCAACCGATCCATCTTTCCGTACACCAAACCCATGTGGATAAGGAATTCCATCATACAGGCTGATCCGGCTGGAGATATCCAGGCTACTGGTTTCGGTTTGTATCCCCCGGATCACTTCCCGGATGAAACGGGTCCTGTTTTCAAAGGACGGCCCGCCAAACCGGCTATCCTCCCTTGTAAATGATGATAAAAATTCATGAAGGAGGTATCCGTGGCTTGCTTTAATATCCACGCAGTCGAAGCCAGCCTTTTCAGCCAGGGTTCCAGCTTCAATGAATATATCCTGAATCTGTTCAAGTTGTTCATCTGTAAGCAACCTGATCTCATCGTTATCCCGGTCTATATAGGGATTAAAACAAAATACCGACGGTTCAGGAAAACCTTCCGGTTTACTGAACCGTCCTGAATGGGTTAGTTGAAGAACGAGATACGGGCTATGCGATGGACCGTATGCCTTGAGCGCTGATGACCGAATATCCTCAATCAACCGCTGAAATCCGGAGAGGGTCTGTCTGTTGATAAGCAGTTGTCGTGGATTTGATCTTCCCTCTTTTACGACAGCAGTCGCTTCAAACCAGATCATACCACTACCGCCCCGTGCATACCGGTTATAGCGCCGCATGGTGAGCTCTCCGGGAGAGCCGTCCGGATTGGCGTCAAATCCTTCCATTGGATGTACCACCAGCCTGTTCTTGATCCCTTTTTCACCCAGGCAAACCGGTTTAAACAGGGGATCCAGATCTTCCTGCCAGGGAAGGTTAATCCCCAGTTCTTCCGCCTTTTTCAACAACTCATCTGCTGTTTTATACCGGAAGGGTTCGTGTTTAGACATCTTTTTTTTCGTCAATGGGTGAACGGTTATGATGCCCGCCCTGTGAAATATTGCTCACTTATGCTTTTTAATGCCCCGTTAGGGGCTATCTGTTTTTAGATATTACAATAAAACAGTTCCAGAGCTCCGTAGGCCTGCCTGCCCTCCTTCGGCGGGTGAACCGGCAGGCAGGAGCGGCCTGTTGCTTTTCTAAATTTCCGAAACGATCTCCCTTAAATTGGCAATATCATCAATCACTCGTTTTTCACATACATCCGGCCATTTATCACGGGAAAGAGGAGATATCTTTCCATCTACGATCTTCTGCTGGGATAATTGTACCAGGTTGATCAGGTTAATGAATTCTTCCTTCTCCAAATTCGGAAATTCAGCCAGGAAATCC
>CAYZVJ010000034.1:0-28642 GCA_964481765.1 uncultured Rikenellaceae bacterium | reverse complement strand
GAGCAGGGTGGAGCAGATCAAGAAACTGGGTGCGAAAACTCAAAAAACCCTTCCCGATAACCTTATTGAACGGGCTGAAGCGGGTAATCCCGACGAGGAAATTACCGATTCAGTGTAGATATCGTCAGACGACTGGAGTTCGTCTGACGATTAGCTGGTTAATTAAGTGAACTGCCTGTGCAATCCACACTGATTGAATACCAGTAAAGTAGTATTATTAAAGGCCGTTATTGAAAGGTAAAGCTGTTGTTCCCTCAACAACCAACGCACCGGGTACATCCCCGATTGTTTTTTCAGTTAATAAATCCGGTTCAGCGGTAGTTGTGCCGTCAGCAAAAACCAGGTTGACAAAACAGGTTAGACTCAATACTATAATGATCAGGATCAATCCCAGGGGCTTTAAAAATCCGTTCTTTTCTATAATCCTTGTTTTCATACCTTACATCGCTTATCGTCTTTTCAACTTTCTCTTGATACTATTTGTTTTCATATTGCATGCCAAAGTATATAACTAAATAGTTTACTGTGGTTTACATGAATTTTACCAACTGTTAACATGTGTTAAAAGTGTTCGGTTCCATTCAGTATCGTACGATTGTGAACAACCACCGGACGCTTAATTTGTACTAACCTGGTAAAAACTTGTCAGACGAACTCCAGTCGTCTGACGAGTAGCTGGTATTACAGGGAAAGGAGTATTTGGTTCTTCTACCGGCAGGATCCCGCGTTTAGCTCTACTTCCCCTTATTCCCCTCTATAACAATAACAAACTCACCTTTCACCGTGTGATTCTGAAAGTGATTGATCAATTCGGAAAGTGTTCCACGGATGGTCTCTTCGTGTATTTTGGTAAGTTCCCTTGAGATGCTGGATGCTCTATCCTCTCCAAGGCATTCGGCTAATTGCTGAAGGGTTTTAATCAGTCGGTGTGGGGATTCATAAAAGATCATGGTACGGTTTTCATCGCGAAGCTGGGATAAACGCTTGTTCCTTCCTTTTTTATGGGGCAGGAATCCTTCAAAACAGAACCGGTCGGAGGGCAATCCGGAGTTCACCAGTGCGGGAATGAACGCGGTCGGTCCGGGAAGGCATTCCACATCTACGCCATGGGCCAGACAGCTTCTGATGAGCAGGAATCCCGGGTCGGAAATGGAAGGTGTGCCGGCATCTGTAACAAGTGCCATTGACTCGCCATTCTTTATTCGCTCTACAAGCGCTTCCACTACTTTGTGTTCATTGAATGCATGATAGGGATGGATCTTTTTTTCAATGCCATAATGTGCAAGCAATATCCTGGTTTTCCTGGAATCTTCAGCAAGAATAGTATTTACCTCCTTGAGACATTCAAGGGAACGAAGCGTAAGATCCTGTAAATTACCAATCGGAGTAGGGACAATATAGAGTTTACTCATCAGTGTTGATAATGTGTTTTCTCCGTATCAGTTCAAGGAGATTCTGAACTGCCGGATCATCCATATCCCAGTTGTAATTTTCGCTCAGGTAATTGAAAGCCTCGTTGAAATTGGGTGAGTTGTTAAGCACCTTAATGGTGTTATCAAATTTTTGTGGATCGCCTTTAAACAACTCTTTTATGTAATAGAAACGGTCATTGACACCAATAGCCGCACCGATATCTTTCAACGGTTGTGACTGTAATTTAGAGGATAGGTCGGTGCCGTGAAATGTTTTTCCCAGTTCCTCGTTCCTGAACTGTTTTGAACCGGCCAGCTGGTCGGCAATAATCCCGGCAGACTTCTTCTCCGGGGAGACCTTCTCTTTTTTCTCTGCCTCATCCGGTGCCGGTTTCTCTATTTCTTCCCCTTCACCCAGATCACTTTTTGAGTTGCTTTCAAGCTCAAAATCCTGCATAACCTCTTCCTCCTCTACCGGTTTTTCGTACTCCACCGGTTCTTCATTCTCAGCTGTTTCTTCTGTCAATTCCCCCCGGGCAGTGTCTGTAACAGGCTCTTCATCAACAGGTTCTGGAATTTCTCTCAATTGAAGAACGGCATCATAGAGATTCTGTAACCGGGACAGGATCAGATCAGTTTCAATACGGGAAAGGTGAGAGGAATTTTTAAACGTATTGACAAATTTCTCAATATCTTGTATATCTTTAATTAGGTTTTCTATGATATTCTTTACTTCCATAACAGTTCGGGTTCATGGTAAGGGTAGGGTATTTTCATTACTTTTGCAAAAGTAAGGATAATAATTGAGATTTTTTTGTATGACGTTTCTGGAAAGATCAATCGGTAGCACAAAACGCTCAGGTTTCATTGAGGTTATTTCCGGATCCATGTTTTCCGGAAAGACAGAGGAGTTGATACGACGCCTGAAAAGAGCTATGATTGCCAACCAGAAAGTCGAAATATATAAACCCATTGTTGATACCCGCTATTCTGATAAGGAGGTTGTATCGCATGATGCCAATGCCATCATGTCAACTCCTGTGCCTTCAGCTTCCCACATTCTGTTGCTTGCCTCGAATGTCGAAGTGGTTGGGATTGATGAAGCCCAGTTTTTTGATGATGGACTGGTGGATGTTTGCAATGAACTGGCAAACAGGGGGCTCCGGGTGATAGTAGCCGGACTGGATATGGACTTTCGTGGTAAACCATTCGGACCCATTCCGGATCTGTTTGCCATTGCCGATTACGTTACTAAAGTTCACGCCATCTGTACACGATGTGGAAATCTTGCCCAATATTCTTACAGGAAGTCAGATACGGATAAACTGGTATTTCTTGGTGAAAAGGATGAATATGAGCCGCTTTGCAGAGCTTGTTACATCGAAGCTACCCATGTAAAGAAATAGCCCGTTTCAGGTTTGATGTCGGGGATCAGTCAGAGGTAATGGTACATTCAATATGAATAAACTCTCCATACAGGATATTGCCAGAATTACAGGTGGAACCCTGCTCTGCTTGCACGAAGAGTGGATAGAGTACCTGCTGGTTGATAGCAGAAAAGTGATTTCAGTGGAAGGGACACTTTTTTTTGCACTCCAGGGAATGCACCACGATGGTCATCAGTTTATCCGGGGTCTGTATCAGAAAGGTGTACGGAATTTTGTTGTGAAAACCCCTCCCGATGATCACAAACACTATAGAGATACCCATTTCCTGGTTGTGAATGAACCATTGCTTGCACTGCAACAGGTTGCCTCCTTCATTCGAAAAACATTTCACCACCCGGTGATATCCGTCACCGGTAGCAATGGCAAAACGGTGGTTAAAGAATGGCTTTCACAGGTTCTCAGTGTCGATAAAAAAGTGGTGAGGAGTCCGAAGAGCTACAATTCACAGGTAGGCGTTCCGTTATCGGTGTGGTTGCTTGACAATCGGTATGATATCGGTGTTATTGAAGCAGGGATTTCAAAACCGGGGGAAATGAAACGGCTGCAGGAGATCATCTCTCCGGATATCGGCATATTTACCAATATCGGTGAAGCACACCAGGAAAACTTCACCAGTCTCGACCAGAAGATCAGGGAAAAATTGCACCTTTTTGAAGACACACCCGTGTTGATCTATTGCCGGGATCATGAGGAGATTCACCATGCAATAGAAGCCATACCGGGATTTCATAATAAAGAGAAAATCCGCTGGTCGGAAAAACCAGGCTCAGAGGTTACCGTTATCCGAACCATCGAAGAGGGTGGAAAAACACGCATAGAGGGTCTCTATAATAACCGGTCGATAACAATCCGTATCCCGTTTACCGATAAAGCCTCTGTAGAAAATGCCATTCATGTCTGGTGCCTCCTGCTCTACCTGGGATATCCGGATGATGTGATCGAACAGGTAACGGCAAAACTTGAACCCGTAGGGATGCGCCTTGATGTGAAGAAAGGAATCAATAACTGTACCATCATAAACGATAGTTATAATTCGGACCTTGGATCATTGAGTATCGCACTGGATTTCCTCCTGTCGCAAAAACAGCATGAAAAAAGAACCCTCGTTCTTTCAGATATCCTTCAAAGCGGACGGGACGATGAGGATCTCTATGCTGAAGTGGCGAAGCTTGTTCACCAGAAAAAACTGACCAGAATTATCGGAATTGGAGAAGCCATCGGTCAGCATGCACACCTCTTTCACCTGGAGAAAGAATTTTTTCACACAACAGAGCAGTTTCTTTACACTCATCCAAAAAACAGATTCTCCAATGAAACAATCCTGCTGAAAGGGGCAAGAAAATTTACCTTTGAAAAGATCCTTCAAAGCCTTGAATTGCAAATTCATCAGACCGAGCTGGAAATCAACCTGGATGCCCTGGCTCAAAACCTGAACCATTTCAGGTCCATGCTGAATCCCACGACCAGAATAATGGTCATGGTGAAGGCTTTTTCCTATGGAACGGGATCATTCGAGATTGCTAACATGCTTCAGTTTCAACGGGTGGATGCCCTGGCTGTGGCATTTGCCGATGAAGGAGTTATACTGCGGGAAGGAGGAATAACCCTGCCCATCATGGTCATGAACCCCGAATTAGCTGCACATGAAACCATCATACAACACGACCTGGAACCGGAAATATACAGCTTCACTATCCTTGAAGGATTTTCTGCAGCAGTCAGGAAAAACGGCTTGAATCAGTTCCCGGTTCACATCAAGCTCGATACCGGAATGAACAGGCTGGGTTTTACTGCTGGTGAAGTGGAGGAACTGAAAGAGATCCTGTTGAAACATCCGGAAATTCGTGTTCAATCAATCTTTTCACACCTGGCAGCGAGCGAGCGGAAGGAACACGATGAATTTACGCACCGGCAAATCGGACGGTTTGAAGAAATGAGCGAAAACCTCATGGCTTCATTAAACTACCCAGTAACAAGACACATCCTGAATTCATCCGGAATTGAACGGTTTCCACATGCCCAGTTTGATATGGTTCGACTCGGTATCGGATTGTACGGTATCAGTTCATGCAACCAGGGACGGATGAAAAATGTATCAACCCTGAAAAGCAGGATCTCACAATTGAAAACCGTTCGGGCAGGGGAGAGCATCGGGTATGGAAGAAGCAGTATGGCAAAAGAAGAGATGAAAATTGCCGTTGTCCCGGTGGGATATGCTGATGGACTGAATAGAAAACTCGGCAATGGTGTGGGCCGGTTCGTTGTGAAAAACAGGAAGGTTGCGGTGGTGGGGGATATTTGTATGGATATGTGCATGGTCGATGTTACCGGCTTGAACGCATCAGTTGGGGATGAGGTGGAGATATTTGGTGAAAAAAACCCGGTTACGGAACTGGCAAAAAAAATCGATACCATACCGTATGAAATACTCACCGGCGTCTCCCAACGGGTGAAACGGGTCTACTTCCAGGAAGGATGAGGGTGAGGGCATAGAGCATAGAGCATGGAGGAGAAGAACCAATAAAAATTCATTGTGCGGAACACAGGATAAAAACAATCCCCTTTTTTTAAAAGATTTTACACCCAATACCGGTATATATTCCGTCGAACCGGTTCACCGGATCCACACTATGCATCCACCCGATAACCGGATCATAGAACCTTGCCCCGTAATCATACTACTACTTTTACAAACAAGTAATAATCTGATATTTAAAAGAACGATTTGTTTGAAAATTGGAAATTTAACAAAAAGCTTAGTTTTTAACTAACTGAAAAATAAGAAGTTGAAGTTTAATCAAAATTCACAAAACAGAATGTTTAATCATTCTATTCTTTTAGAATATTTTCGATGTTTTTTATCAATTCCCTGGCTGGTACAATAAGATCCAAAACATCTTCCCTTGTAATATCAGTAAAATCATCATAATCGCACATTTGACGTTTGTCAAACAGATCAGAATAGAATTTACCAAGTTTGTTATCAATCAACCCGGATTTAATAAAATGTAAACCAAACATCTGCCTGGCCCCTGAATGAGTCTGCACTTTGATGCCTTTACTTAGAAGGAGGGCTGTAACTGCATAATAGCATGCATAATAGAGCCTGTTGACGGCTGTATTCCAGAGTTTGTTTTGGATATGAATGTCAACCTCACCTAGTGTTTCCCTAGCCCTGTTCAAACGATAAGTTATCAGATCAAGGTCCCTGGATTTTGTCATAGTTCAATTCCTTCAGAGGTAACATTCTCGTATAATGGAGTAATTCTGTAAAGTGTATCCCACCTGTTCTTAGAAATAACCATAGGGCTAATTATCTGCCCCGATTCAAATTCAATATCATATAAAGGATATTTTATCCTTTTTTCATCATCACGGCTTATATTGTCCTTATTAAGCAATATAATAAGATCTATATCCGATCCTTTTTGTTCATCTCCCCGGGCAAAAGATCCGTATAGAAGTACAATAGCATCAGGATCTGTTGCTTTAACAGATTTTTTTATTCTAATCAATATGTCAGATTTCATGTCCATACTACAAAGTTAACGAATTTTGAATAAATAAAATTAAATAATCTAGTCCCTGTCGGCTGGGGATGGACTTTCTCGTCGCTCCACTTTTCCGAAGGAATCGCTATGCGACAGCTGGGACGACGAGTTATCGGGATTCTTAAAGTCGTACCCCGGACTGAAGCCGGGGCACGACTGGTTTTTTTCCTGCTGGTCGACTGATTATTTTTATCCCAGGCATCCGGGAGCCATCATACCAATCCGGTCCCAGATAATCCTGCAGTTCCGTCCCATTAAATTTATTATCTTTGGAGGAGTCTGCAACTATTTGGACACCAGGCACTATTTGAATATTACGAATTATCCCAGATCACTGATCCGTTCCAGCTTTTTCAGTTCCAGGATCTTGATTTTCCGGCCATCCAGCGAGATCACATTTTCACTCGCAAAGGTGGAGAGGGTTCGGATGGCATTGGATGTGGTCATGTTCGAAAGGTTTGCAATGTCCTCGCGGGAGAGGTATACCTTGATGGTTGAACCATCCTCTTCGTATCCGTATGTATCTTTCAGAAACAGGAGGGATTCTGCCAACCTTCCCCGGATGTGTTTCTGTGTCAGGGTAACCGTCCTGCTATTGGAAAAACCGAGTTCGGTTGCCAGCGACCGGATCATCCTGAGGGTTAGTTCGGCATTTCCCTTGAGCAATTTAAAAAGGGCTTCCCGGTCGATCACACAGATCGTGGAATCTTCAATTGCCACGGCAGAGGCAATGTAATTCTCTTCGGCAAAGAGTGCACGGTAACCAATAAAACCTACAGGCTTTGCCATTCGCACAATTTGTTCCCTGCCGCCAACCCCTTCCTTGAAGATCTTAACTTTCCCTGACGAGAGGCAGATCAATCCGGGTGGTTTTTCTCCTTCCTTGTAAATAAACTCTCCCTTTTTATAGTGGTAGCATGTGTGGTTTTCTGATAACATGGATTTTTCACTCTCAGAAAGAATATTGAAAACAGACTCACTGTTTTCAATACATTTTTCACAGTAAGAATCGTTGTACTGCATTTGAAGATTTCAAAAATATGTTAAAAAACATCCAAATTTATAAAAAACTACCTAATTCGAAACGAAATTCGATAATATTCTTTAAGAAGGCATTTTTTCTCAATATTTTGCCGCTAAGGGAAACCTCCTCCCCAGTCCGAATGCTTTAGAAGATATCCGCAGGATGGGAGGGGCCTGGTACCGTTTATATTCGTTGGTGTTTACCCGGTTAATGATTTCTCTCACAAGCTGCCGGTCAAATCCTTGTTTTGCAATCTCCTGTTCCGATTGCTGCAATTCGATGTAGCGGAACAGGATGGGATCCAGTACCTCATAATCTGGCAGGGAATCGGTATCTTTCTGGTCCGGTCTCAGCTCTGCGGAAGGAGGTTTAATAATGGTATTTTCAGGAATGATCTCTTTTTCGCTGTTTATGAAGCGGGCAAGACGATATACATCCGTTTTATAAACATCACCCAGGGGAGATAATCCCCCGGCCATGTCTCCATATAAGGTCCCGTATCCGACTGCAGCTTCACTTTTATTGGATGTATTCAGCAGTATATTCCCGAATTTATTTGAAACAGCCATTAGCAGGATAGCCCGTATTCTTGCCTGAATGTTTTCTTCGGTTATATCGGGAGGATAGTTCTGAAAGAGGGGTTTCAATGCGTCATCAAACTGCTGAACGATTGTTTCAACGGGTATGATCTCGTGTTTAACATTAAGATTTTTAGCCAGGAGCAGTGCATCTGAAACCGAATGCTCCGATGAATATTTTGAGGGCATCAGGAGAATTTCGACATGTTCACTTCCCAGTGCTTTTGCTGCCAATACCAGGCTTACTGCTGAGTCGATGCCCCCGGATAATCCAAGGATTGCTTTTTTGAATCCTGCTTTTCGGAAATAATCCTTCAACCCGAGGACCAGAGCATCATGGATTTTCTTGATCCTGACCGGTTCTTTGCTGACACGGGGAATCTTGCCACTCACGATATCCTGCAGGTCGAAGATTTTAAAATCTTCTTCAAACATTTTCAGGCTGTCGAACAGGATTCCTTGCTGGTTCACGACAAGGGATCCTCCCTCAAAGATCAATTCATCCTGTGCTCCGACCTGGTTTACCATGATCACCGGTAATCCAAAGGACCTGGCTTTATGAATGAAGATCTGCTTTTTTACCTCATCGCGGGTGGAAGAAAAAGGAGAAGCTGCAATATTAATCACAAGATCGGGATGGTGAACTGAGAGTTCTTTCATCGGTGCAACCGTGTAAAGCCGGTTATTGCCAAATGCATTGTCGAAAGGTTGATCATCCCAGAGATCCTCGCATATGGTTATGGCAATCTTTAAACCCTTATGGGAAATAACCTGAAAGGAGGGATTGGGCTCAAAATAGCGGTATTCATCGAAAATATCGTAGGTTGGCAGCAGGGATTTATGGATGGTTGACTGAACCTTCCCCTCTGCGATAAAAAAGGCTGAATTATAGAGTTTTTTTCCGACCGGATGGGTATTGATGCTCGGACCCCCAACAATTGCTGCAATTTTCTTACAACTTGCTGCGATCTCCTGAATCGATGAGGTACACTGATCGATAAATGATTTATGCTCCAGCAGATCGAGGGGAGGATACCCGCAAATGCTTAACTCGGAAAAAACAACCAGGTCAGCTCCTCCCTTTTCCGCTTCGAAGATCTTTTCCCTGATCGATGCAACATTCGCTTCAAAATTACCAACATGATAGTTTATTTGTGCCAGGGCAATTTTCATTTGTCTGTCAGGTAAAGTGACCGATTAAAAATTTACACCAACTCGTAAAGCAATGTTATTCAATACAATCCGGTCTTCAGGCTGATTGGCAAAATCCTTTGTTACATCGATTAACGATTGGCTGAAGGAGAGTCCCAGCACAATGGAGGTGTTTCCACCCAATGAATATTCCATTCCGATGCCAAAATGATAACCGAGATTAAACCAGTTGACCTCTTCATTGATCCTTTCATCCTCAAAACCATTCGATTTATCACCGACAGCCTTCAGCTTAATCTGCACATCGAAGCCCAACTGCGCAAAATAGGTTATGTATCCGATCTCATTTGTTTTCAATGTAAGACCAATCGGGAAATTCAAATACTGCAGCTTGTAGGTAATCGTTGTCCCGGGCAGTAAGGTGTCAACCTCTTCCTGTATCCTGAAAAATGTGCTGTCGGAATGCCTTAATTTTCCTCCGATATAATTCAGGGAAATCCCGGTGGTGAATGCATAGTTCTCGGTAAAAAAATTATGGAGCGTTAATCCAAAGTTAAAACCGATCCGGCTTCCGTTGCTCGTTATATCATTATTATCTGAGCTCATCCAGGTAACCTGTGGATCGACAAAAATTCCAAATTGAATCCCCTGGGCCTTACCCAATTGAACAGGGATTACCAGCAGAAACAGTAAGATAATACCTCTGATCCGGTTTTTTTTTGCTAAATAACAGGGACCATCTTGAATTTTTTTCGATGTTACCATGGTTTTTATTCTTGAATAATCTTTTTTTATTTTGCAGGTTCTTGTTCCTGTGAACCGGATAACCTGATGTAAAGATATAAAATGTTAGGTATTTAGCTAAGTCCCGAAATTGATTGGCATGTTTTCCTGGGATACACATTTTATAACGGATAAAATAACAGGATGATAGCAGAAATAGATAAAGACAATGAAGAAAATTCAACTCCTTTTCATCATCACTTTTCTCCTGGTTCTTGCCTGTCATAGAGGACCGATGGATGTTAACACATCGAATATTGATCTTGAAATAAACATCCTTCGGTTGGAAAAGGATTTGTTCGAATCAGACCGTGAGGATTTAACTACCACCATTCAATTGGTGTCAGAGAAATATGGAGAATTTCTTTCCCTTTTTAACAGGGTCATTCATATTGGAGAGACCGGATCACCCGGTTACCAGGAATATTTGAGTTTATTTCTAATAGATGAGGTTAACAATGAAGTATATGAAAAAACGATGGAAATATTTCCCGACCTGGGTGAACTGGAAACGAAGTTGACGGATGCATTTAAACATTATCGGTATTACTTCCCGGAGAAAGAGATTCCTGCAGTGTATAGTTTTGTTTCGAGATTCAACACCTCACTGATTGTCGGTGAAAATATGCTTGGTATCGGTTTGGATCGCTATCTGGGAAGCGATTGTGAATATTATCAGCAGCTTGGATTACCGCGATATGCGCAGTTCAATATGCATGAGGATAAAATTGTTCCGGACTGCATGTTTGCCTGGGCAAGCACGGAATGGACTTTTGAAGGGGAAGACCGCCAGGATAAACCCTCACAGAATGTTCTTAATCATATGATCTATCAGGGCAAACTATTGTACTTCGTAGAGGCAATGATGCCCGATGTTCAGGAGGATCTGATCATGGGTTTTTCTGAAGAGCAGATGAAATGGTGCAGGATGAATGAGCAGACCATGTGGGTTTACCTGATCGAACAAAAACTTCTTTACGATACCGATTATTTGACCATAAATAAACTGACCAGAGAGGGACCCTTTACCAGCTATTTTCCAAGAGAATCTCCGGCAAGGGCTTCTATCTGGATTGGACTGCAGATTGTAAAACAGTATATGGAAAGGATGAGTGACGTGAGCCTTGAAGAATTGATGAATGATACGGATTATCAGAAGATCCTTCAGCTTTCTCAATATAATCCATAAAAAAAAGTACACCGCAGCGTACTTTTTTACATAATGTATTTGCAGACTATACTACGCTTCGTGGATAGCTTCCACCGGGCATACATCCACACACGAAGCACAATCCGTACAAAGTTCAGGATCAATAACATAGATATCACCCTCAGATATAGCTTCTTCAGGACATTCATCGATACATGCTCCACAAGCAGTACAGTCATCAGTTATAACATGAGCCATCTTTACGAAAATTTAAGTTAGAACAGTGTGTTATTTCAGGTACAAATTTAGGATAAAATAGAACTTTGGCTAATGTTTTAAAGCATTTGGTTCTCTTTTTTTTTCAACAGGCCGGCAATGGCAATCCAGGCCATGGTTCCTGAAGCAAGTTCAACCACTGATTCATCGATATCAAAGGTTGGAGAATGAAGCAAGGGAACAACCTTTATACCTGGTTTTCTCACCCCGATACGGTATAATGTTGCCGGGAAAGCCCGGGCGAAGTAAGCAAAATCTTCGGAACTCATTCTCAGGTCAAGGTTAACAATGTTTTCTTTTCCTGCATACTGGGATGCAGATTCCCGTGCTGCTGCAGTAACCTCGTGATCGTTTGTCAGGTAAGGGTACCCGGCAGCCACTCGGAACTCACACGATCCGCCCTCTTCCCTGGCTAATTTTCCTGCAGTTTCTTTCATGATGCGGTGTGCTTCCTTACGCCACTCCTCGTTGAATGTGCGGAATGTTCCTTCTATTGTGACTTCCCCGGGGATGACGTTGGTGGTACCCTGAGCCAGGAACTTTCCGAAAGCGAGGATGGTTGGTACACCTCCTGATTTTTTTTCATCGATCAACTCTTTCAGGGCAATGACGATTTTTGAGGCAATCAGGACACTATCGGTTGTCTCTTTCGGGAAAGCGGCATGCCCTCCTTTTCCCCTTATGGTGATGTATAACTCATCGTTTGAAGCCATATAGGTACCGCTGCGAAAGCCAATTTGTCCTGTTTTCAATTCAGGTGCAACATGCTGCGCAATGATTACGTGAGGTCGGGGATGTTGAAGTGCCCCCTCGTCAAGCATTCGTTTTGCACCACCGGGAATGAGCTCTTCACCCGGCTGAAAAACCAGCAGAACGGTTCCATCAAACTCATTCCGGATTTCGTTTATTATCATGGCACTGCCCAACAGGCAGGAGACATGTACATCATGACCGCATGCATGCATCACCCCGTTATTTTTCGACCGGTAGTTCACCCGGTTCGCTTCTGAAATGGGAAGAGCATCCAGCTCGGCTCGCAACGCAATAACCTTACTTTCAGGATTGTTCCCTTCGATCGTACCAATGATTCCGGTTCCGGCAATTCCAGATTGAAACGGGATATTCATGGTTCTCAACTCCCCGGCAATGAATTCTGATGTTTTCCACTCCTGGAACGACAACTCAGGATACATGTGAATGTGTCTCCTGATCCGGATGATCTCTTTCTGGTATTTCCTGGCAAGGGTTTTAATGGTTTGCGTTGTGATCATTTCGTTGGGTGTGTTTTATGGGATTTATCCAGCCCGAAGCCATACGATAAAACTCAAACGGGTTGCATTAAAAATCGAGGTTCAAAGAGAGGTAGAAGATGCGGGGCAGAAGAACATCACTTTCGATTCCCCATGCCCAGTCAGCCCGGATAAAATATCCGAAAAGCTGACTCCTCAACCCGCAACCAAAACCATATACAAAGGGATCCCGGTTTGTCTTGATGGTGACCGTTATCGGACCATTCTTTATCTCCTCCCTGTCATAAGCATTCGAGCCTGCCCATGGATGGGTACCGCTCCAGGCTGTACCAACATCTGCAAAACCAACAATCTGGAAGTTTGAGAGAAAGTTAGAACCGATCGGATGATTGGCAAAATAGCGGATCACAGGCCACCGGATCTCACTGTTTATCAGTACAAAATTGTTCCCATTACGGATGTTTTGAATGAATCCCCGCATGTTGGTTGCCAGGGTCTGAAAAGCATAGTTCTGGCTGGCGTCAACCGGAATGGACTTATCAAAGGGATTATCCCTGTACTTCTTGTTCAGATAATAGATCCAGTTATCGACACTTCCCAGGTAATAGATCAATTTGCTGTGGCCGAATGATGTGCTGGCAGCAAAACGGTTAGCCCAGATCAGGTCACGATGTATTTTCTGGTAATGCCGGATATCCGCTCCCAACACAAAAAGATCTGATTTTCTCTGCTCCAGCTGGTAATAAAATTCACCGAAGATCTTATACCGGGTACCGTTGTAAATATTAAGCCCCTTGTAGCGTGTATTGTCAAAAATATATTCCAGTTTCAGCCCTGCCCAGGTCCTGTAATCATTCTTCTCATTGAGTGTCTTGGTTGAAGTAGCCAGATATACATTCCTGTCTCTCCGGATCTGGACGGTCCCTTTCAAAGCCTTGACCTGGTTCAGCGGATACCGAAGTGAAAAATAAAGTTCATTGGAGTGTACTTTGTTTAAGGAGGATTCTGTAGCAGCATTGAATGCCTGACGGTGAAAAATCAATTGTTTATCGTATCTCCCTTTCAGGCTTTCAACACTGATCAGGTATTCATTACTGTCAAAATTACCGGCAAAACGGAAACCTCCGGTGATCTTGTAATCCTCAAACAGATCATTCGTGCCAACTTTGAACAGCATATTTAATCCTGGATTATAGTAAACCGACCCGCCGGTAAAGGTTTGATAGGAATTATTCAGGAAACTGAAATCAACCTGCGATGCAAAATAATTGGTATAGAAAGCGGTTTCATAAATTCTGATATTTGGCAGCTCCAATTCCCCCGTATCAAGATCAATGTCACTATACTCTTTCAGGAGAAGCTGGTTGTAGTAATTCTTTTTTTCCTCCTCGAAAATGTAATTGTTGATATCGATCAATTCATCTTTTTCAAAGTATGCATAAAGCGGTTTGGTTAGTGTATCCCTTCTCAGTTTGTCCTCCCGGATCAACTGTTGACGGATTTGCTCAATACTATCTGCTTCGTGAAGCTCACGTGTCCTGAACTTTCGGAATGCAGTGTTTTTCAAGGGTTGAGAAATCAATTCCGGATCGTTAAGAAGCTGGTCTTTGTATATGTAATACCTTCCGTTCGAATAGATAATCTCACCATAGGTTCCCGGATCCTGAGAATAATCCTGTTCCAGGATATTTCGTTCATAGTTGGTTAGCGGATAGGATTCGGCAAAGTAACGGTAATGTGTTGTAGTGTCGATGTAACTGATGGCACTGTCAAATTTAGCAACATAACGGTTCAGAATGCCATTCTGATCGTTCAGGTAAAGGAAGTTGTTATATTTTATTTCAGCCGGCTGCAGCTTATCAATGTATTTGCCCTCTCTCAGACGGGTAAGATAGGGTGACCTGTTTTTATAATTATACATAAAGAGATCGAAGGTTAGTCCGAATTTTTCAGACAGATCCCGATCAAAATCAAGGGTATCATTAAGCCTGTTTGAACTGAAAATTATCGCTTCGGAGTTATGGATAAACCGGGGATTGAAATCATCAGCCAGATCCCGGGTGATCTGCTCATTTGTGCCTGAAGCAATGTTGTGAACGAACAGATCAGTTATGCCTTCCTTTACGGCGGAAAAGACAAAGAGTGTTCCGTCATGGGAGTACGAAAAATCGAGGATCTTGTCGAAATACAAGAGATTTTTTCGTTCAATCTCACGAGTGGATAACCGGTAGAGATACTGCACAATACCTCCTTTTTCTTCTGAAATGAAAGCAAGGAGTTGCCCGGAGGGGTGCCACGCGATGATCGGATAAGAATAATCAGTAATCTGATCAATCTTAGGCGCTTTTTTATAGATCTTCTTATGCTTGCCCGTCAATTCGTCATAGAGCCATATTTTGTATTGCCCCGATTCATTGGTTGAATAGGCTATATACCGGCCATCCGGACTGATCTTTATCTCCTTATAAACCCTTGATTTTTTGGGCTTTTCAAGGACAGGTGGACCTTCCGGCATATCCCTGTTTTCATTTGCATCCTTATACATATCCCGATAATAGGCAAGCCATTCTCTCGAAAGGTCCTTGATTTTATAGCCCAAAACATACAGGAATCCATTGTTTACATTCTTGTTTATTCTTGTCAGATAAATGATATTTGGAATGATCGCTTCACCATACTCATCTGCCAGGTATTTCCAGAACGAGTGCCCGGCATAGACTGCCTCTTCACCGGTTAACCGGTTGAACCGTTTATACTTTCCTGAAAGAATCCCATCCTTGATCCGGTTTTCAACTTCATAATCCCAGGGATTGGAAAGATAGGATATCAAGCCCTTATAGTACCAGTCCGGAAGGTTAATTAACGTGGAGTTTGCCACCCTGTCCTTCACATCACCACTGTACAACATTTCGTAGATAAGTACCTCAGCAATTGCAGAACTGATCTGCTGTTCAAATTTTTTATGATCTCCCTCGAAATATAAAATCACCTTGTTCTTGATGATTTTTGTTACACCTCCCGTGTTGAACTCCTCATTGCCTGCAATAAGGCCTATATTGCTCTGTTTGAAGTCGGAAAGCTTGTTGTAGATAATGAAGATCAATCGCTTGTCCAAATAGTAATCAAAATAATCTTCCAGCTCGATGATCCGCTTCTCTGCATACGTGGCAGTGTATTCAGCTAATTCTCTCCCATACTCATTGAAGTAGGTATCAAATTTCTCAAACCGGTAGTATGACCAATAAAAATCCCAGTATTGAACCCGGTTTTTCCCAAAATCCATTTGAAGACCATTGTAAAATTGTCCAACAGCCTTATTTCCTACCAACAATAAGAAAAATCCTAAACAGAAGATGTATTTGACGTGGCCGATCCTCATTACATGTCTACACTTAATATCCTCAGCTTGAGATCCGGTTTTAATGGATTGCCTGAATTTCCTGACATTTAAAGATAGAATAAAATCCATTTATCAGTGTAAAATTATTTATAAATTGCAAACTTTATTAATTTTGATCCGTTAAAATTAGTGATCAATAAATAGCAAACATTATGAAGCGAGTTATTATAGGATTGGTTTCTTTGATAATAATGGGGAATTCAGGAGTCCTGTTCTCCCAGCAAAAGAATGCATCATTGTCATTTGATAAGGTGCAGCACGATTTTGGTAAGATTGAAGAGAGCGATGGACCGGCAACCTGTACATTTGTTTTTACCAATACAGGAAGTGTCCCGCTGATTATTAACCGCGTAGTTCCATCGTGTGGCTGTACTTCCCCTGAATGGTCGAAAGAACCGATAGTACCGGGTGGAAAAGGATTTGTGAAAGCAACCTATAATCCCAGAAACAGACCCGGCACATTCAATAAAAGTGTGAATGTCTTTTCAAATGCTGAACAACCCAATGTTGTTCTCAGAATAATGGGTGATGTTATTCCAAGACCCAGAACAATAGAGGATGATTACCCCTATATCATCGGAGGGATGAGGTTTAAGTCCAATCACCTTGCATTTATTAAAGTGAAGGAGGGACAGCAAAAAACCATATTGATGGAAATGGTCAACGTTTCAGACCAACCCCTGTCGGTTACTTTTGAAAGAGTTCCCGCCCACCTTTCCCTGAAAACCATACCTGAACAGATTCAACCCAATGAAAAAGGAGTCATCGAGGCAACATATGATGCAGGGAAGAAGAATGATTGGGGATTTGTAATTGATCGTGTGAGTGTCTTGCTGAATGAGGAGGCTTCTAAGAACAACCTGCTGACTATCTCTGCAACGATTGAAGAAGATTTTACCGGTTTAAGCGAGGATGAGCTAAAGCAGGCACCTTCGATCCAGTTTGATACAAAAACCTTCGATTTTGGAAAAATAGCCCAGAAAACTTCAGTTTCCCACGAGTTCCAGTTTATCAATACGGGGAAAAGCAATCTTGTCCTGAGAAAGATCTCTTCGAGTTGTGGATGTACAGCAGTGATCCCGAAAGAAAAAATTATCCCGCCGGGACAATCCAGCTCCATTAAAGCTACGTTTAGTGCCGGAACAAGACGTGGAAAACAGAATAAAACCATTACCATCATCACCAATGATCCGAGAAACTCAACGGTGATCCTTCGGGTTACCGGTGATGTGGAAGTAACTTCTTCGAACGACTGATTTGTTCTATGCTTCAATAGAAAAAGTAATTTCGTAGTTGCAAAGTCGTTAATATGGTTAAAAAGACCAAAAGTGCATTGCATCTGACTGATGGTGTGGATAAACCTCCTTCCCTGAGTAACGATGCGGTGGAAAAATTCAAAAAACTGCGAAAGAAAAACCTGTCACCGGAGGACTATTTCACCGGTATCCGGGAGGGCAACAGAATTGTTCTTAGTCAGGCTATCACATTGATTGAAAGCAGTTTGCCCGAACATCAGATCCTGGCCAGGGAAATCATTGAGAAATGCCTGCCCTTCAGTGGAAAGTCGATCCGTATAGGAATTACCGGTGTTCCGGGTGTTGGTAAAAGTACCTTCATTGAATCGATGGGCAGACGCGTTACCGGACGAGGGAATAAACTGGCTGTGTTGGCCATTGACCCCAGCAGTAGCCGGTCAAAAGGAAGTATCCTGGGCGACAAAACCAGGATGGAGGAACTCTCCGCTGATCCGGATGCCTTTATTAGACCGTCACCTTCTGCAGGATCCCTTGGTGGTGTTGCCAGGAAAACCAGAGAAAGCATTATTCTTTGTGAATCGGCAGGATTTGATGTCATTTTTATTGAAACCGTGGGTGTCGGACAATCGGAAGTTGCTGTACATTCAATGGTCGACTTTTTTCTGTTACTGATGCTTGCCGGTGCCGGTGATGAACTGCAGGGTATTAAACGGGGTATTATGGAAATGGCAGACGCCATTGCGATTACAAAAGCGGATGGAACAAATAAAAAATTGGCTGAGCAGGCAAAAAGAGAATACCAGAATGCCCTGCACCTGTTCCCACCTGCCGGCTCTGCATGGACTCCTACAGTATTAACCTGTTCTGCCCTGACACACGAAGGCATTCCCGAAATCCTCGATACAATCCATGAGTATTGTGACCTTACCGGGAAGAACGGATACTTCCAGATGAAACGCCAGGAACAGGCAAAATACTGGATGTATGAAACCATTGATGAGCGGTTGAAACATGATTTCTATAACCACAAGAAAATCCGGGATATCCTTTCCAGCTACGAGGAGAATGTCCTGAAGAGAAACATCAGTCCCTTTTCAGCAGCAAACGATCTGTTGGATGCCTATAATCATTAAAAAAGAATCGTTATTATTCCTCAAATTGCACTCTGATTTCATTTTTACCGGTGTTTTTTATATGTTTGTCGACTTATTTATTCACTAAAAATTGCAGGAATGAGAAAATTATTTTTTGCTGTTGCTTCTGTACTGTTAGCCATCTCATGTACTACTGAACCCCACTATACCGTTACCGGGACATTGGAGGGAGATGCTGAAGGGAAAATCTATCTTGAAAAGAGAGAAACCGGAGAATGGATCATGAAGGATTCGGCTGATCTGGTTGAAGGAAGCTTTACATTAACCGGTATGGTTGAATTCCCGGAAATGTGGTACCTGAGCATGGAGGGAAAACGAGGAAAACTCGGGTTCTTCCTCGAGAACTCGGATATAACCATTACAGGACATACCGATACGCTTTATAGGGCAGAGATAAACGGTTCAGATACCCAGGATGAGTATACCGCTTATCAGGAAGAGATGAACAAAATTTATGAGAACATGCGGCCACTGTACGATAAAATGAACGAAGCAAGGGAAGCAGGTGATCAGGAAACAGCCAGTAAACTGGAAGCTGCTATGGATGATATCTATGAACAAGCCATGGCGTTCCAAAGGGCTTATGTGAAAGAGAATACATCGTCATTTATTGCACCAATGATTCTGAGGGGCCTGGTTTATTATATGGAGGGAGAAGAGCTGGAATCATACCTCGACGCATTTGACGAGTCATTGAGTGTTGTCCCTGCTGTGGGTGAACTGAGAGAGTATGCAGAGATCATGAAAACCGTTGCAATAGGACAACCGGCACCTGATTTCACCCTGAATGATCCCGATGGCAATCCGGTAACCCTTTCATCTTTATTCGGTAAGATTCTGTTGATTGACTTCTGGGCAGCCTGGTGTGGTCCATGCAGACGGGAAAATCCTAATGTAGTTGCTGTCTGGCAGGACTATCATGAGAAAGGATTTGATGTGCTGGGTGTTTCGCTTGATCAGCCGGATGCCAGGGATAAATGGTTGAAAGCAATCGAAGATGATCAATTGACCTGGACACACGTATCTGACCTTAAATACTGGGATTGTGAACCGGCTAAATTGTATGCTGTCAGGGGAATCCCCGCCAACTTCCTGCTTGACAGGGAAGGGGTGATTATTGATAAAAACCTTCGGGGAGATGACCTTCGGGCAAAATTAGCCGAATTGCTCGATTAAAATCCTGCTCTGATACATCCATTTCACAATTGAGTACATGAATCTGACGGTTCATGTATTTTTGTTTTTTTTCTTGTATATATTGATCGATTTTTGTTCATGTGAAACTGTATCGCATTGGCTGATCAAACAAAAATCATCATGAAAACAGAAGGAAAAAAAGCAGGAATAACAGTGATCATTCTTGCATTGCTGTTTCTTTCCCCGGCAGCAACCATCGGAGCAAAAAGTTACTCCCTGCTGCTTCAACAGGATACGACAGTGATCTCATCAATAAACATCAATGGAGTTCACAGTTTTAAAGCATCCGATGGTGTATCGACATATGCATTTAAATACAGGGGCAAGATTAGGGTTGCTGATGACGACAGATCCATTGAAAGCATCTCTCCGGGAGGTTATCTATCCATCACAAAGACAACCTTTGGCAACAGAAGGGCAATAAAAATTGACAGTGATATCCGGGGGAATTTACAGTATGAATACTTTGAAGGAAGAAATGAACTTCCGTATGAACCCGCTGGAAAAGAATGGCTTGAGGATGTATTGCTGGATGTAATCCGAATGACCGGGATTGACGCTGAGGGAAGAGCCAGAAGAATGTATACCGGGAGTGGAACAAATCGTGTCCTGGAAGAGATCGATCAGATCAGAAGCAATCATGTTAAAGGAATCTATTTTCAGGTCTTGTTAACGATTGGTGAGCTCTCGAATGAAGAACTGAGCAAGATTGCTATCGAAATAGCAACTTCCATTAGCTCAAATAGTGAGCGGGGGAGTATATACCGGAAATTCAGTGATCGTTTTTTGAATGATGACAGGGTTGCCGGAGCCTACTTCAAGGGAGTTTCCAGACTCTCCTCAAACAGCGAAATTGGAAGCGTTTTGCGAAATGCAATAAGGAACCATGACCTGACCGACCAGCAATATGTCTCGGCACTGTATACCGCCACCAGAATGACGTCTAACAGTGAAAAGGGATCGGTGTTGCGATCCATTGAACACCTGAATTTTAACCATCTCAACATGACGGATGCTTACTTTGGAGTGATTAAAAGTATGTCCAGCAACTCTGAAATCGGAAGTACCCTGAGAAAGCTGACAGAGAATCAGGATCTCGAAGATGATGTCCTGGTGGTCCTGTTTGATAACCTGAAGCGGGTTAGTTCATCAACCGAAAAAGGATCTGTCCTGCGCAGTATGGACGATATCCGCCTGACCGAAAAAGAGGTCATCCTGGGATATTTCGGAGTGGTGAATAGTATTTCAAGCAATTCGGAAAAGGGCAACGTGTTGCGAAAACTGTTAAATGCACAACCTCAGAATAAAGCCTGCCTGATCGGCATCTTCATTACCACAAAGCAGATTGATTCAAATAGCGAAAAGGGCTCTGTTTTGCGGTCTTCAATACAGTGGCTGGGTGAACAGGATGAAAAGGTGATGACTGTTTTCTTCGAATCGGTCAATACGATCAGCAGCAGTACAGAACATGGGCAGGTATTGAGAGACCTGATTGGTAACCTTGACCTTGAAACCCGGACACAAATCATGATCCTGGAAAGTGTAGCCAGGATTTCCTCAAGCTCGGAAAAGGCTTCAGTCCTGGTAAAACTTGCCGAAAAAGCAGATATGGATAACGAGATGATAAAAAATGCTTACTCCGAAACGGCCCGGACAATCTCTTCAGATAGTGAGTACAGGAGAGTAATGGATAAAATATATAATAAGTAACGATAACACTTTCTTTTATTATAATAACCGGAAGATTTTACTGATTCTGCGGATTTAAGTAACTTTGTTCTTCCGGTTTTTATTTATCCATCCGCGCCATGAACAGGTACGTAAGAAGCATAATCATCAGTACTCCGCTGGCTTTTCTTTTTTTTGCTTACCTGATCTATAGTGAAACCGGGACCCTGCCTGATTATTATGAGGTGGCAGGTTATGCGGTTTTGAGCGTCTTCGTCGTAAATATAGTTGGTCTCCTCCTCGTTTTGTGCAGTACATGGCTTCATAAAATCCTGCCCTGGAAGAGAAGCATGTTGAAACGATTCCTGTTGGGCTTGCTCTTCAATAATCTGATCACCATCCCCGTTGGATTATCGCTGATTTATCTTATCAGCCTGGTAGCACAACTCATTCCCTCCATAAGTGAACTCTCTGCAAACTATCCGGATGGTGTTCTGAAATTAAGTATTCTTGCTTTTTTCATTACGTTCGTCTACACAGTGGGTGATTTTCTGCTCTATTCCTATCATCAATATACCGTAGTGCAGATCGAATCAGTCAGGCTGAAAAGAGATCAGCTCAGGTTGCAGTTTGATGCCCTCCGCAGCCAGCTAACACCTCACTATCTGTTCAATTCGTTGAATACCATCTCTTCATTGGTTTTCAGGGACATACGGCTTACAGAAGAATTTATTCGAAGATTGGCTCAAACCTACCAATACGTATTTGCCAATAAGGAATCGAACCTGGTGAAATTGAAAGATGAACTGGAATTCCTGGAAGCCTATAACTTTTTGCTCCGGGTAAGATTTGAAAATGCCTATCAGTTTTCCCACGATTTGAAAAAAGAGGTCATGGAGACCTGGATTCCACCACTTAGCTTGCAAATGCTGGTTGAGAATGCGATCAAGCACAATACCATTTCAGAAGACGTTCCACTGCACGTTGAGATCATTCAGGAGCAGGAGGATTATATAACCGTTAGAAACAATTACATCGGAAAACCATTTTTTATCACCATCAAGAATAACCTGGTACGAAATCCATCCGGAGCTGCATCGCTGAAAATAGGATTGGAAAACATTAAAAAGCGGTTTCAATTCTATTCATCCAAAGAAATGACCATTAACAAGGATGATTATTTCACCGTCAGGCTTCCGGTAATCAATCAATGTAATGAAGGGTAAGTTATTTATTCATAATCCGTTATTTAGACTGTTGGTACCACCGGTATATGGGATCATGGCCTACGTCTTTATCCTGACCCTGTTTGATAGCCTTTACCAGATTACCGAAGATTTCTTCAGTTATGAAGCATTCCTGATCATCATTCTGACCTACCTGCTGATGGAGGGACTCAGAATAATCATCCTTCTTCTGAACCGGTTTTATTCGATGGATCGAAAGGAGAACCTGCGTATCATCATCCAGGTGGGGATTAGCATGATCTATGGCGCTTTGATTACTTCGGCAATCGTTGCATTCTATTTCTACATCCTGGTGGGTTATAGCTCCTTTCTCACAGAATATCTGACGTTTAATATCATTTTTATTCTCTCAGCAATCCTATATACAATGGCATATTTCAGCGTTTATTATCTGAACCAGCAAAACGTTGTTATGTTGTCAAAAGAGAATGCAATCCGTGAGAATCTTGAGTTTGAATTGGAGTCTTTTAAGAATGAGATCAATCCACAGTTCCTCTATGAAAGCCTGGAATCCCTGATCTCATTGATTCATAAAGATCCTCTATCTGCTGAGAAATTCATCTCGCAATTGTCCGGCTTTTACCGATACAAACTTGAAAGTAAAAAGAATGAGCTCGTGGATGTAAAAGATGAAATTGAGGCGACAAAAAATTTTATTCAAATTATGAATGTAAAATACGAGGATAATATTCACCTGAAATTGGATGCTATAAGCGAGGTTGAGACAAAGAAAATGGTGCCGGGATCATTGCAGGACTTTTCAGAGTATGCTGTTAGAAATAGTATCATTACTGCTGTGTTACCCCTTGTGCTGAGCATTCGCTCAAGAGAAAACAAATCCATTCTCTTCTCATATCGGCAAAATGATCGACTTAAACCGGATCACTCAAAAGATCTCTTCGATATGAATGTGGTCAGAGCCTATCGTTTTTATTCCAATCAACCGATAGAACTATCCGGGAAGAAGGGCAATCTGGAAATCGATATTCCACTTCTGGAAATAATGGAAGAAGAAATATAAACTTACAGTTCAATCTCATGAAAGTTATTATCGTTGAAGATGAAACTCCGGCAGCTGAAAAGCTCGAACGACTCCTCAAACAGTATGACCCCGATATCCAGATCTGCGGAAGGTTCGATACGGTAGAAAAAACAGTCCGCTGGCTCGAGAACGTAGACAATATGGTAGATTTGATATTCCTTGATATCCAGCTTGCTGATGGAATAAGTTTTGAAATTTTCAGAAGAACACAGGTAAATAGCCCGGTAATATTTACCACTGCCTTTAACGAGTATGCCATCGATGCATTCAAGGTGAATAGCATAGATTACCTGCTCAAGCCCATCTCTTATGAAGACCTGTATCGAAGCATGACAAAACTGGAAAGCTTCCGGGAGAGTTTACCAACGGTAAAACACCGGATACAGTTTGAGGAACTCAGCCAGGCTCTCTCGCAGCTTCAAAAAAATCATAAGACACGGTTTATGGTGAAAGTGGGTGAACATATCCGGTCTGTAACCACAAATAATATTTCGCTTTTCTATGCCGAAGGAAGGACCATCTTTATGTTGACAAACCAGGGCAAACGATTTATCATCGATTATAAACTTGAAGAACTGGAATCTCTCCTCGATCCGGAACGGTTCTTTCGTGTTAGCCGGTCGTTTATCGTGAATATAAATGCGGTTGCGGATGTAATCATGTATTCTAATAGCAGGCTTAAGGTACGAATGGACCAGGAATTTGAAAAAGAAATTATTGTGAGCCGTGAAAAAGTGTCGCAGTTTAAAACCTGGTTTGATGGACAGGAGAGGGACAATATGTGACCTGTAAGTTATCATGAACTTTTTCCGTTGGCGACCGTCTCAGGTTGACCGATTGCGCGAAATTCAAAAATATCCGGCCTTGAATAATGGCCGACTACATCAAGATCCATTTTTCTTTTAATTATGCATTTCGGATCCAGATCTGCAACAAGCAAGCCTTCTTTATCCCATAACGGTCCACTTACAATCACTCCAAAAGGATCTACTATAACACTTCCTCCATGGCTTATTACTTCGTTACTTCCCTCCAGTTTTTCAAGTGACCTTATATGCTCAGGATACATACTCATGGTAACATACTGATTGCATCCCAAAACATAACATCCTCCTTCTATGGCAATGTGCTGCAGGGTGATTTGCCAGGTTTGACGTTGGTCCGCAGTTGGAGCCAGATAGATCTGTACACCCTTTTGATACATGGCAACCCGTGCCAGGGGCATATAATTTTCCCAACAGATCAATCCACCGATTTTTCCAATTTCAGTTTCGTAGGTAGTCAGTGTTGTACCATCTCCTTCTCCCCAGATAATGCGTTCAGAAGCAGTAGGTTTAATCTTCCTGTGTTTGCCCAAAAGTTTGCCTTCAGGGCTGAACATGAGCTGAGAACAATAGAGTGTGCCAGATTCCTTCTCAACCACCCCGATTGACAAATAAACCCCGTATTTCCGGGATGCTTCCTGCAGAGCCTTGACCTCCGGCCCCGGGATTTCAACAGCATTATTAAAAAATGCCAGCCAAACCTCCCTTCCTTCATCAGAACGACTCCCTACCTTGCATCCAAAGGATAATTCTCTGGGATATGCCGGAATAAATGCTTCAGGAAACATCACCAGCTTGGCCCCATCATTGTAAGCTCGCTCTATCCATTCAAGGGTTCTGCCAATTGTCGCTTTTTTGTTGAATAAAACCGGGGCAGCCTGAACAACTGCAACCCGGACTATTGTGTTTCTTTTCATAGGTTTCTATTTTGAAGGAGGACTCTGAGATGTTAACCGCTTCATGTTTTCTTCAAACCGGGGTGACCGGAAATGGGGATCAAATACAGGGTTATACCTTTTCTCCAACGTCTGTTGATCAAAATATCCCTTGACAAACTGCTCAGGTAAAGTATATACCGGATTCTCATCCTCGTTATAATCGGGTGGATATTTGCTTAATGCCTCGGAAAAATGAAAGTTGAATGATTGTAACCGTTTGGTGAATTCAATGATCAATTCATCGGAAATTTCTATTACTACGATAAAGTGTCCGTAACTCCTCCGGATCAGTATAAAATAATTCAACTCTACCAGATCGAACCCGGAAACCTGATCCGTGGTGTGCATCAGATGATTCTCAAATTTAAAACCATTTGTGATGATCTCTTCCGCAAATTTACGGGAAGGAGTGGTATGAATGAACTTGCTTATGTCCATCTTCTGACCAATAAACTCTTGTAGCGATTTGAGTTTCTCTTCTGACAAATGACTCATGTGATTATGCCTGCTTTACAAGTGTTGTTTTAATGGATTTGTCAACTGGCTCATTCGATCCTGTTTATCATCTGCCAGGTGTATCAAAAATCCTAAATTACAGGTTTAGGTAAACATTTCCAAAGAACCAATTATACAGAGTGATTTTCCTGGATGAATGATTATTATTTCCGGGAATTTCTGGTAATTTTGCTATTTACATAAATTCTAAATTGGATGCGTCGCATTGTTCTCTATACATTAATCTTCGTTTTATTTGTTGCATGCAGCCGGAATGAACCCGAACTTGACAAAGGGCTCCTCTCTGTAAGTATCCTTCCACAGAAATATTTCATCGAACAGATTGCAGGAGAATTGTATAAAGTGAATGTTCTGATTCCTCCAGGTGCAAATCCGGCGAGTTATGAGCCTGTACCACAACAGATTACACGATTAGAGAAGTCAGTTGCCTACTTCATGACCGGCCATATCGGATTCGAGTATTCCTGGATGGATAAGATCTCAGCTTCAAATCCTGAAATGGTACTATTCGATCTTTCTCAGGGGATCGAACTGATCCGGGGAGATGATTTTGTACTCACGGATCATGGCCACCCGGGTGGAGTGGATCCACATACCTGGGTATCTCCAAAAAGGGTAAAGATCATAGCGGAAAACATCTACCGGGCAATGGTGGAGATCGACCCTGACCACGAAGAATTTTTTCGTGCAAATTACATCCGTTTCAGGAAAGACCTGGATTCATTGGATCTGACAATTGAGCTGATGTTAAAAGATTTCGAGGGACGATCATTCATCATCTTTCACCCTGCCCTGACCTACCTTGCAGCAGATTATGGAATTGAACAGGTTGCCATTGAATGGGAAGGGAAAGAACCATCTCCCGGTTACTTGATGGAATTAATTGACCATGCGAAAAAAGAGAACATGAACATAGTTTTTGTACAGGAACAATTCGATATGGATAATGCCCGGGCTGTTGCTGATGAACTGGATGGGAAAATCGTCCGGATTAATCCGCTGGATGAGGATTGGAAAGCTTCAGTGCTACAAATCGTGAACGCCCTTGTTCACTCTTTTCAGGATAATGATTGATTATTAAAACGTGGAAACGGTGAAAAAGTTGATTGAATTGAAAGGATTATCCGCAGGGTATGATGACGAGATCATCCTTAAGCATGTTAATTTTTCTATCTATGAAAAAGATTTTATCGGAATTATCGGACCGAATGGAGGGGGTAAAACCACGTTACTGAAAATTATCCTCGGTTTACTTAAGCCCATTAAAGGAGAGATCACCTATTACCGGGAAGGATTGGATAAAATGAGCACTATTGGTTATCTGCCCCAATCCTTTGCAATGGATCGTAAGTTTCCAATATCTGTCTGTGATGTGGTCCTTTCGGGATTGATGAACCGGAAAGGTATCGTTTCAAAATATACAAAAGCTGAAAAAGAACTCGCCCATGAACTTCTGGTTGAGACAGGTCTGGAAGGGCTCTGGAAGAAACACCTTGGAGAATTATCCGGAGGACAGTTACAACGGGTTTTGCTGTGCAGGGCAATTATATCATCCCCCGACCTGCTGATCCTTGATGAGCCAGGTACTTATGTCGATAATAAATTTGAAGGTGAACTCTATGAAATGTTGCGGGAGTTGAACGAAAGGATGGCCATCATTATAGTATCTCATGATATCGGGATCATTTCCTATTACATCAAGACCATTGCCTGTGTGAACAGAAATTTTCATTATCATGAGTCCAATGTTATAACGGAAAAACAGCTGGCAGCTTACAATTGTCCTATTCAGTTGATTACACACGGAGACGTTCCTCATACTGTACTTAAGAAACATCAAAACTAAGATGTATGGATGCCCTTTTTGAAATATTCCGGTACCAGTTTCTTCTGAAAGCAATGCTTGCAGCCATCTTTACCAGCGTATCCTGTGGGATCATCGGGACCTATATTGTTTCAAAGCGAATTGTATTTTTAAGTGGTGGAATTACGCATGCTTCTTTCGGCGGCATTGGCATTGGCTATTTCCTTGGCATAAATCCGATTCTTGGAGCAGCCGTTTTTGCCGTGCTCACCGCCCTGGGAATTGAGCTTGTTACAAAAAAAGCCGATATCAGGGAGGATTCGGTGATCGGGATGTGGTGGTCCTTTGGAATGGCCATTGGAATCATCTTTATCTTCATTACACCCGGATATGCACCAAACCTGATGAGCTACCTGTTTGGGAGTATCCTTACCGTTACCAACATGGATCTCTATATGATGTTGATCCTGAACGTCATCATGGTGCTCTTCTTTTTAGCCTTTTTCAAAACAATCCTTTATGTTTCCTTTGATCCGGAATATGCCAGAACCTACCGGGCACCCGTTCAATTGGTCAATTACATTTTGCTCGGACTTGTAGCTCTTACCATTGTCTTAAACATCAGGGTGATGGGGATTATCCTGATCATTTCTTTGCTGACCATTCCCCAGACTATTGCCAACCTTTTTACACGAAGTTTCAGAAATATAATTTTTGTTTCAATATTAATTGCCCTGTTGGGTTGTTTTGCAGGATTGTTCATATCGTATCGGTTCGATATCCCATCCGGTGCCTCCATTATATTTACATTGGTGATGATGTTTATTATTGCACGCATTTACAGGCAATTGATCAAAGCATGGCTGTTGAGGAAGCAGGTAAGTTAATCGGTTCAGTTTGCACGACGGGAATCCACTATTTTATATATAAAAAGTTTCTGTTTGTTGAAAATCAGCGTAAATTCGCAGGCGG
>CAYZVJ010000033.1:25506-30181 GCA_964481765.1 uncultured Rikenellaceae bacterium | reverse complement strand
GGGAAGGGTTTTTTGAGTTTTCGCACCCAGTTTCTTGATCTGCTCCACCCTGCTCACCAGGTTTCCTTTTCCTTCTGACAGTTTTTTCATCGAACTCTCATAGCTGACCTTTGCTGAATCGAGTTTTCTGCCCACATCGAGCAGGTCAGTGACCAGTCCTTCAAATTTATCATACAGGGCACCGCTTTGCCGGGCTATTTCCAGCACGTTTTTATTCTGATATTCCTGCTGCCACATGCTTTCGACCATTCTCAGTGCAGCGATCAGGTTGGTTGGGCTGATCAGCAATATCCGCTTTTCGTAGGCAAATGTCCATAAACTTGTATCGCTCTGAACAGCGAGATAATAGGCAGGTTCAACCGGCAGAAACATCATCACGAAATCGAGGCTTTTCAGGTTATGGATGTCCTGGTAGTTCTTTTCACTCAATTCCCGGATATGGTTACGGACTGATTGGAGATGGTCTTTCTTAGCCGCTTCTTTCATCTCATCGGTTTCTGCTGCCACAAACTTTTCATATGCATTCAGGGAGACTTTTGAATCGATAACAACGCTTCTGTTTCCCGGATAAGCGACTACCACATCGGGTTGCAATCGTTTGCCCGAATCATCGGTGAACGAAGGTTGGATAAAATACTCACGGTCTTTTTCGAGGCCCGATTTTTCAAGAATATTTTCCAGGATCATCTCTCCCCAGTTACCCCGTGCTTTCGAGTCTCCTTTCAGTGCTTTGGTCAGATTGCTTGCTTCCCTGCTGACCTGCTGGTTCAGTTCAGCCAGCCTCTTGACCTCCTCTTTCAATGAGAATCGCTGTTGTGCTTCCTTATCATAGGTCTCCTCCACTTTTTTCTCAAAGTCTTTTATTTTCTCATTGAGGGGTTTCAGTATTTCATCGAGTTTAACCCGGTTATGTTCGGTAAATTTTTTTGATTTCTCATCGAAGATCTCATTCGCCAGGTTTTTAAACTCAGCCTGAAACCGCTCCTGGATTTTCTCAATTTCCGTTTTTTGCTGATCCAGTTTCTCCTGAAGGTTCCGGTGGTCAGCCTCTTTAGCTGAAAGGCTTCTATTCAATTCGATGATCTCACCTTCTTTAATCTCCAGCTCATTATGTGTATTGTTCAACAGTTCGGTGAAATTCCTGATTTTCTCTTCCGACACTTCCCGGGCGCCGGATGAACGGGATCTTACGATAAGCCAGCCAAGGGTCCCACCAATGCCAATTCCTATAACCAGGTAGATAATTTCCATACCAGTTCAATTTACACAATCATTCCGAAGACAAACAAAGGTAATCAGGATTTTTTTCTTTCCGAACATATTTTCCATCAGGTTTTCCACCAGGCCGGGTGGTTTCCCGGCAACCGGGATGGATTACGTTTGAAGACGATACCTTTTGCAACTGCAGCAACAATCAGGATCTGCTGATTTCCGGGGGCAGGGGACTTCTGAAGATGGTATATCCGATCAGTTTTTCAATGCGGGAAATGATTTTCACCTCATCCCTCGAGACCAGTGTGATGGCGACCCCGGTTGCCTGTGCACGTGCTGTTCTTCCCACCCGGTGTACATAATCTTCTGCATCCCTGGGAGAATCATAATTAATGATCAGGTCGATATTTTCAATATCGATACCCCGGGAGATGACATCGGTTGCCACCAGGATCTGGATCTTCCGGTTTTTAAATTCCAGGAGCACTTTTTCCCGCTCCTTCTGAACCAGGTCCGAGTGAATTGCCCTGACAGAGAATCCAAGTTTGGTCAACTCTTTCTCAAGGATTTTAACACTATTTTTTGTAGAACAAAAGATCAGGATACTGGGCACATCTTTTCCAGACAACAGGTTCACGATCAATTTTGTCTTCAATGGATTTTCTACCCGGTAGATTGTTTGCAAAATCCCTTCCGCCGGCTTGGCGAGGGATATATTTATCTCCACCGGATCGATCAGTATCTTTTTAGCCAACTGCCTGATCTCCGGTGGCATGGTGGCAGAAAAGAGAAGGTTTTGCCGCTGTTCGGGAAGGTATTCGATAATCTGGACTATGTCATCATAGAAGCCCATATCAAGCATCCTGTCAGCCTCGTCCAACACCAGGAATTTAACCTGGTTCAGGGAGAGATAACCAAGCTTTAAGTGGGTGATAAGTCTGCCCGGGGTAGCAATCACAACATCTGCACCTTTCAGCATGGCAGATTTCTGAACATCCCAGGCTGTTCCATCTCCCCCACCATAAACAGGAATAGAACTAACCGGGACATAATAGGAAAAACCTTCAAAATGCTGGTCAATCTGGAGTGCCAGCTCCCGTGTGGGCGCAATGACAAGGGTGGTGATTGCCTTTGTCTGCCTTTGCAGGTATATCATCTTTTCCAGCAGAGGCAATATATAGGCGGCTGTTTTGCCGGTTCCTGTCTGGGCACAACCGATAAGGTCCCTGCCATTGAGAATGGCAGGGATAGCCTCTATCTGAATGGCTGTCGGTTCCCGAAATCCCATGGCTTCAATGCCCTGTGAGATCTCTTTTGAAAAGTTAAATTTCGTAAAGTTCATTCAGCGCCAAAATTAATCTTTTTCGACATTAATCCCGTTTCAAAATCTTCTATCTTTGCAGTTTGCTAATTATTATGAAGAAGTACAGGCATATTCTCTTCGATCTGGATGGTACCTTGTGGGATTTTGAAGGAAATTCAAAAGAAGCATTTGCCGATATTTTTAACGATTACAACCTTTCTGTACTGGATTCTGACTTCAGGAAGTTTGAAGAAGTGTACCACAAATTCAATAACCGGTTATGGGGTCAGTACAGGGAAGGAAAGATAGAGAAAGAGGTCTTACGGTGGATGCGGTTTTATCTCACATTGCTGGAATTCGGGATCGATGATAAATCGCTGGCAGAAAAAATTGATCAGCAATATATAGCTCTCAGTCCGGAGAAAACCAGATTAATTCCCTTTTCCCGGGAGATCCTGGAATATCTTCAGCCAAAATACACCCTTCATATTGTAACAAACGGATTCAACGAGGTTCAATTTACCAAACTGCAGAATGCAGGACTGACCGATTTTTTTTCCAACATAATCACTTCAGAAATGGCGGGGTACCTGAAACCCAATCCGGAATTTTTCTATTACACGCTGGAAATCATTCAATCAAAACCAGGCGAATGTCTGATGATCGGTGACAATTACCAGGTGGATATTGAAGGAGCGATGAGTATTGGTATGGACCAGGTATTTTTTAGTCCCACAGGAGAAGAATTTCAATCGGGACCAACCTATCAGGTAAAATCGCTGCTTGAGCTGAAAGAGATCCTGTGATACCGGTACCTGCCCTGGATTCAGAACGGTTGCTTGTCACCACCTCCCTCATTATTCATCCTCGAACCAATGGTAAAGGTTTTCTGGCTGGCATCACCCTTCAGGTAATCGATCTCCATATCATCCAGTTCCACAAACTTGGCTGTCTCATCCCGGAACCGCAGTTGGATATCCCCCACCGGGCCATTCCTGTGTTTGGCAACGATGATTTCCGCCAACCCGACGGTTGAATTTCCATCTGCATCTTCGGTTATCCCATATTTTTCAGGCCTGTGGATAAATATCACCATATCGGCATCCTGTTCGATAGCGCCCGATTCCCGCAGGTCGGACAATTGGGGCCTCTTGCTACCCGATCTCATTTCAACCGACCGGTTTAACTGGGAGATGGCAATAATCGGAATATTCAGTTCTTTGGCGATGGCTTTGAGTGACCGTGAGATATTGCTAACCTCCTGTTCCCTGTTTCCCCTGGCTTCGACAGGGCCTGACATCAGCTGAAGGTAATCGACGATGATCAGTTCAACGTTGTATTGCAGTTTCAACCTCCTGCATTTGGCTCTCAGTTCAAAAATGGAAATGGCCGGTGTATCATCGATAAACAGCGGTGCTTCAACCAGGCTTTTGATCTTTGCATCCAGTTGTTTCCACTCCTTCTCATCGAGATTTCCATTTCTGATCCGGTTTGAAGGCAATTCCGTTTCACTAACAATCAGCCGGTTAACCAGTTGGAGAGAAGACATTTCAAGTGAGAATACGGCAACCGGTTTATTGTGTTCCACCGAAATATTCCGTGCCATGGAGAGAGCGAACGCCGTTTTACCCATGGATGGCCGTGCAGCAACAATGATGAGGTCTGACTTTTGCCAGCCGGAAGTGATCCGGTCCAGTTTGGTATAGCCGGAGGGGACTCCGCTGAGGCTGTCTTCCCTTTTGCTTGCCTCTTCAATCTGCTCAATGGCCATCTGCATCAAAACATTTATCCTGGCAGTTTCCCTTTTTATGTTTCCTTCCGCTATCTCAAAGAGTTCCTGTTCTGACATATCAAGCAGGTCATCCACATCAATGCTATCGTCGTATGCCCTGCTCTGGATATCTGTTGAAACCCGGATCAATTCCCTCTGGATGAACTTTTGGGCAACGATCCGTGCATGGTATTCGATGTGTGCGGCAGAAGCCACCCTGCTGGTAAGCTGTGTAATATAGAACGGGCCACCCACTTCCTCCAGCTCCTTTTTCGACCTGAGCTCCTCAGTAACGGTAAGAATATCAATTGGTTTCTGGTTGGATGAAAGGTCTACAATGGCGCGGTATATTTTCTGGTGTGCCTCTTTATAAAAGCTCAGGGGTTGCA
>CAYZVJ010000033.1:0-25406 GCA_964481765.1 uncultured Rikenellaceae bacterium | reverse complement strand
ACAATGGCGCGGTATATTTTCTGGTGTGCCTCTTTATAAAAGCTCAGGGGTTGCAAAATATCCAGCACGGATATGACAGCATCCTTCTCCAGCATAATGGCCCCCAATACTGCTTCTTCAAGTTCAATTGCCTGTGGAGGGACCTTCCCGATATCAATGTTAACCTGATCAATCCTGTGGTTTTTTTTGGATAATTCTTTCAATGCCATAATTCACTATTTTTGAGGATTCAAAGGTATGAAATTGGGTGTGTCAAAAAAGATCTTTTTATAAACATCATGTTTAAAAATAAGTGCAATTGTTAACAAATTTTTATTGGACATTTCCACCGAATGACTCCTCTAAAAAGTACAAAAAAAAGTGGAACAATCAAATAGCGATTCTGCTTAGGATTTATAATTTTACACCTGTTTAGGATCATCAGGTATGCTGGAATTTCCAAATGCAAAAATCAACATCGGATTAAACATCATCCGCAAACGGCCCGACGGGTTTCACGATCTGGAAAGCCTTTTTTATCCCATTGGAATGTGTGATATACTTGAGTTTATACCAGTAGCCACCCCTCCTGACCATTCCGTTTTCAGTTTTGAAAACACCGGGATCGTTCTTTCCGATCCTGTTGAAAAAAATTTATGCGTTAAAGCCTGTCATCTGGTAAAAAAGAAATATCCTATACCATCCTTACAAATCCATCTGCACAAAGTCATCCCTCCCGGAGCGGGGTTGGGTGGCGGTTCTTCTAACGGGGCTTTCATGATACGCATGTTATCCGTCGCATTTGATCTTGGAATGAAACCACACGAAATGGAAGAGATGGCAGGTACACTGGGAAGTGATTGTCCCTTCTTTATAAGGAACCAACCTGCCTTTGCCACCGGAAGAGGAAACAACCTGGCACCGGCAGAACCCATTCTCTCGGGATATCACGTTGTTGTTGTTCACCCCGGGATACACATTAACACCTCGGAAGCCTATACAAAGGCAACTCCTGAAGAATCGGGTAAACAGCTATTTGAATCCATTAAACTGCCCATCCATGAGTGGAAACAAGCCATTTGGAATGACTTTGAAGAACATATTGTCAATGACTATCCGGAGATCGGTAAGCTGAAGGAGGCACTTTACCGGTCCGGTGCCTTATACAGTTCATTATCAGGGAGCGGGTCGGCGGTTTATGGCATCTTTGAGAAAGCAGTTCCGTTGAAAGGGATCCCTTCAGCGTATTTCATCTGGCAGGGCACACTATAGAAAGCATTATTTCAGTTCAAGGATCAGTCCTCCTTTCGGAAGGATTTGTCCCTCTTTTACATAAACCCGTTTAATGACGCCATCCCTGGAGATCAGGATTTTATTCTGCATCTTCATCGCTTCCAGGATCACCACTTTTTCTCCCTTCTTCACTTTCTGACCTTTTTCCACAAACACTTTATTGATCGTTCCGGGAATAAAGGAGAACAATTTATTATCATCCGGCTTATCCCAAACGGTTCTATTCATAAACTTTCCCGTCAGCCTTGTTTTATAGTATGTCCCGTCAATATTTAAGAAACTGACCTCCTTTTTTGGCGTTTTCGATTTCTTTTCAATCATGATGCGTAGATTTTAGAAAGGAGGAATTCCGTGTTTCTTTTTTGGGCCGGCCACGGCTTTATTATCAGACACCTCGATGGCATGCAGCAGGAGGGTTCTGGTTTCTGCCGGTTCAATCACCGAGTCGATATAGCCTTTTGCAGCAGCAACGTATGGATTGGCAAATTTATCCTTATACTCCTTCACCTTTTGTGCCCTGACCTTCTCCGGGTCTTCAGCTTCATTGATCTCTCTCCTGAAAATAATGTTGGCTGCCCCTTCGGGACCCATCACGGCTATTTCAGCACCCGGCCATGAAAAAACGAAGTCGGCACGCAGGTGTCGCGAATTCATAGCAATGTATCCCCCGCCATAAGCTTTCCGGAGGATAACTGTGATTTTTGGCACGGTGGCTTCGCTGTATGCATAGAGTACTTTCGCCCCATGCCGGATCACGCCTGCATGTTCCTGGTCTACGCCGGGAAGGTATCCTGGCAGATCGACAAGGGTAACGATGGGAATATTGAATGCATCACAGAAGCGGATAAAGCGTGCTGCCTTATCGGAAGAGTCCACATCAAGAACACCGGCAAGGACCAGTGGCTGATTAGCAACAAAGCCAATGGTAGGGCCTCCGATTCTCCCGAATCCAATGACGATGTTTGTTGCCCAGAACTCCTGGATCTCGAAAAAATCGGAATCATCAACAATAGCCCTGATCACGTTTCTCACATCGTATGGCAGGGTTGGATCGCCGGGAACAATATTCTCGATCTTAAATCGCTCATTCGGCTCTTTCGGTTCAAAGGCTTTCGCTTTCTGTGCATTATTCCAGGGGATGAAGGTAATCAGCTTCTTGATCTGCTCGAAACACTCCTGCTCACTCTTCGCATAAAAATGGGCATTCCCTGAAATTTCACTATGTACCCTGGCCCCTCCCAGATCTTCCATCGAGATCTCTTCACCAAGGACTGTCTTGATCACCTCAGGACCGGTGATGAACATCTTTGAGATCTTGTCAACTACGAAGACAAAGTCGGTCAGAGCAGGGGAATAGACTGCTCCGCCGGCACAGGGTCCCAGGATAACTGATAATTGAGGAATTACACCGGAGTTCAGGGTATTCCTGAAAAAAATCTCCCCATAGCCTGCCAGGGAGTTCACTCCTTCCTGTATTCTGGCGCCACCGGAATCGTTGATACCGATCAATGGAACACGCATTTTAAGGGCATGGTCCATGATCTTTGTTATCTTTCTCGAGTGCATCAGCCCGAGGGATCCGCCGGCAACTGTAAAATCCTGTGCAAAAACGCAGATCGGTGCACCATAGATGGTTCCTGTACCGATTATCACACCATCACCATGGAGCGTTTTCTTATCCATATCAAAATCACGGGCTTCATGCTCAACGAAAAGATCATACTCATTAAAGGAATCTTCATCAAGAAGGGAAATAATCCGTTCACGGGCGGTCAGCTTACCCATTGCGACCTGCTTTTCGATGGCTTTATCTCCTCCACCTTTCAGGACCTGTTCGCGCCTTTCATGCAACTCTTTAATTTTGCTTTTTAGTGGCATTTCTTAGGGTATTTGTTTAGTAATCAGCGATTAACATCGAAATCTTCCGCTGTAGGGTCGAAAAAAGCATACAACATTACAAAATCATATCAATTTATAAAAATTTATTTGACTAAATTCATTTTGGGGCTATGACAAAGAGAAAAACGGCAATGATGGAATAGAGGATATTGGGGATCCATACAGCAAGCAATGCAGGGATGCTCCCGTTAATGGCAAACTGGGCACTGAACTGCATAAAGAATATATAGGAGAAGCTCAGGAAGATCCCCGCACCGATCTGGGCACCAATACCTTCTTTGGCTTTTCTTGACGATAAGGTCAGACCGATCAGTGTCAGAATGAATGTTGAGAAGGGCATTGCATACCGGCTGTATCGTTCGATCATATATACTTCCACATTATCGGCTCCCTGCAGTTTCTGCTGACTGATAAACCGGTTCAGCTCATGCATGTTCATCGTTGATTTGATATTCTCCCTCCGTGCAAAATCAGACGGGAAAATGGTCAGGGTGGTATCCAGGCGTCTTCCTTTCTCAATGGTCTCCTCAATCCCATCGATTGTGCGAATGTAGTAATTGCGGACAGACCACTTGCTCAGCGCGGTATCCCACTTGATGTAATCAGCCATCATTTTACTTTTCAACTGACCGCTATCATTAAACTCTTCCAGGGAGAATTTGTAACCCACATCCTGTAAGTTGCTATAACTCTCCATGTAGATATAGACATTGGGGAGGATTTGCATGTGTATATCCCGGTCGGTGTACCGGACCGGATTGTTCCTGTAATAGAGTTCCTCAAATTCCAATCGTTCTTTGTTGGCATGGGGTATTACGAAATTGTTCAGGGTGAAGGTAAAAATTGCGATCAGAAGGGCGCTCAGAAAGTAAGGCCAGAGCAGGCGGTTAAAGCTCATACCATTACTGAGCAGTGCGATAATCTCCGTGTTATAGGCCATCTTAGAGGTAAAGAAAATGACCGTAATGAAGGTAAACAGCGGACTGAAGAGCACAGCAAAATAGGGAATGAAATTTAAATAATAATCGAACAGTATGGCTCGCATAGGAGCCTCCTTTTCAATGAAGTCATCAAGTTTTTCGGCAAAATCAAAGATCACGGCGATCGAGATAATAAGCACCAGTGCATAGACAAACGTCCCCAGGAATTTCCTGATAATGTAATAATCAACGATCCGTAGTTTCAGGTCCATTATATCCTGTTCATCACGTTAGTAATCATCTGATCCTTCCATGCAGAGAATTCTCCATCTGCAATTTTTTTCCGGGCTTCTTTCATCAGCCAAAGATAGAAACTTAAATTATGAATCGTGGCAATCTGTGCTCCAAGCAACTCCCCTGACACAAATAAATGACGGATATAGGCTTTGGAATATTGTCTGCTTACATGGGAAGGTCCACCGGGATCAATTGGTGTATGATCATCTTTCCACTGACGGTTTTTCATATTCATGATCCCGTGCTGGGTGTAGAGCATACCATTTCTTCCATTTCGTGTAGGTATAACGCAGTCGAACATATCGACTCCAAGACTGATTGATTCCAGAATATTACCCGGTGTACCGACACCCATTAAATACCTGGGTTTATCTTCCGGCAGGATGCGGTTGACAATGTCGGTCATTTCATACATCTGCTCTTCCGGTTCGCCCACCGACAAACCCCCTATGGCATTTCCTTCCCGGTTACAGGATGCAATCTTCTCAGCAGACTCTTTGCGGAGATCCGGATAGATACTCCCCTGTACGATTGGAAAGAAAACCTGTTCATGCCCATAGAGGGGTTCTGTTGCATCAAAAGCTTTAATCCCCCTGGCAAGCCACAAGTGCGTTAATTGCATCGATTTCCCGGCATCCCGAACAGTGCAGGGATATGGAGTACACTCATCGAATGCCATTGTGATGTCCGCTCCGATCAGCTTCTGGATTGTTACCACATGTTCCGGCGTAAAAAAATGAGCTGACCCGTCAATGTGCGATTTAAAGGCAGCACCCTCCCGACTGAGTTTGCGGTTATCAGCCAGGGAGAAGACCTGGTATCCTCCGCTATCGGTGAGAATGGGCCTGGACCAGGAGATGAATTTATGCAGTCCGCCGGCTCCTTCAATGATACCGGTTCCGGGTCTCAGGTAAAGGTGATAGGTATTCCCTAAAATAATCTGTGCATTGATCTCTTCTTCAAGATCGCGTTGAAGCACCCCTTTTACTGTGCCTCCAGTACCAACGGGCATGAAGACCGGTGTTTCAATCCTGCCGTGATCCGTTTCCAGAACACCTGTCCGGGCTTCCGATTTAGGATCTTTCCGGAGTACTTCGAATTTCATGATTCCTCTTTTCGGAATAAAGATACGGATTGTGAATAAAATTTTTCGACTTGTTAATCGTTTGTTTGTGTAACACCGAAATGTTTGATAAAATTGCGCTCAAAATCTCCGCGGATGAGTTTAACCGTTATCAGTCTGTTCTCGTTTCAACATGTTACACTGGGTATATTCATCCTTTGCCTGGCAATTCAACTGTTTTATTACCTGTTTTTTTATTCAAGACCGGGATTTGCAAAACCTGGAACAAAAAAAGCGGCATCTTCACCGGTATCTGTAATCATCTGTGCAAAGAACGAGGCGAATAATCTCAGGCAATTCCTGCCCTCAATATTAACCCAGGATTATCCGGAATATGAAGTGATTGTTGTGAATGACTGTTCGGAGGATGATACACAAAACATCCTGGAGGAGTTCCAGGAGAGATACAGCCACCTGAAGGTATCCACCATAAAGAAGGACCCAAAATTCAAACACTCCAAAAAATTTGCCCTGCTTATCGGAATAAAAGCAGCCAGTCATGAATGGCTCCTGTTCACCGACGCCGATTGCTATGCTGAATCGACGGGATGGTTATCGGCCATGCAGAAAAATTTTACAAAGAATACCGATATTGTCCTGGGATATGGCGGGTACAGGCAAGAGAAAGGCCTTTTGAACAAATACATTCGTTATGAGACCACGTTTATTGCAATGCAATTCCTGGGCTTTGCCATGGCAGGAATTCCCTATATGGGTGTAGGGAGGAATCTGGCGTACAGGAAATCTTTCTTTTTCAAAAACAGGGGATTTTCATCCCATTTCAATCTGGTCTCCGGCGATGACGATCTTTTAGTCAATATGCTTGCACGAAAGGACAAAACAAAAACAGAATATTTAAAACAAAGCCACATCCGGTCTGTACCAAAAACCAGTTTTATTGAATGGGTAAAACAGAAAAAAAGGCATCTTACCACAGGATTGTATTATAAGAAAAAACACAAAATCCTGTTGGGAGGTGAGGTGATCAGCCGCGAATTCTTTTACGCAACCTTTGTGTATCTGATAGCGACAAACACCCTGCTGCCCTGGATTCTGGGAGCATTCGTTTTCCGGTGGATTTGCCAGTTGACTGTTTACAAATATGCATTAATCAAATTGGAGGAAAGGCATTTATTATTATATTCGCTTATCTTTGACATTTTATCACCATTCCTGAATCTCGGGATTTTTATTACAAACCTGTCAATGGAACAACGGCCTTCATGGAAGTAAATCCTAACCTGTCTGAAAAAGCACAATATGATCTCCAACTGGTTCATCTGGCCCGTAAAGGAGATCAAAAAGCGTATGCTGAACTTCTGGGAAAATACCGTGATGCCATTTATTATATGTTGCTGAAGATGGTAAATAATCCCAGTGATGCTGAGGACTTAACCATAGAAGCCTTTGGGAAGGCATTTAAAAACCTTGACCAGTATACACCAACCTATGCATTCAGTACCTGGTTATTTAAGATCGCTTCCAATAATTGTATCGACTTCATACGCAAAAAAAGGGGAAATCTAATATCCCTCGATCAGAATCACGAGGATCAGGAAAGTGTTTCCAATAGTATCCAATCGGGCACCCTGGATCCCGAAGAGGATCTAATAAAAAAGCAAAAGGTGAACCTGATGCATACGGTGGTAACCAAATTAAAGCCCCGATACCGTAGACTGATCGAATTACGCTACTTCAAAGAGTATTCCTACGAAGAGATTGCGCAGGAACTGGATCTTCCAATTGGTACGGTAAAAGCACAACTCTTCCGGGCCAGAGAACTCCTGTTCAACATCCTGAATAATCCGGAAGTAAAGATCTGAATGTTCTGCAGGGGAATCCAGATACCATGGAGTTACTTCATAAATATTTTCCTGATCTTTCCAAAACAGCGATAGATCAGTTTAAGGCACTCAGGAACCTGTATTCTTACTGGAACGAACGGATAAACCTGATCTCCAGGCGTGATTTACAGAATTTGTATTTGCATCATGTACTTCATTCGTTGGCGATTGCTAAAGTTTTTCCTTTCGAGCCGGGAACAAAGATCCTGGATGCGGGCACCGGTGGAGGATTCCCTGGTGTACCACTGGCTATTTTCTTCCCGGAAGTCGATTTTTACCTGGCTGACTCAATTGGTAAAAAGGTCATTGCAGTAAAATCAATAACATCTGATCTCGGTTTATCAAATACCACGGTGTTACAAACAAGGATAGAGGAGATTAATGAGAAATATGATTTTATTGTTTGCCGTGCTGTTACCTCACTCCAAACCATGATTCCATGGGTTTCGATGCTTATTAACGAAGCGAGCAGGCATTCATTCTGTAACGGGTTGATCTGCCTGAAAGGCGGAGATATAACGGACGAGTTAAAGCAGTATCGAGATAGGGTCAGCCTGTTTACTATTACTGATTTTTTTTATGAGCCCTATTTTGAAACCAAAAAAATCATCTATCTGCCTGCAAATGAATGGCCCGAATAAAACAGATCATTCTTTTGGAATCCGGAAAAAAACATTAGTTTTGCAATCTCATTTTTTGACTGAAACAGGAACAGGATGAAAAGAACATTTCAACCCTCCAGAAGAAAGAGGAAAAACAAGCACGGATTTCGTGAGCGGATGTCGTCCGTTAGCGGCAGGAAGGTCCTGGCAAACCGCAGAAGAAAAGGGAGGAGAAAAGCCTCTGTTTCTGATGAACCCAGGCATAAAGTTTAGTTTGCAGGATCATCTATTCATCACCCTGAGGAAGGTACTGAAATTCCCTTCCCATCAACTCCAGGGCTTTTACCTTACCTGACGGATTATAAGTAAAGGTTATAAATCTCTCCCCGTAGGTTTTTTTATCAAACGTTACCAGGTAGGTATCGTAGTTCCAATGTTCCAGGCTACCCAATAATTTATCGTTTACATTTAATCGATACGTTCCGTCCACTTCAGACAACGTCACTTTCCCGTAAATCGGGTTTGTATAAATTCCCAGATTCTTACCAATCTCTGCAGCAGGTGTTGTATTTTCAATCCTTTTGGGTTTGGCTACTGCACTTTCAGCAGCTATTCGATCATACAAAGCTTTCAGCTCCCTGCTCCAGTCACGGGTGATTTCACCCTCAAGAAGCAGGTCAAAAACTGCGTACATCAGGGCATGACGTATCTCAACATGATCAAGATTGGCCATAATATAAACCCCGATACCCTCTTCGGGGATCATGCCAGCAATAGCGACCATCCCTGACAGGCTTCCGGTATGGAATTGAATCATTTTCCCCCTGTAATCGTGCTGGAACCAACCCAGGCCATAACTTGTCCAATGCGGTCTGGTAAGAAGACGGGAGGGATAAAAAGATTGAGCCGGGATCAGATGTTGCGGTGTAAATAATTCAGAATAAGAATCAGGTTGAATAAGGGTTTGACCATTTATCCTGGCGCTATCCAGAAGAAATCGGATCCACTTTGACATATCCGATACACTTGACCACATTGATCCTGCCGGACCAATACTATCTGCCTCCGATTGTTCAATCCGGATGATTTCACCCTTGATCCATTCATGCGCTTCCGATTTATTATCCTGCCCTGCAGTCTGGCTCTTAAAAGCAAAGGTCTCGTTCATACCCAAAGGCTCGTAAATGCGTTCTTTCAGGAAGGTACCCCACGGAATACCGCTGGCTTTTTCCACTACCTCACCGGCAGCCAGGTACATAATGTTCTGGTATATATATCCTGCCCGCAAGGAATAGGCTGGTTCAAGTTGTCTCATTTTATACAATATGGTATCGGGTGATATATCCATGAATGTCCACAAGAAATCAGCATTTCCCATCCCGCTTCGGTGGGTAAGAAGATCCCTGACGGTCAGTTCACTGGTTATATAGGGATCAGAAAGCCTGAAATGGGGCAGGTGGTCGATTACTTTATCATCCCAATCCACCTTTCCTTCATCTACCAGCATGGCCAGAGCAGCAGCTGTAAAAGCTTTTGTGGTGGATGCACACACAAACAGGGTGTGTTCATTAACGGGAAGATCCTGCCCGATCAGCCGGGTACCATATCCTTTCTGAAACAACAGCTCCTGATCCTTGACAACAGTGATTGCTAAACCCGGTGGTTGCCAGAGTTGAATGGCTTCCTGAATGTATTCATCCAATGCCGGAATCTGTTCCCTGTATTCCTGGGCTTCTGTCTGTACATTCCATATCCAAATTAAAAGGGAGAGGAAGAATAAAATCTTTACTGATTTCATGTTGGCAGATTTAAAAGAATCTTACAATTAACAGAATAAATTGAGAATTGCAAAAAAGTTGACTGATTATTTATGCGCGATGTCAGGAGGTTTTCCCGAACCAGAGAGCACAGCCTTTTCAATAACCGGGCAGTAACTCCAGCCATCTTTATTTTCTCCCCGGATAATTTTATATTTGTTGTATCGTTATTGTTTCTGACGGGAAATCTTTTATTCCTTAAAACATTATGGAATTTCTTCGGTTTATCATCAGTAAATATTTCCTGAAGCACCTGGGGCTTGCAGTGGTAATTACGTTGGCAATTATTCTCATAACCATGTTATACCTTCATCTTTATACTCATCATGGACAAGCGAGGCCGGTACCAGACTTTTACTCACTCACACCCGAGGAGGTCGCAGAAATTGCAAAAGAGAACAAACTGGATTATCAAATCATCGATTCGGTGTATACCAATATTGTTGATCGGGGGACAGTTGTTGAACAGAACCCAAAGCCCGGTTTTATGGTTAAAAAAGATCGAACCATTTTCCTTACCATTAATGCCAGTAATCCTGAAATGGTCCAGGTGCCAAACCTTGTCGGACTCACCCTGCGTCAGGCAAATGCAATCCTCGAAACCAGTGGACTGAAAATGGGAAGACGGATCTATGTCCCGGATCTTGCCATCAATAATGTCTTGAAACAGCTTTACCAGGGAGAAGAAATCCAGGAAGGAGATTCTCTTGAAAAATCATCGAGCATCGATCTTGTGCTTGGAAAAGGATTAAGCGACAGGAAAACCATTGTCCCTGATCTGATCTTCATGACTTTCAAACAGGCAGAATCAAGGATCCTGGACGCCTCCCTGAACCTGGGGGCGTTCACCTATGATGAAACGGTGCTGACCGGGGAAGATTCAACCCGGGCAATGGTCTGGAAACAGAATCCTGAATTCGATGAAAAAAACCTGATCCAGCTTGGTTCACCGGTCTACCTCTGGCTTACACTCGATTCTGCAAAGCTACCGGTTCCGGATACCACATCGGTGTTAATACCTGAATTAGATGAAAACCTTCTTCCCGATTAACTATTTCATTCTCCTGGTTCTCTTCATCAGCCCGGCGATCAATGCACAGGAACGGGTCATTGGGCTAACATCCAATGGGATCATACAGGATCAGTATGAAAGATACACACGGGAGGCAGGTGCAAAAAGCAAACAGCTTCAGGACACACTGGAACTTCCGTTTTTTGATGATTTTTCGGAATATATCATTTACCCCGATCCAGGACTCTGGGAAGACCAGTATGCGTTTATTAACAACACCTATGGAGTGAACCCTGTTTCGATTGGAGTGGCAACACTGGATGCTATTGATCACACCGGCCGCATCTATGAAAATGCCAATTCATTTGGGTTTATCGCTGACCATTTAACATCACATCCGATCGATCTTGATTATCTTCCTTCAGACGCTGTTTTTCTCAGTTTTTTTTATCAACCGGGTGGTATTGGAGATGAACCTTCCCCGAAAGACTCCCTGGTTCTTGAGTTTTACTCTCCGGAAGATTCGGTCTGGCATTCGGTCTGGAACAGCCCGGGGGATACCCTCCGGGAATTCAGGCAGGTTCTGATCCCGGTAATGGATACGATCTTCCTGAAACAAGGGTTCAAGTTCAGATTTAAGAATTATGCCAGTTTATCCGTTAACGCCAGTTCTCCGGGAATGGTAGGAAATTGTGACCACTGGCATCTGGATTATATCAAACTGGACAAGGGGCGCAATCCAAATGATACATTACTCAATGACGTAACAATGAACATGCCAATGCGGTCCCTGCTGAAGAATCATGAAGCGATGCCATGGGACCATTTCAAGGCAACCTCACTGTCTGAAATGGGGAACTCGGTCTCTATCTCCTATACAAACCATGATGACAGTGTCAGAAATATTACACGCCTGTTTGAAATAACCGATCTGTACGATCAACAACTTGATTATTCGCTGTCAGCCGGTGCAGCAAATATTGATCCTGCGGAAACCATTCATTACGATACAACCCTGATATACACCTTCAGTTCAACTCAAACTGACTCAGCCCTCTTTGAAGTCAGATCTTATCTGATCACTGATAATTTTGACATTAAGAACAACGATACGGTAGTCTATCACCAGGTTTTTAACGAATATTTTGCCTACGATGACGGCTCGGCTGAGGGAGGATATGGTTTTACCGGACAGGGGGCGGAAAATGCCAGGATCGCTTACCAGTTCAACGCCTACATTCCCGATTCACTTTATGGCATACAGATCTATTTTAACCAGAGTTACCAGGATGAAAGCCAGCGGTACTTTACATTAACCGTATGGTCTGATGATAATGGGAACCCGGGTGATGTGCTCTATAGCCAGTCAAGTGAAGAACCCTTGTATGAGAAGGAATTAAACAGGTTCCATACTTACATACTCGATACAGCAGTGTTTGTATCAGGGAAATTCTACGTTGGATGGCAGCAGATCACAGACGCATTTTTAAACTTCGGGTTTGATCTTAACCGTGTGAAAAATGACAGACTATTCTACCAGCAAAGTGGGATATGGTATAATTCACAATTCCCTGGAGCACTGATGATCAGACCGGTCATGGGCAAATCGTTAATCACATTCCGGAAACCAATCCTGGCTGAACCAGTTTTTACTCTTTTTCCTAATCCGGCAAATCAATATATCCGGATTGAATTTCCGGAAGACCTGCAATTTAAAAATACACGCTTTGCCATCATCGACAGTCAAGGCCGAACTCTGTTTGAAACCACTGAACCCCCGGGCGAAATAGACCTTTCGGAATTTACTCCGGGGCTCTATTTTTTTATTGTTCACAACCAGCATTCCACGTTTGCCGCGAAGAAATTTATTATCAGCCGGTAATCCACGTCTCAATAAAAGATCATGATGGAAGATCTCCAGGAGATAAATGAGCTTTACGAACATTTCCATATTGTTGCTGATAAGGGACAGGGGTTGTTACGGATTGACAAGTTTCTTTCAAACAGGCTTGAAAATGTGTCCAGGACCAGGATCCAGGCAGCAGCCAGTGCAGGGAATATCCTGGTGAACGATCACCCTGCAAGACCAAGTTACAAAGTGAAACCCGGAGATGTAATTTCAATACTCCTGCCCCATCCTCCGCGGGAGATCGAAATTATTCCGGAAGATATTCCATTGGAAATCATTTACGAGGATGATGATATCATCGTCCTGAATAAACAGGCAGGCCTTGTTGTTCATCCGGGACATGGGAATTATACCGGAACCCTGGTGAATGCACTCGCATACCACCTGAAAGATATTCCCCTGTTCCAGGAGGGGAAGATCAGAGCGGGATTAGTACACCGGCTCGATAAAAACACGTCCGGAATACTGGTCGTTGCAAAAACAGAGATGGCACACAACAGGCTGGCAAAACAATTCTACGACCGGACGAGCGACCGGAAATACATCGCCCTGGTTTGGGGTAATTTGAAGGATGATACGGGAACCATTACAGGACATGTTGGGAGGAACCCGAGAGACCGTACGAAAATGTATGTCTTCCCTGATGAAAAAGAAGGAAAACCGGCCATCACACACTATACGGTACTGGAACGACTGGGTTATGTGACGCTCGTGGAATGCAAGCTTGAAACGGGGAGAACACACCAGATCCGGGTCCATTTTCAATACATCAAACACCCGCTTTTCAACGATGAAGAGTATGGCGGAGACCAAATCCTTCGGGGAACAACGTTTACCAAATACAAACAATTTGTTAAAAATTGCTTTTCAATCCTTCCAAGACAAGCACTCCATGCTAAATACCTGGGATTTAAACATCCGGTATCAGGAAAGTGGATGCAATTCACCGCTGTATTGCCAGAAGATATGAACACGGTTATTGAAAAATGGAGAAATTATATCGTGGGTATGTGAAGTTGCCATGATCATACCTGCCCGTTCAGAAGGGAGGCCTTTCGTGGTTTTTTTTGTAATTTGGAATGTTGAAAAATACTGTCGATTGTAATACATACAGTATCATTACTTTAAAATTGTCCCAATGAAAATCAATGTAGCCATTGTCGCCGGTGGTGATTCTTCCGAATATCAAATATCGATTAACAGTGCAAATGAGGTATTAAAGCACCTGGATAGAAAGAAATACAATCCATTCATTGTCCTGATACACGGGAAGAAATGGATGCTTCAGCTGGATAAAACCGAAGAAGCAAGAATAGATAAAAATGACTTTAGCTGCATGGTGGGTGGACAACGGTTGAACTTTAATGTTGTATTCAACGCAATTCACGGGACACCCGGAGAAGATGGAACCCTTCAGAGCTATTTTGATATCATTGGAATACCATATACCGGTTCCGGTGCATTTGCTTCCGCACTTACGTTTAATAAATATGTTTGCAAGCTTTTTTTAGAAAAGTTCGGCATCCCGACAGCCAGATCAATCCTGATCCAATCCGGTGAAGATTGGATGCAACGGATTGGATCCGGGGAGGTGAGCTATCCCAGTTTTGTTAAACCAAACAACAGTGGCTCCAGTTTTGGTGTATCACGAGTACTGCAAGCAGACTACATGGCGTCGGCAATATCCAAAGCACTCCGGGAGGATGATGAGGTCATCATAGAAGAGTTTATCGACGGAGCGGAAGTGACCTGTGGCTTGCTGAAAACGGCAGGAAAGGAGTATATCTTTCCACTAACTGAGATCGTATCAAAGAATGATTTCTTTGACTTTGAAGCAAAATATGATCCCAAAATGGCTGACGAAATCACTCCGGCAAGAATTTCCGAAGACTCCACCAACGTGATCCATAACCTGTCATCCCGAATCTATTCTTTGCTGCATTGCCGTGGAATAGTCAGAATAGACTACATTCTCTCCAAAGAAAAACCTTTTTTCCTGGAGATTAACACCATACCCGGAATGAGTGCTGAGAGTATTATACCCAAGCAGGTTAAAATGTTTGGCCTCACCCTCGGGGATCTTTTCTCCCTGGTTATTGAAGATGCACTAACACACGGCCAATAAAGGAAGCAAGAATAAGCACTGCTCATCCATAATATAAATAATTTTCATTCAGTTCCTTGTAAATCCGTTGCCGAGTGCCCGCCTGCCATGCCTGCGGCAGGTAAACCGTCGGGCAGGCATTTTAAGGTTAGGGAATAGACACGACTTTTCACATTTGCAAACTCGATAACAGGGAAGTGGTTTACGGGATAATGATGCTGTGGTCACTCCTGTCACCGCTTCCTCTCCTCACTACTCATACAGTGCTGTACAGGTACAGATAAGATTCCTGTCACCGTATGCATCATCCAGTCGCCCAACGGCTGGCCAGAGTTTGTTGTCACCAACCCATTTCAGGGGAAAAGCAGCTTTTTCCCTTCCATAAGGATGATCCCATGTATCGCTGGTGACTGCCTGAGCGGTATGGGGAGCGTTTTTCAGAACATTATCTTCCCGGTCTGCCTCGCCTGCTGAGATTTCTATTATCTCTGCATGGATAGTCATCAGGGCTTCAATAAACCGGTCCAGCTCCATTTTTGATTCGCTCTCTGTCGGCTCGACCATCAAGGTTCCATGAACCGGGAAGGAGAGTGTTGGAGCATGAAATCCGTAATCCATTAGTCGTTTGGCAATATCAGCTTCCGTAACTTCCGCTGATTGTTTAAAATTCCTGCACTCAAGAATCATCTCATGGGCAACGAAACCCTTTTTACCGGTATATACTACTGGAAAATGATCCTTCAGGGAAGCAGCAATGTAATTGGCATTTAAGATTGCTATTCGTGTAGCTTCAGTAAGCCCGTCTCCTCCCATCATTTTAATATAGGCATGTGAAATGGGCAGGATACCCGCACTTCCCCAGGGAGCAGCTCCAATTGCAGGAATTCCTTTTTCCCCTCCCGTTTTCACCACCGGGTGTCCGGGAAGAAATTCCGATAAATGGGAAGCCACTCCAATTGGTCCCATCCCGGGGCCCCCACCCCCATGTGGAATAGCAAACGTTTTGTGAAGGTTCAGGTGACAGACGTCTGCTCCAATGATTGCGGGATTGGTAAGCCCCACCTGTGCATTCATGTTTGCACCATCCATATAGACCTGTCCGCCATGCTCATGGATAATGTTGATCATCTCTGCAACATGCTCCTCAAAAACACCATGCGTGGAAGGATAGGTAATCATAAACGCGGAGAGGTTAGCACGATGTTCCCCGGCTTTCTCCCTCAGTGATTCCATGTTAACATTTCCCTGTTCATCACATTCCACCACAACAACCTCTGCTCCCGCCATAACCGCACTCGCCGGGTTCGTTCCATGAGCTGAAGCAGGGATCAATACCACGTTTCTATGCCCTTCTCCAATGCTCTTATGATACGCCCTGATCACCATCAGTCCCGCATATTCTCCTGCTGCTCCCGAATTTGGCTGGAATGAAATGGCATCAAACCCGGTGATTACCTTCAGGTCATCTTCCAGTTCCCTGAAAATCTGATGATACCCTGCTGCCTGATCAACCGGAACAAACGGATGCAGGTTGCCAAACTCCGGCCACGTTAATGACAGCATCTCAGTAGCGGCATTCAGCTTCATGGTGCAGGACCCCAGCGAAATCATGGAATGAGTAAGAGAGAAATCTTTTCTTTCAAGCTTCTTGATATATCTCATCATCTCCGTTTCCGAATGGTAGGTGTTAAACACCCGCTGTTTCAGGTATCTTGACTGGCGTTTAAACGCAGCATCAAAGTAGGTGTATTCGGGTATGGTTTCTACGGGGTGATATGTTTTATTTGTTGCCGATGCAAACAACTCAATAATCTGATTAAGGTCTTCAACACCGACGGTTTCATCCAGACTAATGGCAAAGCTATGATCATTAATATACCTGAAATTTATCCCTTTTTGTTCTGCGGTTTCCCTGATAGAAGGTAAGGATAGTTCTCCGGGCAATTCGACTTGTACTGTATCAAAATAGTTCTTATTGACCTGTTTATACCCGAGTTCATTCAATTTATCCGATAATATTCCAGCCGATTGATGTATGGTAAACGCAATTTTCCTGATCCCTTCCGGTCCATGGTATACGGCATACATACCTGCCATTGTTGCCAGCAAAGCCTGGGCAGTACAGATGTTGGATGTGGCTCGTTCTCTTTTTATGTGTTGTTCCCTGGTTTGTAATGCCATTCGCAACGCGTGATTACCATGCGAATCAATTGAAACCCCGATAATCCTTCCCGGTATACTCCTCTTGTACTTTTCACGCGTAGCAAAATAGGCAGCGTATGGTCCCCCGTATCCCATAGGAACACCAAATCGCTGGGTGGAACCAACCACTACATCGGCATTCCATTCACCGGGGGGTGTAAGAATAGCAAGGCTCATAAGGTCTGCTACAACGACTACCGGAGTTTCGTTCTCCTGAGCCAGTTGAGCAAAAGATGCATAATCCACTATCTCACCATCTGCATTGGGGTATTGAACCAGTACACCAAAAACCGGGGTGTCGAACCGGAATTCCCTGAAATTCCCAATCATTAATTCAATCCCCAGTGGTTCCGAACGTGTTTTAAGGAGATCAAGGGTTTGCGGAAAGGTGTTCCCATCAACAAAAAATGTATTCCGGTTTTCTTTTACGGCACTTCTGGACCGGGTATTAAAAAGCATGATCATGGCTTCAGCAGCTGCCGTAGCTTCATCAAGAAGAGAAGCATTGGCGATTTCCATCCCCGTTAGGTCAGTTATCATGGTTTGAAAATTCAACAATGCCTCAAGCCGGCCCTGAGATATCTCCGCCTGATATGGGGTATATGAAGTATACCAGGCTGGATTTTCAAGGATGTTCCTCTGTATTACGGCAGGCAGGATAGTCCCGTAATACCCCATACCAATGTAGGATTTAAACAGTTTGTTTTTTGCTGCAATCTTCCTGATGCGCCGGATATATTCAAACTCGCTGATCCCGTCCGGAAGATCCAGCGGTTTTTCAAGTAAGATGGATTCAGGAACTGTCTTCCCGATCAATTCGTCGAGCGAATCAACTCCAATCTTCTCCAACATGGCATGAATATCTTTCTTTGCCGGACCATTATGGCGGTTAACGAAACGATCTTGTGACATGGATAGTAAGGTTAATAAGCAAAGGGTTAAAAATAGCAGAAAGATTCTGATAAAAAAATGTGATTTGTCTTCTCAGAATATGTTCTTAAACCATCCGCCCACCGGCGGATAAACAGAAGGATTCATGATAAAAATGGATTGAATCTCTTCTCATTGCCAATGGTTGTTTGCGATCCATGTCCGGGATATACCACCACATTATCATCAAGGATCAGTAATTTTTCTGAAATGCCATTAATCAATGTTGTATAATCTCCTCCCGGCAGATCTGTCCGCCCGATGCTTCCCTGGAAAAGCACATCACCGACAATGGCAAATGCCTGTTCTTTGTTGTAGAATACAAGGCTGCCTGGAGAATGCCCGGGGATATGGATACAGGTCACCGAGGAATTACCAAACCCGATCCGGTCTCCCTCATTAAGATAGTTACCCACCGGGGGAGGGGTATCCATATCTATTTCAAAGATTTGTCCATATTCTTTTGCCCCTTTGACCAGTGGTTCATCGGAACGGTGCATCTCGGTTTTTAAACCATATTCCTTCAGGAACCAGGAATTACCAAATATATGGTCTATGTGTCCATGCGTATTGACCAGGCGAACAGGATGCAGCGATTTTTCTTTCAGGAACTGGTACAGTTGTTTATTCTCTTCCGGCAAATAATTGCCCGGATCGATCACAATGCATTCCCCACTCTGATCATATAACAGGTAGGTATTTTCCTGAAAAGGGTTGAATACGAATATTTTAACAGATATCATGGTGATTATCCATTATTCTCTGTTCCCTCCAGCAGGGGAACGAACACGAAGTAGCCATGGGATGATTTGTGGTATTGCCCCTCTCCTTCTTTTACCACCAGTGTCATAACCTGCGTCCTGGAGCTTCCCAGTGGAAGGACTAACCGGCCTCCGATTTTCAGTTGTTCCAGCAACTTTTGGGGTATACTCGAAGCTGCTGCTGTAATCAATATTTTATCATAGGGACCGTATGCCGGTTGACCTTCATATCCATCACCATAAAAAAACTGGGGTTTGTATCCGATTTTGGGTAACATTTGCTGGGCTTTGAGATACAATTTTTTTTGTCTTTCAATGGTGTATACCTTCGCTCCCATCTCCAGAAGGATTGCTGCCTGATAACCTGAACCGGTCCCAATTTCGAGCACCTTGTCACGTGGTTTTACCACTAACAATTCGGTCTGAAAGGCTACCGTGTAGGGTTGAGATATGGTTTGTCCGGAACCGATAGGAAACGCCTGGTCTTTGTAAGCAAAATTGATGAATCCGGAATCCATAAAAAGATGTCGTGGTACTTTGTTCAGTGCATCCAGCACCCGCTCATCCCGGATCCCTTTACTGCGGACTTCGTCAACCAGTTTTTTTCTTAATCCTTTATGCCTGAAAGTATCTTCCATACCCTATTATTTCAACAACACAAAAGTAATGTTATCAACACAAAAACGTTAATAAGTTCAAATTAAAAAGAAAATTCTTTTTTGAAAAAACGATAAGTTTGCAGAAAATCAGCCACAAATGGTAAGAGTCGGAGTCTTTGGTGCAAGTCACAAAGGGGAACGACACATTAAAGCTATAACTGAGATTCCGGGATTTGAATTAATGGGAGTTTATGATCCTGATTACGACACGGGAAAACGAATTTCAGAACGGTATAATATTCCCCTGTTCACTACACCCGATGCCCTGATTATTTCCTGCGATGCTGTTGATTTTGAACTTCCCACAGACCGCTATTTTGATTTACTTGCCCGTCTGCTTACCCATTCAAAACACCTGCTGGTAAATTACCCGGTATCACTGCCCCTCGAAAAGATCAATCACCTGAATAAGCTTTCAAGGGAAGCAAATGTCATTCTCCAGGTCAGCAACCATGAACGATTGAATCCGGTTCTACAATCATTGATTCCTTTGTTGAAAAAACCGATGTTTATGGAAATAAGGAGGTATTATGATCCGTCTGAGGATGAGGTGGATGGAGAATCCCTCAAAGCCGACCTTGTCAGGGATATTGATCTTGCCTTACACCTTATCAAATCAAATGTTCAACGGATAAATGCAACCGGGATACGACTGGTACATGATCTTACGGATATGATCAGTGCACGACTTGAATTTGACAACGGTTGCGTGGTAACGCTTACCTCCAATCGATTCTCCGATTCAACCGGAATGGATTGCACAGTGTACCACCATGAAGGGTGGTTTTTTATGGATTTTGTTCATGGGTTGTTCACCCGGTACCAACTGAATCATCCACAATATAGTGGTCACCCAGCAGGAGATATGAAACCGGGAAGCTCTCCAGTTAAAGTAAATAAAATCAACCTTCCCCCGGAAGATCGATTAAAAGAACTAACTGTTTTTAAGGATGCAATAGTAAATCAAAGTACGCCAATGGTTGATATGGAAGAGGCATATTTTGCTGTTAAAATCCTGCTTGAGCTGATGGAAAAAATTACCAGGAAAGTTTGATGCTACTATTTCTTTCCGGCCGTTTAATATTCTCTTCATAAAAAGTTGTCCCTGCAAAAAATATTCTGTCGGATTATCAGTTATTGAAGTACATGGTTCGATGTATAGCTGAGGTGCAGAGTCATCCTGAAAAGGGAATCAACTAACAGCATAAGCTGAATGAACAAGAAGCTCCAGGTTTTCAAGTATGTGATATTTGATCTTTTATCAGCAGCTACTTCATGGACCCTGTTTTACATCTTCAGGAAAATCTATTTTGAATCCGAAAAATTCGGTATCCCGGTTCCGATAGAATTAGGGATCAATTATTTCATCGGGATAACCGTTATTCCTCTTTTCTGGATCATGTTATATGCCTTCACCGGATTCTATAATAACATTTTCCGAAAATCACGGTTAATTGATCTTGGGCATACCTTTTTCATTACCCTGATTGGAGTTGTTGTCATCTTTTTTGTGCTTCTGCTTGACGATACCATTGTTACATATACCGATTACTATACATCATTATTGGTACTTTTTACGGTTCATTTTTTTCTGACCTTTATTCCGCGGCTCATACTTACCTCGGTGACCGTATCTAAAATACAGCGTGGATTGATCGGTTTTAACACACTTATCATCGGAGGTAATGGCAGGGCTGTCAGGATCATCAAGGAGATGAATGCCCGGAAGAGATCTGCCGGCAACAGGATAATTGGCTATGTTAACGTAAACCATCAATCTGAGGACCTGGCAGGCGATTACATTGAGCACCTTGGGTCGATTGATGATGTAACAGGATTTATCAAAAAGCATAAAATTGAGGAGGTGATTATCGCCATCGAATCTACAGAACAGGATACCATTGGTAATATCATCAATCGATTGACACAAGCCAGTGTGCGGATCAAAGCAATCCCAAGCACGTTTGATCTGCTCACCGGAAGGGTTAAGATCTCTTCCCTTTACGGAACTCCGCTGTTGGAAATATCACCGGAACTGATTCCGTTCTGGCAATATTCACTAAAAAAAATCCTTGACATTGTGATTTCCATCCTTTGTCTGGTTATTCTATCCCCCCTGATTTTGTTAGTGATCATTGGAATAAAATGCACCTCGAACGGTCCTGTGATGTACAGTCATGAACGGATCGGCAGGTTCGGCAAACCATTCAGGCTGTATAAATTCAGGACGATGGTGGTCAATGCAGAAAAGAACGGACCGGAGCTTTCAAGCAAAGAGGACAACCGGATTACACCATTTGGCAGGTTTATGCGCAAACACCGGTTCGATGAAATCCCCAACTTCATCAATGTCCTGAAAGGAGAGATGTCCCTGGTTGGTCCACGGCCGGAACGAAAATTTTTCATTGATAAAATCGTGCAGAGAGCTCCCGAATACCTCCAGCTTCAAAAAGTAAAACCCGGAATTACCTCATGGGGGCAGGTAAAATTCGGATATGCAGAAAACGTGGATGAGATGATAGAACGGATGAGATATGATCTTATTTATATTGAGAACATGTCCATTTATGTTGATTTCAAGATCATGATCTATACCCTGATCACAATCCTCAAAGGAAGGGGAATTTAAAACCGGTTATCCCGGTTCAGGCGAAACGCTTCGATAATCCGGTATTCGGGGCCCCTCTCCTTCAGTATACTTTCATAATACACCACTTCCCGTACTACCAGTTCCTGCAGGAATTTGTTTCTGTTCTTTTCAATCTCCTCCATCAGGTTTTGCCTGTTATGAATACTTTTGGGACGGCCGATGGTAAGATGAGGCCTGAATGGCCGGTTTTCTTTTCGGTAACCAAAACCAACCAGTATATCCGATATCCCGGATTGCAATTCCAGTAATGCGGTATTATCATCAATTCCTATCCATATTACCCTGGGATCCCGGACATTCCGGAACACACCCATCCCCGAAAGGGTTATGCTCAGTGGCTCCGATTCATCAATAACACCTTGTAACGCTGCCACGATAGGATCAATCCTGGAATCCGGTGTTTCCCCCAGAAAAAAGAGGGTAAGGTGTAGATTCCTGATATCGACCCACTTTATTCTTTCTCCCTGCATATTTCTCTGCAGGGTACGGATCGCCTCTTCCATTACCGGCTCAACATCGATTTTTATCGCTATGAAGGTTCTCATCTTTCAGCTGCATAAAAAAGAAAAAATCCTAACCGAATTTATGAAAAATTCGATAACTTGGTGTGGTAAATAGTAAACCTGAAAAAATAGTAGTAACATGAAGAAATTTGCAGTTGTACTTGCCGGATGTGGAGTATATGATGGAGCAGAGATCCACGAAGCTACCTTAACCCTCTACGCTATTGTTAAGAATGGAGGATCATACGAGGTTTTCGCACCGGATATTGATCAACATCATGTAATTAACCACCTTACCGGAGAAGAGATGAATGAATCGCGAAATGTGCTTGTTGAATCGGCGAGGATTGCCCGGGGGAACATCAAACCCCTTTCTGAATTCAAACCGGAAGCCTTTGATGCGCTGATATTCCCGGGAGGTTTCGGTGCTGCGAAAAACCTCTCTACCTTCGCCTTTGACGGTACGGAGTGTTCGGTAAACAGGGATGTAAAAAATGCCATTCTGGGGATGAGAGATGCCGGAAAACCGATTGGCGCACTCTGCATCTCTCCGGTTATTCTTGCCAGGGTATTGGGAGATGTTGAATTAACCATTGGACAGGATGCCAGTACAGCCAGTGCTGTTGAAAACCTGGGAGCAACCCATAAAAAAACCAATCACGGTGAAGTGGTCGTGGATGAAGGAAATAAGGTTGTAACCACACCCTGTTATATGCTGGACGCTACGATTGCACAGGTTGGGGATGGTGCAGACAATGTAGTTAAGGCGATAATGAAACTGCTGTAATACCCTTCTCACCCCGACTTCGCCCTCCTTAGTATAGATTTATCGGGACGAAGGAGGGCTTCTTATTTCGGAGGGCTTCGTAGGGCAAAGCCCGACAAAGTAAATCAAATGCCCTTGTAAGGAGGATAAAGCAAATGAGTGAATTATGCCTATTATGTATTGAAGAAAAGGTTACCTGGTAATTATTTTCAATTTGGCTTCAGTGTGTTCAGAGAAAGAATTACATCTCTTCACATAATCCAACATTTCATTGTAATCGTATCCGTATATGTTTTCGCTGAATTTATGCGCCCGCTGCAGCATTCTAATAAAAGGTTGAGGATTACTCTGCCTTGTCAGTTTTCTAAGGGTACCTAAGTAATCATCACGATATACAGTAGGTATAATTATTTTTGCCTGTCCTGCTTTGACTAATTCTGAGTTCATCATGATTCTGGCAATTCTTCCATTGCCATCAAGGAAGGGATGCACTTCGCTCACCACAAACATTATGTACGCTGCCTTAGCAAATGGATGATCTAGCGCGTTATAAAAATTAAACGATTGCATTAAAGTGCCCTTTACCAAATTGAAATCTACAAATGCAGTTAAGCCTGCAAAATTGTTTTCATCCTTTAATAGTCCCGGATCTCTGTCAGGCCTTGCCCCCAATAAGATTTTATGCCGGTAAATGATTATATTCAATAAATCCTCGGCAGAACCTGGCGTGATTGACATCTCTTCCTTATTAGATACAATCTTATAAGTTCCTAAGACATCATGGCTATCTTCATTCCTGGCTGGCAAAGGTCTATTTGTTTCTACAATTTTCTTCGCTTCTTCTACTTCAAATACAGTTCCTTCAATATAGTTCGAAAAGTAGCTTTCAAAAAAAGCAAAATTGCGAAATGCTATCGTAGTGGTATTTCTGTCAGGCCTGTTTTTAAATTCGTTTGTCTTTAAATCTCTGAAAAGATTCTCGAATAATTTTATCCTGGCAGGATCGTATGGAAACCCGAAAGCTCTGGCAATGGCGAGAGGGAATGACAAAACTTTTGGTGAATGAGTTGTTAATAGAGCACTGATTATTCTATCCAACTTTTCAAATTCCTTTTCCATTTTCAATTCAGGAGCAATTTCCCTGGCTCTGTCCCGGACATTGTTAAGCTCTTCTTCTCCATTTACCCTGATTATTTGCTCTAATTTATCTTCTATCTGAGGCATGGTTAAACACTTTGAACTCCCGCTTACATTTTTTGAAGGTTGGATATTCTCTAAAAATGCTCTTGCCCTTTGCGATACATATAAGCCACCAAAAATTTGATTATCACCTGTTATAGGTTTAGGTCCTTCAAGAAATCTAAGCGAAATATCTCCAAGATTTACCTTTTTTGTATATGAATAAGTCAAAAAAATTTGACCTGCATCTGTTGGCTTAAACTCAAATGCGGAGCGATGACTCATAATGGCCCCAGGATAAAGCCTACCAAGGATCAAGAACAAGTTTCTCTGTATTATTTCGCCAGGTGGGTCGATAAGATTTGAAGAATATAATCGTTGTGCAATTTTCCTGATCGTGCCATTTTTTTCAAGCTTTGAAACTTGCTTTGAAATTTTCGGATCAGATGAACTGAAAATTATTTCCTGAAGGTGAATGGGTAAAATTTTTTCCATTAAGGATTTGTTTTTTGCAAAAATAGAAAATAATTTCCAGTAAGAAGCTCAAAATGGATATTATTTTCCATGCATATCACCATAAGAAGGGAAATTTTCCAAATCAGATCATCCCGGCATCGATCATGCGAATGATATCATCAATCAGCCGATCCTCACCCGGGGCATCAAATTCCCATTTGAGATTCGAACCGAATATCCGGGCAATGGCCTGCCAGAAGAAAGCAGATACTGAACCTTTGAGTTCCTTCAGCCACTTATAGGTTGTATCACCCGTTTCCCGTTCAATCAGTTTTATAAGCAACCTGCCCTGGCTGATGGTAAGTTTTTTAAGATCATCCTCAAATTCACTGAAGAGTTCATCCTCCATCGTGTTGATATATTCCTTCTTTTCCTGCTCCGTGGAGAGGGTTGCAATGTGGCGGTCCATTTCCAGAAGCTTCTCTTTTGCCAGTTTTGCAT
>CAYZVJ010000032.1:29209-30272 GCA_964481765.1 uncultured Rikenellaceae bacterium | reverse complement strand
TCTTTCTTTTTTCGGATGGATTGCCGGATAAAACTGGAGGAGATCTCTATCCGGGGTGCGCTGACCAGGGTAATCGAGGCGTTTTCCAATAGTTTGAGTACCTCCGTACTACCAGCATTACCTCCTTCACGTGGATAGGCATAGATCGGATACCGATCCAGCAACTCCCTGAAGTTTTTCCACTTTGGCAGTGTGTTGAGATTATCTTCCCCCATGATCAGTTTGAACCGGTGATTCGGATGCTTCTCCGAAAGGTAGGTCAGGGTATCGATGGTATAGGATGGTTTGGGTAGTCTGAATTCAATGTCGGATGCCTGAAATTTAGGTTCGTCATGTATCGCTTTTTCAACCAGTTCAAGGCGGTGATAATCGGCAAGCAGCGTGTCTCTTTTCTTCAATGGATTCTGCGGACTGATGACAAACCAGACCTGGTCGATATCGGTAAATTCGACCATATAGTTGGCAATTGCCAGGTGCCCGATATGGATCGGGTTAAACGATCCGAAGTAGAGTCCGATTTTCATTCCTTTGATGTTAAGAATTTCCGAACGGTTTGCGCTGCTTCTTCCAGCGCTGTCTCAAGGACATCATTCACAATAACCACATCAAACTGGCTGGAATAGGAGATCTCCTTTTTTGCTTTCTCCATTCGTTTACGGATGCTTTCATCGCTGTCAGATGATCTTCGGGCCAACCGTTTTTCAAGCACTTCAATCGATGGAGGCATAATAAAGACCGCCAGAGACCCCTCCGTGAATTTCCGTTTGAGGTTCAATCCGCCAATCACATCAACATCAAAAATGACATGGCTCCCCTTTGCCCGGATCCGCTCTATTTCTGATCGCAGGGTGCCATAAAACTGTCCCGGATACACCTCTTCCCATTCTACAAATTCATCATTCCTGATCTTGTTTTTGAAGACTTCCACCGGGATAAAATAGTAGTCTATTCCGTCCACCTCATCGATCCTTTTTTCCCGGCTGCAGGCTGAAACCGAAAACTCCAGCCCCAGATCCTGTTTCAGCAGGTGATGCACAACCGTGGTTTTCCCGGCTCCTGATGG
>CAYZVJ010000032.1:26760-29109 GCA_964481765.1 uncultured Rikenellaceae bacterium | reverse complement strand
TGACTATTGTATGACTATCGTCACAACACATTCAACACCTGCTCTTTTATCTTTTCCAGTGCATCTTTCATCTGAACGACCAGTTTCTGGATATCGTTATCGTTTGCTTTCGATCCAAGGGTATTGATCTCCCTGCCGATCTCCTGTGCAATAAATCCGAGTTTTTTACCTACCGGTTCATTCTTTTGAGTGGTCTGAAGAAAATAGCTGCAGTGGTTTTTCAGTCTGACCTTTTCCTCCGAAAAATCAAGTTTTTCCAGGTAATAGATCAATTCCTGTTCAAACCGGTTCTGATCATATTCATCAGGGCCCAGTTTTGACAGTACATTATCCCGGATGCGATCCTCAATCTTTTTTACCCTGTTTTTTTCAATTTTTTCAATTTCTCCAAGAAGGTGAAGGATCAGCTCAATCTGTTGATTTATATGGGTTGCAAGGGATTCACCTTCCTGTAACCTGAACTGGTTCACTTTTTCTGCAGCATGAATGATTTCCCTGCTAACAATTTTCCATTCTTCCTCATCCAGCTCTTTTTTTTCAGTGGAAAGGATATCCGGAAATCTCATGATGATGGGCAACAAAGGCTCATTATTTTCGATCTTCAGTTCGTCGGTAATCTGCTTCAACTGGTTATAGTAATTAATCACAACACTATGGTTTATAACCGGCACATTTTCATCTTCCATTACTTCGGTGAAGAGAGAAAGGTCAATCTTTCCCCTGATCAGATACTTCCCGATTAAGTTCCGTATTTCCAGTTCTTTTTCCCTGTAAATCAATGGCAATTTGGTGTTAATATCCAGTTGTTTACTATTCAGGGATTTAATTTCTATGTGGATTTTCTTCTTTGGCAGCTCGCAAACGGCCTGGCCAAAGCCTGTCATTGATTTGATCATCTTCAAATAATATTATAGCATAACGAAATAACCTGTTCAAAGATAAGATAATCAGGGGAAAATTCAATTATGGACGGGTTTTGGCTGCCGCGGTTGTGAATCCGTTTTCCTCCGGTTTTTCATGCTTTACGATGACCTTTCGTTTCCATCTTCCGGTCAGGTAATAGGAATAAGATACGACCAATCCCATACTCCATCCAATGGGTATGGCCCACCATATTCCCATTTCACTCATGCTGCGTGACAGGAAATAGGAAAGCGGAACTCGTATGATCCAGAGAGAAAACAGGGTAATGAACATGGGAATAAGGGTATCCCCTGCACCTCGCATTACACCATTGGTCATAAACAGGGCGGATATGATCAGGTAAAATGAGCTTACGATGACCAGGTATTCTTTACCGATCCGGATGACCTCCGGATCCGGGGTAAATAACGCCATGAAGAATTGGCTGAAAAGCAAAACAACAATCGTAACGGAGATGGCGATCACGGATGACATGAATAGTGTGGTACGGAAACCGGTTTTTACTCTTGACGATTTATTGGCTCCCAGGTTCTGGCCTACGAATGTGGCAAGGGCGGCAGAGAAATTCATAGCCGGCAGGATGGCAATAGAATCAATCCTTCCGGCCACGGAATATGCTGCAATGACATCGGTTCCAAAGGTGTTAACGATGCCCAGTACGGCCATTCCTCCAAGAGCAACAAAGGTGTGTTGAAAACCGGTTGGCAATCCGATGCGGAAACTCTTCCGGAAGATATCCCGGTCGAACTTCAAATTTACCAGCGAAAACTGCATGATCTGGTGGTAACGGTTCAGGTAGATGATTGCTGTAATGAATGCGCCGCCCTGGGCAATGATGGTTGCAACGGCAACACCCACAATCCCCCATTTGAAAACCAGGACAAACAGCAGGTCAAACCCGATGTTAAAAAAAGTGGAAATGATCAGAAAGACCATTGGAGTTTTGGAATCACCCAGACCCCGCAGGATGGCACTGGTGCCATTAAAACCAAAGGATGCAATTATTCCGAGCATGTAAACGTTTATATAGCTTTTTGCCTGTGGCAGGATCTCTTCAGGGAGTTGCAGCAACCGGAAAATCGATTCGCTGAAAGTGATACCCACAATGGTAATAAAGATCGAGGCAAAGAAGACAAATATATAAAGCGTATCAATAGCCCGCTTTACCCTGTCCAGGTCTTTGGCACCGAAATACTGGGCAATCACAATGGTTGTACCCGAAGCAATTCCAATGATCAGGGAGATCAGGGTAAAGATGATGGGAAAGGATGCACCAACGGCTGCCAGTGCCTCTTTTCCAATGAAATTACCAACAATGATGCTGTCAACGATGTTGTAGAGTTGCTGAAACACGTTGCCAAGCAGCATTGGAAGGGCAAAATTCAGGATTAACCGGCTCTCTTTCCCAGTGGTCAGATCTTTCAT
>CAYZVJ010000032.1:20881-26660 GCA_964481765.1 uncultured Rikenellaceae bacterium | reverse complement strand
TGACGAAGAATGGGCGCTTCCCAGACAATTCGCAGCCCCCTGGTCAGTTTCTCCCTGCGATCGGAAATATTCTTCATTGCTACTGCAACCAGGTCCATGTGATTTCGGGTATACACCCGCCTTGGGATAGCCAGGCGGAGGAATTCCATTTCGGGAAAGCGGTTCTCCCGGGTTATGGGATCACGGTCAGCCATCAGGATACCAATCTCTGCGCTTCGCACTCCTGCTTCCAGGTAAAGCTCCACGGCAAGCGTTTGTGCGGGGAATTGCTCCAGGGGTACATTGACCAGGAACCGTTTTACATCCACGAAGATGGCATGACCGCCAAATGGTACCTGTACAGGGATTCCAAATTCCTTCAATCGTTCACCCAGGTAGGCAACCTGTTTTATCCTGGAATCCAGGTAATTGAACTCAGTCCCTTCATCCAATCCCTGGGCAAGTGCATTCATATCCCTTCCGCTCATGCCGCCGTATGTGATAAATCCTTCGAACATGATGTTGTAAGTCGTGGCTTCCCGGAATATCTTTTCATCACGGAACCCGATGAATCCTCCCATATTGACAATGGCATCTTTTTTACTGCTCATGGTCATGCCATCAGCTATGGAAAACATTTCTCCGACAATCTCCTTTATCGTTTTATCCCGGTACTCCTTTTCCCTGGTTTTTATAAAATAAGCATTTTCAGCAAACCGGGCAGCATCGTAAAAGAGCAGAGTGCCGTGTTTTTTAGCAACCCTGTGAATCTCTTTCAGGTTCTGCATGCTCACCGGTTGTCCCCCTGAACTGTTGCAGGTGAGGGTAATGATGACGAAAGGGATCTTTTCTACGGGATTTTCCTGCAAGACCTTTTCGAGCTTCCGGATATCAACATTTCCTTTAAACGGATGATCAAGTGATGTATTGAAAGCCTCATCAATGGTGCAATCCACAGCCTTAGCCTTCCTGAATTCGATGTGCCCCCTGGTGGTGTCAAAATGGGTGTTCCCGGGGATCAGGTCCCCTTCCTTAACCAGTACCGAAAAGAGCACATTTTCTGCTGCCCTGCCCTGGTGAGTGGGCAGGAAATAGTCAAATCCAAGGATATCTTTGATCTTCTTCTTCAACCGATAGTAGGAAGAAGCCCCTGCATAGCTCTCATCACCAAGCATCAAGGCTGACCATTGACGATCACTCATCGCTCCGGTTCCCGAGTCGGTCAGAAGATCAATAAAAACCTGTTCACTCTTCAGGTTGAAAAGGTTATATTTCGCCTCCTTTATCCAGGTTTCACGATCGGTGCGAGTGCTCGGATACAGTTGCTCCACCATTTTTATCTTATAGGGTTCTGAATAGGGTAATCTCATCGCTGTAAGGTTTGTTTGTCATGGTTTTAAAGAAAGACAGAGTATGTTTATTTGGCTTTGTAGCTAAATTTCATGATTTATTTGCTGAGGATAATGTCCTGGGACACTATATTTGCATTAGTTAAAAAGCCTGAAGCCGGGATTTGAAGGGATAGGTGTCTCTCCTTTTTATGTTACGGTAGAGATTTTTTGTTGTGAATGAAATTTTGTGTCGATTTTTCATCGGGTGAAACTATTATACAAATATACTATTTACAGAATAAAATCGGAAAATCGTTGTTTTTCTGTTAGCATACATACGTACTTATTGGAAAACCAGTTGATCATGAAAAAAATGGTGATGTTATTGTTGTTTTGCGGTAGCTTTTTTGCCCTTACAGGGCAGGTGGATGCCCTGAACTTACCGGTTGAGGATACCATACCTTCTTATCGATCACAGGATACCCTCCTGATAGATCAAAAACCGGACACCGTATCGGATTCAATGGATCTTGCATTGAATTATCTGAAAGAAATGTATCGTGATAAGGACCAGTGGATCACTCCCGATGACTCCCTGCGCCTGGCAATAGGAAGGCTAATCACGTATGTTGAAAATGGGCCGATTGGTTCGACTGTGAATTTCTTACGCACCTATCCGTTCGATCTTTTAAAAGAACCCTCGGACGTTGTGCAATCCGAAGCTGTACAGGAAGAAAAACGGGGCGATACACTCTTTTTACCCTTCGTTCAGGATACACTGAAAGTGGATTCATTGACCCTGCCGATTGATACCACCCGGATCCCGGTACAGGATACCATTCTAAAGGAGATAACGGATTCAATCTATTTTACCTCTCCGGATTCGATCTCGTCACTCGAATTACGGGTTCCACAAACAGATACCTTGCAGATCATATTTACCGATTCGACACGGTTAATATTCCAGGATACATTATTGTTTGAAGTAAACGATGTGATTTTGAGCCCCCTTAAAGATATCAGCAAGATCGGGTCCGCGGATTCACTAAAAAACAGCATAGCTCTTTTACTGGATTATATTGAGGACGATTCTCTCCAGCTCTGGATTAAAAACCTCGCCAATGATTCAACCAGCATCTGGCTGAGCGATGAAATTGAATACAGGCGATTCTGGCTGAAAAATGAGGTGTATGATTCCATCGGGATCTGGATACAGGCAGACCAAAAAAATTCGTTGAAATTTATTGTGGATGACGGTGTCTATTTCAGGAAAATCGGAACGAGTATAAAGAACGAAGAGTACCTCAACGCCAAACAGGTTATTGAGGGCACACTGCAGGAGATGAAACCCATAGAGGTTCAACCGCAGATCTGGAAGTACGGGGGACTGGGAACCCTGAATTTTGCCCAGGGATACCTTTCCAACTGGGCACAGGGAGGCGAAAGCTCTATCTCTACCTTTACGGAGATTAACCTGTTTGCGAATTATTCAAGAAACAATACCAAGTGGGACAATATGGTCCGTTTTAAATATGGCTTGATAAAAGCGGGAGATAAACGATTGCGAAAAAATGAAGACCTGCTGGAGATCAATTCAAAATTCGGGCAAAAGGCATTTGGAAACCTGGGACAACGGGCGATTGAAAAATATGGTACAGAAGGGATAAAATACTGGTACTACAGTTTGCTGGTCAGTTTTAAGAGCCAGATTGCAAAAGGATATAATTATCCGAATGATTCCGTTGTGGTTTCCCGGTTTATGGCACCCGGGTACCTGATGTTTGCTCTTGGACTGGACTATAAACCCAGTGATCGAACCTCTGTCCTGATATCCCCGATAACGTCAAAGTCAACCTATGTCCTGGATACTGCATTGATTGATCAGACAAAGTATGGTATTGCGGCAAACAAAACGGTTTATCATGAAGTCGGAGCATACATTAAAACCAGGTTCCTTTATAACCTCAACGATGATATCTCTGTTGAAAATAAACTGGACCTTTTTACAAACTATACTCATAATCCTCAGAATATTGACATTGACTGGGAACTTATCCTGCGAATGCGGATCACCTTTTACCTGAGCGCAACAATATCCACTCACATGATCTATGATGACGATGTCCTTGTCCCGGTCTTCAATAATGAGGGAGTTAAGGTAGGTACAGGTCCCAGACTTCAATTCAAGGAGTTACTGAGTTTGGGGTTTTCATATAAGTTTTAAGGACCTCACAGCTCCTTTTCATAGATCCGGAAGCGTTTATGGATTTGGCCTCCTGCTTTTACCACTTCTCCTATCATTTTATGATTCGTTTCCAGGATCAGGTGGCTTTCAATGGTCTGCATGTTTCTCTCTTTTGCCGTTTCGAGCAGTTTGACAGCCATCATTGCATCCAGTCCCAGCCCCTGGTATTTGGGTTTGATCGCTCCGAGGAGCAGTGTGAGGTGACTTGACCGTTTCATGCAGGAAAGGATCTTGAAGATTCCGAATGGAAACAGCTTACCCGATGCTTTTTGCAATCCTTCACTCAGGTCCGGCATGCTGATCACAAATCCTGACACACCATGACGGTTCTCGGTTACTTTTACAAAATGCGGATCCAGTACCGGAAGATACCTGTCAGCATATTCAACCATCTCCTGATCCGTCAGCGGGACAAATCCGTAAATGCTACTATAGCATTCATTCATTACCCTTAAAACGGGAATAATGTATGGTTTTAACTCTTTTTTTGTGGTGAATTCAACTACCCTGGATTCGGTTTTTTTGAGTACCATCCGGCTAACCCTCCGGTACAATTCGGGGATCTCATCCGGGATTCTTATCAGGTAATCATTCAGGTCCACTTTCTTCCGGTACCCCTCAGCAGTGATCAGCCGGTTCATGTAATCCTGATTCCATACTGTTGCCAGGATGGCACGATGTTCGTAACCCTCAATAAGAAAACCCTGTGGATCTTTGTCGGAGAAGCCGAGAGGTCCCACAATTTTTGTCATTCCGTGCTTTCCAGCCCACTCTTCCACATGATGCATCAGTGCGTGGGCTACCTCCTCATCCTCCCAACAATCGAAGAATTCAAAACGGGCATGATCCTCCTTGTGGATATCATTGTACCTCCTGTTGATCAAACCCATGATCCGTCCAACCGGTTTACTCTCCCTGAACGCTAATAGAAGAATAGTATCGGAATAGCTGAAACATTTGTTCTTTTGTGGATTGAAAAAAAGAAACTCATCCCGATACATTGGGGGAACCCAACAATCGAAACCGGCGTTTATTTTTGCCGGCAGAAAGATAAAGCGCTTAAGATCTTTCCTGGTTTTGACTTCTCTGATTTCAGGGGCCATGTTTTATGTTAACGGGTAATATTGAGCCAAATCATTGAAAATAAACAGGATATTAAAAAAGAACGAGAAAAATTATACGAGTAAGTTAACAATTTTTTAATACAGGTTCATACAATCCCGTTTTTTTGATATAGAAATTTCCCACAGTGAGCAACTTATTCAGTGACTGGTACCTTATTTTCCCTGTACCTGTTCACCTCCGGCATCCTGACCCTGTTTTTTCAGGAGATTAAAAAGGCCATTTCCTGAGATAATAAAGAGCGGAAGAGTTACAAGGGCTGCCATTGTATCGATCAGATAGTGCGCTTTTAAATAAACGGTTGAGATTGTAAGCAAAATGGCAAGTGGTAAAACAACATAAAACCAATGCCTGAGGTATTTGTATACATACCATAAAATGATGAGTGCTATACCCACGTGAGAACTTGGAAAAGCCCCGGTAGGACGTTCACCAAGTTCCTGTACCAGTTTTAACATGCTGCTGAAAACATATGCTTTTGGCACTTCATTTGCCGGGGGAGGGAAAAAATACTGCGGACCTGCAACAGGTAGTACAATGAATACCAGATAGTAGATGTAAAAAGAAGAGATGAGAACGAAGGTTAACCTGTAGAACAGATCCGGATGGTTTAGAAAAAGGATGAGGGTGAATCCAAAGATCAGGAGATAATAGGAGAAATAGCTGAAACTCATTAATTCAGTAATCCACAATTGAGGAAATCTGTCGAGAAGAAATTGTGCAGGCTGAACTCTAAAAAGTGTTTCTTCGACACGGGAAAAGAATGGATCCTGGTTTTCAAACAGGATGTTATTGAAATGATCCGTTTCCGGATAGAGATAGATAATGAGTATCAGCGGATAGGCATATCGAAGAAACCGCATTACCCCTCCCTGGAACGGGTCCTGAAAACAAGCCATTGCATAAATAATAAGGATAGAGAGGATACGAAATCCCAGGGGAAGCAATTTGTTTTCCAGATCGTTCCATGCTAACCCAATGAAAATAGTGGTTATCAACAGGTAGAGGAGTGTGATCTTGTCGATGGCATTGAGATTCTTCCGGGGATCTGATCGCATGATGAACAGCAATGTTTAATCAAACATGAAGATAATCGTTTTTC
>CAYZVJ010000032.1:0-20781 GCA_964481765.1 uncultured Rikenellaceae bacterium | reverse complement strand
TCTGATCGCATGATGAACAGCAATGTTTAATCAAACATGAAGATAATCGTTTTTCTAACCTTTTGTGGTTGTTTTCAAAGTAGAGACGCCATGCATGGCGTCTCTACACAACGTTCCACCGAAACATCTGGAATGCCTTTTAATAATTGGGTTATATTCCGTTATTGTTCAATAATTTACGCCAATTTTCCCCGGTAGATTTGATAATTCTCCTCATCGAACACGGCAAAGATAATCCGTTCAATCTTTTTATGCTTTTCCAGAAACGTGGAGACTTCACGGATGGCAATTTCAGCTGCCCGGATCTTGGGAAACCGGTACACTCCGGTACTTATATTTGGGAAAGCAATTGATTTTATTCCATGTTCCAGGGCAAGGGTAAGGCTGTTTTTATAACAGGAGGCAAGCAATTGTTCCTCATTGTTGTCCCCTCCATACCACACGGGTCCAACCGTATGGATCACTTGTTTAGCAGGGAGAAGATACCCTCTGGTAATGCGGGCTTCACCGGTGGGACAGCCATTCAGCTTACTGCACTCTTCAAGAAGTTGCGGTCCTGCTGCACGGTGGATTGCTCCATCAACGCCACCACCGCCCAGCAGGGAAGAGTTCGCGGCATTCACAATGGCATCCACCTCAAGTGTTGTAATATCAGTTTGAATGAGTTCTATCTTTTTCATGGTCCCTGACTATCGGATTTTTGCCCCGAGCCTGGTTTCAAATGCTTTAATCAAGCGGGACATTACCTGTTCTATCTGTTTCTCGGTCAGGGTTCTTTTTTCATCCTGCAGGATAAAGCTTACAGCATAAGATTTTTTTCCTTTCCCGATTTTTTCATCTTCAAATACATCAAACAAGCTAACCTTTTTCAAGATCTGTTTTTCTGTTTGCAATGCGACCTCCTTTACCTGCTTGTATTGTATTTTCTTATCAAGCAGCAATGCAAGGTCCCGTTTGACTTCAGGAAATTTCGGAAGTTCAGCATAGGTTATCTTGTGATGTTCAATCATTTTCAAAACAGTGTTCCAGTGAAAATCGGCAAAGAAGACATCCTGTTCTATCTCAAATTGTGAAAGGAATGTACGGTTAATGATTCCAAAATCCACGACAGGATCACCATTCATACTATAGGTAACGCCATCAGAAAAGAGTTCGGCATCAGCCTTTTCCATTTCAAGCGTATCGGAATTTAAACCCAGTCGCTCGAGAATGTTTTCAACAAACGATTTCAGGTAATAGAAACTGGTTTGTTCTTCCTGAGCGTTCCAGGTTTGTTCTTGTTTGTAGCCCGTGATGTACAGTGCCAGGTGTTCATTTTCGGTGTATGGGTTCAGTGGTTCATTCCGGGACGCCGTTTTATCGAAGAAATAGCAATTCCCGAATTCATAGAGCTTAAGGTCCGGATTCTTCCGGTTAATGTTATAGGATATTATTTCGAGCCCACCGAAGATCATACTCTGTCGCAGTGAGTTTAAATCACTGCTCAAAGGATTATAAAGCATTACCGATCGTTCCAGTGGATAATCTCTCCTCTCTTTATAGTAGGATGAAGGAGTCAGTGAGTTTACCATGATCTCATTGAAGCCGTTATGACTTAAGAGGTCTGCGATCATGTTATTGACCTTTTCCTTATCCGGTTTTTTGAAATAGGACAGTGTCGATTTGACTTCATCCCGGATCTCGATGTTATTGTAACCATAGATTCTCAGGATCTCTTCAATAACATCTGCTTCTCGGGTAACATCGACCCTGTATAAAGGAACCTGCAGTAATAATCCATCGTTCGTCTCTTCAAGGATATTAATCTCAAGCAACGTAAGAATGGGTTTAACAACTTCAGGCTCCAGGCGTTTTCCGATGAGCCGTTCAATATTTTTGTAGTAGATTCGAACCCTGGAGGTTTCAAAAACCCTGGGGTACACATCAACAATGTCAGAAGAGATCTTTCCACCTGCGATTTCTGTAATGAGCAGTGCAGCCCGTTTAAGGGCATAAATGGTCATTTCCGGATCTGTACCGCGTTCAAACCGAAAGGATGCATCCGTATTCAGGCCAAACCGCCTGGCCGTTTTGCGAATGGATCCCGGATCAAAATATGCACTTTCCAGAAAAAGGTTTCTGGTCCTGGTGGTGACGCCGGAATCGATTCCCCCGAAGACGCCTGCGATACACATTCCCTTTTCTTCATTACAGATCATCAAATCCTCGCTGGACAATTCCCGTTGAACCTCATCGAGTGTTGTAAAAAGAGTCCCTTCGTCCAGGGTTTTCACGATGACTTTTTTCCCCTTAACCCTGTCAGCATCAAATGCATGCAAAGGTTGACCCGTTTCAAACAGAACGAAATTGGTGATATCCACAATGTTATTGATCGGGTGCAAGCCAATGGATCGAAGCCTGTTCTGGAGCCACATCGGGGATTCTTTCACCTCGACTCCGGAAATGGTTACTCCCGAATATCTCGGGCACGCTTCTTTATTCTCAATGATCACTTCAACCGGGTAATCCCTGTTGTGGGGTTTAAAATCGGATACATCCGGTTTGTGTAAAGAGGCTGTCTGGTGAAAGGTAAGAAAAGCTGCCAGGTCGCGGGCTGCCCCATAATGCGATGCACCGTCGATACGGTTGGGAGTTAAACCAATATCGTATACGACATCGGTATAGACTTCAAAGTAATCCCGTGCCGATGTTCCAACCGGAATTTTTTCATCCAGAACCATGATCCCCTCGTGGTCTGTTCCAAGTCCCAGTTCATCTTCCGCACAGATCATCCCCTCTGAGAATGTACCCCTGATTTTCGTTTTCTTGATTTTTATCTCCTCTGTACCAATGTAAAGAGTTGTCCCTGCCAGTGCAACCGGTACTTTCTGTCCTTCCCTGACATTGGGTGCCCCACACACAATTTGAAGTAATTTCGGTTGTCCGATATCTACGGATGTTAGGATTAACTTGTCAGCATCCGGATGTGGAACGGCACGTTTAACCTCACCGATAATCACACCTTCCAATCCCCCCCTGATCGATTCAAACTGCTCGATACCCTCCACTTCCAACCCGATATCAGTCAGGATCTCAGCCGTTTTTACCGGATCCAGATCAAAGTCAATATACTCTTTGAGCCAATTGTAGGATAGTTTCATAAATGGTTCTGCTTGAAAAAACAAAAGTAAAGAAAAAATGATAAATAGTTATTTGATCCGCCTGCCATGTGAAATAATGCCTTGCATTAGCGGAGATACCGCTATTTTACATGGCAGGCGGATCGTTATTTGAAGTTATTTATTGTTATTGACTGCTATTTTCCCAGGAATATAATATAATCCATTCCTTTACCTTCCTCGCCCTCTGCCTTCAAATTTTACTTCACCTTAGCCTTCGCCTATTATTATTATATTTGCAAAGAATGTTAAAAAAATGGCGTAGTATGGAAGACAAACGCCTGATACTGGTTACCAATGATGATGGGATTGAAGCCCCGGGATTAAAAGCCCTGATCGATATTGTCCGGGATTACGGTAATGTGGTGGTTGTGGCACCTGAACAGAGTCAATCCGGGATGTCTCATGCTATCACCATCAAACAGCCACTTCGGGTTACGGTAATGGAAGAATCTCCCTCGCGTAAGATCTTCAGTGTTAACGGAACACCGGTTGATTGTGTTAAACTGGCCCTGAACCAGCTTCTCGACAGAAAGCCGGACCTGCTCGTTTCCGGCATTAATCACGGTTCAAACGCATCAGTCAGTGTTGTCTATTCCGGCACGATGGGTGCAGCAATTGAAGGGGGAATAAACAAAATAAGATCCATCGGGTTTTCTCTTCTCGATTATTCCAGGCACGCTGATTTTACCGCGGCAAAGATCTATTCGAAACGAATCATAGATCAGGTGATGTTGAATGGGTTGGACAGGGGGATCTGTTTGAATGTCAATATCCCGGTGGGGAGCATGGATGAGATTAACGGTGTAAAAATTTGCAGACAGACCGATGGGCACTGGCAGGAGGAATACGATAAACGAAAAGATCCGTTCAACAGGGAGTATTACTGGCTGACCGGATATTTCAATAATGCTGAACCCGAGGCAAAAGATACGGATGAATGGGCTCTGAGAAACAACTATGTTTCCATTGTCCCCATCAGCACCGATTATACCTCCTTTAAACAACTGAATGCATTAAAAAGTTGGAAGATCTGAACAGCTTAACCACACAAAGGATATCGTTATGAATTCAAGATTTAATTCACTCGCAACGGGTTTGCTGCTGGGTATTGCAGGGCCTTTATTGACCCTTTTTGTTATTTACCTGATCACCACACAGGATCTCTCTATCCTGGACTACGTCAATCAACTCATTTTTTTTAAGGTGTATACTCACATCATCAGTCTTAGCGTCATTCCAAACCTTCTCATATTTTTTATTTTCATCTGGCTTAATAAACTGAAGTCAGCAAGGGGAGTACTGCTGGCAACGATTATTCTGGCATTGATCGTGCTGGGACTCCGGTTATTTACCTGAGACACGGGAGAAGGTGTTGTTGTTAATTGAATTTACCGGAACGCAATGAAATATTACATCATAGCCGGAGAAGCTTCCGGGGATCTGCATGGCTCCAACCTGATCAAGGGATTGAGAAAGTCGGATAAAGAAACTCAATTCCGTTTATGGGGAGGTGACCTGATGGAGCAGGAGGGTGGAACATTGGTGCGGAATTACCGTGATCTTGCCTTTATGGGATATGTTGAGGTACTGAGGAACATCCGGGTGATCAAACGGAACCTGGATTTTTGTAAGCGGGATATCATCAACTACTCCCCGGATGTGCTTATCCTGATTGATTATCCAGGTTTTAACCTGAAGATCGCACAGTTTGGAAAGGAGCATGGGATTAAGGTATTTTATTATATCTCACCAAAAGTATGGGCCTGGAAGGAAGGAAGAGTGAAGAAGATAAAGCGATACGTTGACCGGATGTTTTCTATCTTACCGTTTGAGGTTGAATACTATAAAACGGCTCAAATAGAGGTTGAATATCAAGGCAATCCGGTGTTGGATGCCGTGACCCGGGCAGAGGCAGAGATGGAAAGCCGCGAAGCATTCCTTGCAAAGAACCAGTTACCTGACAAACCGGTTATCGGACTTGTTCCTGGGAGCCGGAAGCAGGAGATCAAATACAACTTGCCCGTGATGTTGCAAACCATTCATTCCTATCCCGGTCACCAGTTCATCGTTGCCTGTTCTCAGATGATCGAAAGGGATTATTATTTGAAATTAACGGAGGGATATGATGTGCACCTCATCTATGGGCAGACCTATTCGGTCATGAACCATGCAGAGGCGGCTCTGGTAACATCGGGAACCGCAACCCTTGAAGCAGCATTGCTAAGGGTTCCACAGGTAGTATGCTACAGGGCAAACCTCATCGGTATGTTAATTGCTTACCTGCTGTTAAAAATACACTTTATCTCCCTGGTAAACCTGATCATGGAGGAGGAGGTCGTTAGAGAATTGCTGCAGTATAAACTAACCCCTGCTTCACTGAAAGCAGAATTGGATAAATTACTCTACGACCGGCAATACAGGAAAACGATGCTGGAAAATTATAGTCACTTGCATGACCGCATTGGCCCTCCCGGAGTATCGGAACGGATTGCCGCACGGATGGTTGGTATATTGACCGGATAATACATTACATTTGTCATACAATCGTTTTCTACATCATAATGCTTGCATTATTCAGGAAAGAGATAAACGTTTTTTTCAGCACGCTGACAGGCTATATCGTGATCACGGTGTTTTTAGTTGCAAATAGCCTGTTTATGTGGATCTTTCCGGGTGAACTGAATGTCATAGACAATGGGTATGCAAGCATCGATACGCTGTTTGTCATTGCACCGTGGGTATTTCTTTTCCTGGTTCCGGCAGTGACCATGAGATCGTTCGCTGATGAGAAAAAGTCGGGAACCATGGAACTGCTTTTCACCCGACCACTGAGCGACCTCCAGATTATCCTGGCAAAATTCTTTGCAGGATTGATCCTCGTGCTATTCGCACTTATTCCGTGCCTGGTCTATTTCTTTTCGGTTTATCTGCTCGGAAATCCAGTAGGTAATATCGATACCGGAGGTACATGGGGATCGTTTATCGGACTGTTTTTTCTTGCAGCCATTTATGTTTCCATTGGTGTTTTTTCATCATCCCTGACGGACAATCAGGTTATCGCATTTATTGTAGCCGTTCTTATCAGTTTTATTCTGTATATCGGCTTCGATTACATCAGTTCCATTGCGATCTTTCGTTCCATGGATCAATTTATCCTGACAATGGGCATCAATGAACACTATACATCCATGAGCCGTGGAGTATTGGATTCACGGGATATCGTTTATTATATTCTTGTGATATCCCTTTTTGTATTGTTAACTAAAATTGTTATTCAGAGCCGCAAATGGTAACCAGCCCCCGGGGCAGGTTAATTGCGATAAAATCTTTGACACACAGTGAACCGAAAGGATCTGAAAATAAGAAATCTGACACAACTATCCCTGGCGCTGGTAATCATTATTCTTGTTGGGTATTTTTCCTCTCTATTGTCCTTCAGAATTGATCTGACGTCTGAAAAGAGGTATTCGCTCAGCAGGACAACCCGGGAGATTTTACAAAACCTTGAAGAGGAGTTATACATTCAGGTATATCTGGATGGAGAGATGCCCATCGGTTTTAAGAAAATGAGAAAAAGCGTAAAGGATATGTTGGATGAATTCAGGATTTACTCCAACAGGAAGATTGCTTATGAATTCATTGATCCTTCGGAAAATCCTGATCAGAAAGTAAGAAATGATATTTTCAGGGAACTGGCAACAAAGGGATTGAAGCCAACCAATGTTCAGGTTGCAGAGAAAGACGGTGGAACATCACAAAAGATCCTTTTTCCCGGTTTGATGTTGAATTACAAGAAGTCGGAGATGGCCGTGAATCTTTTACGGAACAATCCTGCACTTTCTGCTGAACAGAACCTGAATCATTCCATTGAAGGTCTTGAATATGAACTGATTAGTTCGATTACGAATGTGAGTGCAGACACGATTCACAAAGTGGCTTTCATTGAGGGACATGGCGAACTGGATGAGTACCGGGTTGCCGATGTTACCATGGAACTGGCACGATTTTATACAATTGACCGTGGAGTGATCGGTGGAACACCGGGTATTCTTGATGATTATGCTGCCATCATTATTGCAAAACCGGAGAACCGCTTTTCGGAGAAAGACAAGTTCGTGATTGATCAATACATTATGAACGGTGGGAAAGTGCTCTGGTTGATTGATGCAATGCGTGTGAGCTGGGATAGCCTGGTCTATTCCACATCAACTGCCGGTATCTATCATCCCATAAATCTAGAGGACCAGTTATTCAAATATGGAGTTCGAATTAATCCCATTCTCGTAAGGGACATCAATTGTGCCCTTATCCCGGTGAATATTGCCCTTGCCGGAGAACAGCCTGAATTTGCCCCTGCACCGTGGTACTATTTCCCGCTCATCATTCCGCCTGACAACCTGCCGGTAACGCGCAACATAAACCCGGTAAAACTTGAGTTTGCTAATTCAATGGATACTGTAGGGGGAAATGCGGCTATTAAAAAAGCATTCCTTCTCCGTTCATCAAAATATTCCTCAACCATTTCTCCTCCCTGCCTGATCTCTCTCCGGGAGGTAAGCGAAACACCCGAAGAGAAAGATTTTAACAAATCCTATCTTCCGGTGGCGGTGCTCCTGGAGGGCACCTTTGAGTCACTGTTCAAAAACCGCATGGTCTCTGAATATACACCCTCTGCTGATTTTTCTTTCAAGTCATCGAGCCCGCCAAACCGGATGATTGTTATAGCAGACGGGGATGTTATAAAAAATGAAATACGCGTAACCGGTGACAGGATCATTCCCCTGCCCCTGGATCAGGACCGGTACACACAACAATTTTATGGTAATAAGGATTTTATTGTTAACTGCATAAACTACATCATTGATGAATCGAACCTTATGGAATTGCGTTCAAGGGAATTGAAACTGAGACTCCTCGACCGATCGAAGATCAATAAGCACCAGTTTGCTATTCAACTGATAAATACCGTGATTCCTGTAATCCTCCTGGTGTTGTTTGGATTGGTAATTCGGGTGATAAGAAGGAAGAGATTTGCAATGGTTAAGATTGATGCCGAACGTGTTCATTCAGGCAGGTCAGATAGCATAGAAAATTGAAACAATACCGTACATATATCATTTTCATCGGGTTGGTCATCATCCTGCTCATTTCCGTGATCCTGATCCGGAGATATGGTGGTTTTTCGGTGGATAGCAGTGATTTCTCCATTAAAGAGAGTAACAGGGTTACTGCTGTTATTCTGGAAAAACAGGAAGAGCGGTTGATGTTGACTAAAGGGGAATCGGGATGGATGGTAAATAACCGGTATGAAGCAAGACCATCGGCTATCCGGTTCTTCCTTGAGACACTATCCCGTATATCCATAAAATCGACTGTTCCTGAATCCCAGTTCCAGGAAGAATGGAAGCGTGATTCATCTTCCGTTATACGGGTTGAGATTAGAGAAAGACCGGGAAGGGTCAGATCATTTCTTGTTTATCCCGTCACATCCAATACATATGGGAATTACTTCAAAAAAAGGAAAAAAGGAATACCCTTTATCGTGAATATACCCGGGTATTCAGGTAATGTTGGCTCCCTGTTTGTTACCAATGAAAAGTTCTGGCTGCCACATATTCTCTATTCCTGTCAACCATCGGAAATACGAATGGTTGAACTGTTGATTTATGATAATGAGCCCCAATCGTTCGTGATTTACCAGGAGAGTCCGGGTGTAGTAAAATTACTTTCCCTTCCGGAGGAAGAATCGGTACAGAACCTCGATACAGCGAAAGTATACCGGTATCTTTCCTATTTTAACAACCTCCGGTTTGAGCGTTGGGTGTTTGATTCCGATTCTGTCGACATCCATGCTGTTCTCTCATTACAGCCCAGGCATAAACTTACCATTCAGGAACAATCGGGGAGGAGCGTAACCATACGAACCTACCCCATCATCAGGGGAATGGAAAACGGTGAACCGGAAATTGATTTGAACCGGGTCTATGCAAGCATGAATGATGAGAAAGAGTTGGTTATCGTTAAATATGTTGATATTGACCCCGTCATAAAAGAACGCGACTATTTTTTATTGAACCATACTGAATGATTAACGATCTTAATTCGTGAAGAGTCTTTCATTTGCGTTTTTATTAATTGGCTTCTTGATAAATTTTTCGTATAATTGATAAATAATAAACATCAACTTCATGCTATGAAATTCGTTGTATCAAGCACTGACCTGTTAAGCCATTTACAGGCAGTCAGCAGGGTTATTAGCTCCAAAAATACACTTCCCATCCTGGATAATTTCCTGTTTCGGCTGGATGGTAATGAACTGGAAATTACAGCATCTGATCTCGAATCTACACTGATCACCAAAATGATGCTTGAGAATGCCTCTGATTCAGGCACTATTGCTATTCCAGCAAGGATTCTGACCGATACGTTAAAGGAATTCCCGGAACAGCCACTGACCTTTGAGATTAACCTGGATAGTCTGGCTATTGTGATTAGTTCCGAGAATGGGAAATTCAGTATTGTTGGACAGAAAGGGAGTGATTTCCCCCAATTACCCACCATTAAGGAGGATAAAAAAGGTTCTTTTTCAGTTGACCCGGATGTGCTTCAGTCGGGAATCACAAAAACACTGTTTGCCACCGCAGATGATGAACTGCGGCCGGTGATGAACGGTATCCTGGTTGAGCTGGGGCTTCAAAACCTTACATTTGTTGCTTCAGATGCCCATAAACTCGTGAGGTATCAGCGGAATGATGCAAATGCTGGCACCGACTCCACCTTTATCCTGCCAAAAAAGCCAGCCTCTTTGCTGCGAAATATTTTACCAAAAGAGCAAAATCCTGTATCGATCGAGTTTGATGAGAAAAATGCTTTTTTTAACCTGTCAGACTATAAACTGGTGTGCCGGCTGGTGGAAGGGAATTATCCCAGTTATAATTCGGTTATTCCTGAAAACAACCCGAATAAACTAACCATCAACCGGATCGACTTCTTCAATACACTGAAACGGGTTTCGGTTTTCTCAAACCAGGCAAGCAACCTGGTGAAGTTACAGCTTACCGGGAATCAACTTACAATCTCAGCACAGGATATTGATTTTTCAATCTCAGCCTATGAACGATTGAATTGTCAATATGATGGTGACGACATGGAAATCGGATTCAAATCAGTTTTCCTGATAGAGATCTTATCAAACATATCATCCGAAGAGGTAGTGTTAGAATTATCTGATCCCACCAGGGCCGGTTTGCTGGTTCCTGCTGAGAAAGATAATGAAGATGAAGATGTTCTTATGTTATTGATGCCGATGATGATCAATGCCTGACATCCCGTTGATAACTTCTCCTGGCAGGTGCGGTTGGATGAGATGAAGCGTACTATTCACAACCTTACATTCAGCTATTCATGGAACTAAATTTAAAAAACCCCATTGCCTTTTTTGACCTTGAAACAACCGGAATCAACGTAGCAAAAGACAGAATTATTGAAATTTCCATCCTGAAGATCGATCCGGGTGGAAAAGAGGATCACCTTACTATCCGGATAAATCCAACCATTCCGATTAGCCCGGAAGCCACTCAAATCCATGGGATCTATGATGAGGATATCGAAGATGCACCAACTTTTGCTGAAGTGGCAAAAAACCTGGTCCATTTTCTTGAAGGGTGTGATCTTGCCGGATATAATGCCAGTAAGTTTGATATCCCGCTGCTGGCTGAAGAATTCCTGAGGGTAAATGTTGAATTTGATTTTAAACGGAGAAAAGTGATCGATGTTCAGGTAATATTCCATAAAATGGAACAGCGGACATTGAGCGCGGCATATAAATTTTACTGTAAGAAAGAACTTAAAGAGGCTCATAGTGCCGAAGCAGACGCACACGCTACCTATGAGATACTGAAATCACAGCTCGATCGGTACAACATACTGGAAAATGATGTCGACGCCCTTTCCAAATTCTCAACGCTAGCCGAAAGTGTCGATTTTGCCGGACGGATCGTCTATAACGAGAATGGGGTGGAGGTATTCAACTTCGGAAAACACAAGGGCGTACCTGTGGAAGAGGTGTTGAAGAACGAACCCAGCTACTATAGTTGGATGATGAATGGGGATTTTCCACTCTATACCAAAAAGGTCCTGACTGAAATTAAACTTCGCGCATTCAATAATTAACCTGAGTTCGATATATTGTACATTACTGTGCAGTAGTTTATTGTTTTCTTTGTTGGTTCATCTCAGGTTCAACCTGATTTGCAATGAAAATTATTGCCATCGGCAGAAATTATGCTGACCATGCAAAAGAGATGGATAATCCTCTTCCTGAAGTTCCGATCTTTTTCCTGAAACCCGACTCTTCCCTGATCAAGAATAATAAACCGTTCTTTCTGCCGGACTTTTCCAGTGAAATTCACCATGAGGTAGAAATCGTGGTGAAAATTGACCGTCTGGGAAAAAACATCAAAAGAAACTTTGCCAACCGGTACTTCTCAGAAATAGGGATCGGTATAGATTTTACTGCCCGTGACCTTCAGCGACACTGCAAAAAAGAGGGCTTACCCTGGGAAATTGCCAAGGCATTCGATGGTTCAGCACCGTTGGGGAAATTTGTAAACAAGCATAATTTTGCCGGTATCAATGATATCCCATTCCGGTTAGAGATCAATGGAACCATTGTACAAACGGGAAATACAGGGCAGATGATCTTCCCGATCGATGAACTGATATCCTATGTTTCCCGCTTTTTTACCCTGAAAACGGGAGACCTCCTCTTTACCGGAACCCCGGCAGGTGTGGGTCCGGTGCACCGGAATGACCACCTCCAAGCCTTTATTGAAGATGAACTGCTGCTTGATTTTTATGTGAAGTGAAAATCGCTCCGCTGTCATTCCTGCCTACGACAGGCAGGCACTCGCTTCGCTCGTGTAACTGATTGTAATTCCATAAGAATTCACTCACTGTCATCTGCATGCTGGCAAGAATGACGGTTCGTGTAATTTACTCGCCCTGATAAATCAGGACTCGTGTTATTTATGGTAATTCATTATTTATCAATAAATTACTATTGTCCGTAGGACTCCTACGGAGAATTACTATTGAATTACTACCGAGTTACTATTGTCTGCCTCATCCCGGAGCAGGCGGAAAAAATCCAGAACATAGGGATCGTTTGAGCCGTTTTCAACCTCCTTACATACCTGCTCGAGCGGGAGTTTTTTCTTCAGGATGCATTGTTCGATCTGGTGAATTACGGCCGATGGACCGGTAGCTTTCGAAACATTTCCGGTCTTGTGCTGGAGGACCAGGTCGTGGTAGAATTTTTGAAGGATCTGGAAACGGATGCGCTGTTGTTCAGCAAATCGTTTCAGAAATCCATACGTGTTGTAAAAATGCTGGAAGCGGTTTGCTGAATTGTCCAGAACCTGTATCGCAAGGTCTTCCCCCAGGATTCCTCGCAGCAGGTAGATCTCAGCATAACGGTAAATCCCGGTAATCCCGAATGCATCCAGGTCATCCGATGCATTCACAACAGTAAATAATCCGTCAGGAGAAGCAGGTTGTTCCGCAACGGTGTCGGTATACTTCTTGTCGTCGTGTTTTTCGATAATGGTCAGTACTTCATCCGGATCATCAATAGGCTTTTGAGATGACCGGTCAAAAAAATCTTCGGCAAATCTGCGGCTATACTTTCCATGTTCTGCACCGGGATGAACTGATAAACCGGTGTCGTGAAAGAAAATGGCGAGGATTATTTTCTCGACCTGATTTGCATCGAAGTTATAGTTGGCCTGGTCGAGTTCGCGGATCAGTTGTTGTGCGAAGAGCCAGACCCTGTAATGATGGGTCTCATCGTGTGAAGGCAGGTAGGTTTGGCTGAAGATCTCCTTGCAATGGGTAAACAGGGTTTGAAGCCATTTTTCTTCCACTGTTTTCAGTGCAGAATCAATGGTTTTCACGGCAAAGAGTGTTTTATGAAAAGATGAAATATGCGTTGGTGTTGTGCCTGAGAAGCTCTTTATTTCCCGGTCATCTGCTCAGCAATCTCAAGGATGGTTGTATCGTCCAGGGTAACAATCCCTCCATCGGGACCCTGCTCAAAATGGATCCCGGCAGTCTCTCCGTTAATATAATTCGTACCCCCGAAGTAATTACGGACTGTATCTTCACTGACATTAAGTTTACTGGCTATGATTCCCATACTACCGTCAGGCAAACTGTCTTTGATTCTCCTTAATTCATTGAACGTGATTGTTCTGGCCATATTATGTACTATTATTTTATGAATTGAGCCATCAAAGGTAGAAATATAATCGATGAGACTCAAACTTTATCATGATAAATCAATTTGATCCGGATCACGAATGATGTAAACATCATAATCTCCCAGGTATTCAAATCCCAGCGATTGATAGAGGTTCACTGCTCGTTGATTATCCCGGTGCACTTCCAGTTTTATCTGTTGTTTTATCTCCCCGGCAAATTTCAGCGATTCCAGGGTAAGCCATTTACCGAGGCCCCTGTTTTGCAGTTCCGGTTTTATACCACAATGATGCAGGTGAATCCGCCGGCCATCGAAAGTCATCCAGGAAGTGCCGACAATTTCGCCGGATGTTTTCCGGATCATCACCAGAAATTTTCCTCCATGGCGAATACTGTCCATAATTACTTCTCCGGTATCTCCTCTTTTCCGATCTCCGAGTCCGGTTTCAATCCATAATTTTTCCACCTCCGGATAATCGCTATTCTTGTAATCCCGAATATTGAATTGAGCTCTGATGTTTTTGATTTGGGATTTTACCATTAATAACTATCAATAACTACTAATAACGGTGGGGTCTCATTTGAGACACCACCCAATAACTTTTTATTTTTCACTTATCCCGCAACACATAGATCTGGCCGGTCTCATCCCGCACCACGATGATCGGTTCTCCTTTTTCTATGAATCCACGATCCGATTTAGCATCGTATACTGTTCCATCGATGGTAACTTTTCCGGATGGTCTCAGGACAGTATGGGCAATCCCTTTTTTCCCGATCATCTCTTTCTGGGTTTTGCTATCAACTCCAACAAACCCATTCATGGTATTTTGAACTTTGTTTAGTGCCAGGTTAGGAAAAGTCCGGGAAGCAAATAGCTTTTTACTGATATAGAGGGAAAGCAGTAGAGAGACCAGGCTGGATGTAAGCACGATAAACAGCGCTTTTAGAACTGCTTCTACCCCGGCCAGCACGTCGAATTTAAAAACGATATTATCGACCATACTGAGAACCAATCCGGTAATCACCAGGAGCACTCCGGATATTCCTGCCACACCAAAACCGGGTATGGCAAAGATTTCTATCCCGATTAAAACGATGCCGGCGAAGAAGAGGATCAGCTCCCAGTGTTCAGCAAGTCCTTCCAGGTATAGTGGTGCGAAATAAAGAACTGCCGCTACCAGGGCCGCTCCAAGGGGGAACCCGACACCGGGGGTCTGGAGCTCAAAATAGATACCCCCGATAATGATCATGATCAAGAGCCCGTGAACAACCGGGTTAATCAGTAATCCGATGATCTTATCCAGGGTGGTGGGAACATGCTCCTTTATTTCGTAGTTGGAAATGCCGGCGATGGTCATCACCTGCTCAATGTTCTCAGCCTGTCCTTCGCAATATCCGAATCGGATTGCCTCTTCGGTAGTGAAGGTGAGGACCTGTCCCGTGTCAATGATCCCTTCGATATAAACCGCCGGATCGACCATTGCCTCGGCAATTTTTGGATCCCTGTGCCAGACCAGGGTTGTATCAGAACCTGTGATCAGGGTGTCTTTGCCATGTGCTTCAGCTGTAGCCCGCATGGTCGATCTCATGAATGATTGATATTTATCCGGAACAACTTCTCCGGTCGCATTCACCACGGTTGCAGCACCGATGCTGGAACCCGGTCTCATGTATATGCTGTCGCAGGCAATAGAGATCAGGGCTCCTGCAGAAGCTGCATTGTTATCAATAAAAACAAAGACCGGTATCTTGCTGTTCAGGATCCTGGTACGGATGGAGTCGGCAGCATCCAGCAAACCACCATAGGTATTCATATGGATCAGAATGTAATCTGCCCCCATCTGATTCGCTGCTTCAAAACTCTTTTGAGTAATACGCCAAACCGGTGCAGCGATCTGTTCCTTAATATCGTACTTGTAGATCAGGGTTTTTTCTCTTTCACCATTGCCTGAAAGGGCATTTTCCTGGGGCAGACCGGACGCAATAAGAACCAGTGCCAGAAAACTGAGCGATACAAATGGGAACCTTTTCATAGTGATTTTTTTACAAAAATAAAAGATGTTTGTTAATATACACTACTCGCACTAAAATATGTACCTTTGTTACTTTACCAATGGTTTCTGATCCATGAAGATGCAATCCTTACTGGCAATTTCGCCAATTGACGGTCGGTACAGAGACAAAGTTAATGAACTGGCCGATTATTTTTCCGAATATGCCCTCATAAAATACAGGCTTCTGATTGAAGTTGAGTATTTTATTGCACTCTGTGAGATTCCCCTTCCACAGTTGAAAGGGGTAAAACCATCATCCTTTGTTGAGTTGAGGAGCATATACAACGATTTTTCGCTTGAAGAGGCGGAAAAGGTAAAACAGATCGAAAAGACCACCAATCATGATATCAAAGCTGTTGAGTATTTTTTAAAGGAGCGGTTCTTGGAGATGGGACTGAATGACCAGAAAGAGTTTGTTCATTTCGGGCTCACTTCACAGGATATCAACAACACTGCCATTCCCTGTCTGTTCAGGGATGCAGTGAACGAAATCTATTATCCGCTCCTGGATGAGATCATTTTCAAATTATCTGAAATGAGCCGTGAATCGGAAGGAATACCCATGCTTGCACGAACGCATGGGCAACCGGCATCGCCAACCCGGCTGGGAAAGGAAATCCGCGTTTTCAGTGAGCGGTTGTTAAAACAGTTAAACCTGATGAAATCAATTCCATGTTCTGCAAAATTTGGAGGAGCAACCGGTAATTTCAATGCACACCATGTGGCTTATCCTAAGATTGACTGGATTGGTTTTGCAAACCGTTTTGTAAACGACACGCTGGGTCTGGACCGGACACAAACTACAACACAGATTGAACATTACGATAACCTGGCTGCATTCTTTGATAACATGAAACGGATCAACACAATCCTTCTGGATCTTGACAGGGATATCTGGCTTTATATCTCCATGGAATATTTTCAACAGAAGATCATTAAAGGGGAGGTGAGTTCATCCACCATGCCCCATAAAGTCAATCCGATCGATTTTGAAAACTCGGAAGGAAATCTCGGGTTGGCGAATGCAGTTTTTGAACACCTGTCAGCTAAACTACCCATATCGAGACTTCAACGGGACCTGACTGATTCGACTGTTCTCAGAAACATTGGAGTACCTGTCGCACATACGTTGATCGGTATGAGATCGTTGTTGAAAGGAATGGATAAACTGATCATCAATCAGGAGAAGCTCAGGAGAGACCTGGATGACAACTGGAACGTTATTGCGGAAGCCATTCAAACCGTTCTCCGGCGGGAAGGATATCCGGATCCCTATGAAAAGCTGAAGGAGCTGACCCGGACAAACAGAGCATTGAGTAAATCAGTTATTCATCAATTCATTGAATCACTGAATGTTTCTGACAAAGTAAAAAACGAACTAAAAAATATTTCTCCCGAAAATTACGTTGGTATCTAATGATGCCGGACTGCTCTCATAAAGGAAACCCTGGATGAATAATTTTATTAAGATCTTTAGTTACCTGAAACCCTATTGGTTTTATGCTTTTCTGAATGTTTTGTTCAATGTCCTTGCTGCTTTTGCAGCACTGTTCTCCTTTACCATGGTGATCCCTTTCCTGGGTATTCTCTTCGATACACAGAAGGTGGTAACCGAAGCGATCCCTTTTGAGTTCTCAGTTGACTATGTTAAACATGCCTTTAATTTCCATATTTCACAGTTAATCATAACACAGGGAAAAGCCATGGCTTTGTTGCTTGTCAGTATAACTGTGGTTGTTATGAGCCTGTTTAAAAACCTCTGCCGGTTTATGGCATTATACTATACAGCTCCTATCCGTACCGGAACCGTGAGGGATATCCGGAAACAGATCTTTGAAAAGATCCTGAGACTCCCATTGTCCTATTATACCGATGCCAGGAAAGGAGATGTTATCTCAAGAATAACGTCCGATGTACACGAGATTGAGATCTCCATTATGGCTTCTCTGGAAATGCTGATCAGGGATCCCCTGACCATCCTGATTTTCCTGGTATATATGTTCCTCGCAAGCGTAAAACTTACACTTTTTGGACTCCTGTTATTGCCGGTTAGCGGATACCTGATCGGCAGGATCGGAAAGAAATTACGGACCACATCATTCAAAGGGCAGAAAAAATTAGGATTCCTGTTGTCCATTATTGAGGAAACACTCGGGGGACTGAGGATCATCAAAGCATTTAATGCAGAAGAGAAAGTTACCCGGCGGTTTGACAGCAATAACAATTTTTATACAAGGATCATGAACAGGGTGTACCGGAGGCGGTACCTGGCAAATCCTTCCAGTGAATTTCTCTCCACAGCCGCCATGATGGTCCTGATGTTCTTCGGCGGATCGCTGGTACTGAAAAATGCCAGTACCCTTTCGTCGGAAGCGTTTATTGCTTACCTGGTCATTTTTTCTCAGATCATACCCCCGGCAAAATCCCTGACAACCGCTTTTTTTAATATTCAGAAAGGACTGGCTTCACTCGACAGGATCGGGTATATTCTCGATGCCGAGGTTACCATTAAAGACAAGCCAAATGCAATTCCCATTGATGGTTTCAAAGAATACATTGAATACAGGAATGTGAGTTTCGCGTACAATGAGGAGATGGTGCTGAAAAATATCAACCTGCGGATTGAAAAGGGGAAAACCATTGCCCTTGTTGGTAAGTCAGGAGCCGGGAAATCAACACTGGTCGATCTCCTTCCGCGATTTATTGAAGCAACAGAAGGGGAGATCATGATTGACGGGAAACCGGTAAATGACTTGAAGCTATTCGACCTTCGTCAATTGATGGGAATTGTCAGTCAGCGATCCATCCTTTTTAATGATACGTTTTATAATAACATTGCTTTTGGCCTGGAAGAGGTTCCCGAATCGGATGTGATAGCTGCAGCTAAGGTCGCCAATGCACACGATTTTATCCTGGAGAATAACAACGGTTACTTTTCCAATGTGGGTGAGGGGGGAAGCAAACTGTCAGGTGGACAACAGCAGCGTGTCAGTATCGCGAGGGCTGTCCTGAAGAATCCACCCATTCTTATCCTTGATGAAGCAACGAGTTCCCTGGATACCGAGTCGGAAAGACTGGTACAGGAGGCAATCATTAACCTGATGAAGAACAGGACTTCAATCGTGATCGCACACCGTTTGTCTACCATCAAGCATGCCGATGAAATCATTGTACTCGAGGAGGGCGAAATCGTTGAACGGGGCAAGCACGATGACCTCCTGAAGGAAAACGGATACTACTGGAAACTGCATGAACTGCAAATGAGATGAAAAGAATAAGTTATTAGTTAAATGTTAATGGTTAATCATGATAAAAAGTAAAACAAAATTGTTCTTGTTATTCTCTGTAGTCCTTACCTTTCCCCTTTATGCACAGGAAGTTACGGTAGAAAAGGGACTGGATGCCATCACCCGCCAGGCGGTTCAGGGACAGCTTGAATTTCTCTCTTCCGACTGGACCAGGGGAAGGGGGACGGGCGATCCCGGAAGTTATATGGCTGCCGATTACATAGCCAGTATGTTTAAAGTGTACGGTTTACAGCCGGGAGGCGACCTTGAGACCATCCATCCGTCCTGGGAAGAGCAAAGAGCAGGTGCCGTGCCCAGGCAGGTAAGAACCTTCTTTCAGAACCTGGAACTCATTGAATATTACCCGGGAGAAGAGCAATCACTTTCCATTTCATCAGATTATCGGGGTACTGTTGAAAAGATAAACTTTGTCTTCAAGACTGACTTTTTTGTCAACACATCGGATGTGGGAATGGAATTAAGCTCACCAATTGTATTTGTCGGGTATGGTATGGTGGATGAGAAAAACAGGTATGATGATTTCGCAGGTCTGGATGTAAAAGGCAAAGTGATTTTACGGTTGGCCGGGTTTCCGGGCCATAAAGACCCTGATTCAGATGCCTATAAGAAGTTTCATTCCGATGATCCATCCTTTGTTTCCGATTTATACCGGCAGAAATCGAGCGTTGCTGAAGAGAAAGGAGTAGCAGCAATTATTGAAATAACCCGGGAAGGTGATCCCTCACCGGGTTGGGCTGATAATATACCCTTCCGGTACAACCTGCCTTTCTATGAAGGTGACGAACCCCTCCGGGAAGTCTACACCCGGATGAAGCTTCCCGGTGATGAGATTGGATCATGGCGATCCACGATTTCCGTTACCATGAGGGTTGCAAACCAGATTTTTGAAGGTACAGGAGTGGATCTGGATGCCTATGAAGAGAAGGTCATGAAATCGATGAAGCCTGCATCGAAAATTTTGCCGGGCAAATCCATTGAGATAAAAACAACCGTAAATTCGAGGATCGTTCGTGAACGGAATGTTATCGGGGTGCTGGAGGGTAAGGATCCGGACAAGGTGGTAGTGGTTGGTGGTCATTATGACCACCTGGGCGAATTGAAGGGGTACATTTGGAACGGCAGTGACGACAATGCTTCCGGAACGGTTGGTGTCCTGACCCTTGCCAGAGCCTGTATGGCTACCGGTGTGCAACCGGAATACACCATTGTTTTTGCTGCATGGACTGCAGAGGAAAAAGGTCTTCTCGGATCACACTTTTTTATCGATCATCCCTGTGTATCTGCAGAGAATATCCAGTTTTACCTCAATTACGATATGATATCACGGGATGCACCAACCGACACCATGATGGTAGAGGCAAGCCTGACCTATACCGAAGCATATCCGGAGTTGGAGGAGATGACCCTAAACCATATCCGACGGTATAACCTGTCTTTGAAACCGGCTTTCAGAAGCATGGAAAAGCCCCGGGGAGGGAGTGACTACTCCTCCTTTGCTGCCAAAGACGTTCCAATACTCACATTCAATGCAGGATTTACATCCGATTACCACCAGATTACTGATCACTCATCGAAAGCGAACATTGAAAAAATGACCGATATCATCAGGGTGGGATTCCTGAATGTCTGGAAGATTGCTAATACACCGGGTTTTAGGAAATAAGGGCATTAATAAAGTTATTTATTTATCCAGCAAGGATGCAAGCAATGCACGGTCTGACGGCTCATTTCCGTCTGACCGATAAACTGAAACGTTTATAGAGAGGAAACCCTGCAATCCCAAACCAAACCCGTAATTGTCCCCCTGGGAAATAGCCAGCCGGCGAGACTAAAGGGGATTTATAGTATAAAGTGTTGAATTATAGATTCTTTTAGATTTTATTTGATAGCAGAATTTGTTAATTAGTTAGTTAGAAATTGAAAAAAATTATACTTTTGCGTCAATGGAGAAATGGCAGAGTGGTCTCCCATAGGGATCCCTAAGGGATAATGCGGCGG
>CAYZVJ010000031.1:0-31166 GCA_964481765.1 uncultured Rikenellaceae bacterium | reverse complement strand
ATGGCGGGTGAAGGATCTTCTTTCAGGCATAACTTCGCATTTAGTGGTGCGATCTGTTTCCTGACAAAAATAAGTGAAATTTAGGTATTTTAGCAGCAGAAAGAAAAGAAAGATACCATGAATTCAATCAACTGGGGCATCCTTGGATGTGGCAATATTGCTGTTTCATTTGCACGTGACCTTGCTGTTCTGCGGGATGCCAGACTGCTGGGTGTAGCATCAAAATCAGAAGAACGGGCTGAAAATCTCGGGAAGACCTTCAATGTCGAACGCCGGTATTCCAGCTATTCAGAACTTGTCAACGATCCCGATATCGATGTGATATACGTGGCAACCCGGCACAACGATCACCTTGGTGCAGCAACCTTGTGTATCGAAAACGGGAAACCGGTGCTGGTTGAAAAGCCATTTTGTGTAAATGCAGCAGAAGCAGAACAGATCATTGCCCTTGCACACAGGGAAAAAGTGTTCCTGATGGAGGCGATGTGGACCAGGTTCCTGCCGGTCATTCAGGCAGTGAAAGAACGGATTAAAAAAGGAGATATCGGAGCAGTCAATACGCTGTTTGCCGATTTTGGATTCAAGGCACCTTATGATCCTAAAAGCAGGGTATATAATCCGGAACTGGCAGGCGGTGCGTTGCTCGATATCGGTGTTTATCCCATATCCTTCGCTTCCCTGATCTTTGAAAAGCAACCGGATGAGATTTTAAGCCAGGCTGTCATTGGTGATACTTCGGTTGATGAGCAATCATCCTACCTGTTCCGTTATGGGGATAATGCCCTGGCAATCCTGGCAAGTACCATCCGGGGAATATCACCACGGAGTGCACATGTCGTGGGTGAAAACGGATCGTTTCATATCCCACAGTTCTGGAAAGCAAGAAGTGCGACCCTTATTCGCGGAGAGAAAACGGTTGAGATTCTTGAACCACCTTTTCAGGGCTCCGGTTATAATTACCAGGCTCAGGAGGTGATGGATTGCATCCGCCGTGGAGAAACAGAAAACAGCATCATGCCCCTGGATGAATCACTGGCAATTATGCAAACCATGGATCGGGTGAGGGATCAGATCGGTTTGAAATACCCGTTTGAAACGGAGTGAGTTAATTAGTTGGCTGTACAGCAGGAAAAGTAACAATTGTTCCTTATTTTTATCCGGAAATTAATCCAGCCTATGGAAAAAGAATTTGTCAATATCCGCGTAGCCATCGATTTTGATGGAACCATTGTGGAACATGCCTATCCGGATATTGGAAAAGAGAAACTATTCGCGTTTGAAACCTTGCGGGAGATGCAAAAGAGAGGATTCAGGATCATCCTTTGGACATACCGAACGGGAAAAGAGCTGGAAGAGGCACTTGAATTTTGCCGGCAGAGGGGCGTGGAATTCTATGCAGTGAACAAGAGTTACCCCGAGGAGGTGTTTGATGATACGGTGAGCAGGAAAATTGATGTTGATCTGTTTATCGATGATAAAAATATCGGTGGATTCCCCGGCTGGAGCAAGATATGGGAAATGCTGAATGCCGGCATGCAGGAAGATCAAAAGAGGGCTCAGAAAACATTCTCCGGTGCGAATATTTCACTGATCCAGGGACTGCGAAAACTGTTTAAAAGAAAAAAACCATGAGGAATAACATACTTCCCTTACCTGTACGGAGTTTTGTCAAACCGGGAATATTTCTTCTGTCCATCTTCTTGCTGGTAGTTTCCTGTTCGGGTGGCAGTGACAGAAAAACCGTTTCCGATGAGGCAAAAAACGCAAAAGAACAGAGTGCAGACACGAGGGTATCCACGGAAAAGATCAGCTATATCAGTAAACCCGGAAGGGAAGAGATCTTTCGCAGGGGCGACCGTGTTCCGGTTCAGCTTGCCCTGATGGAAGGCGTGGAAGGGATCGATTCGTTCCAGGTATTTGTGGATGGCAGCTACCAGGGAGTCTCTTATCGTGATGACCTGCTTTTCTACTGGAACAGTGAACAATCACCCGTCGGGAAAAGAACCATTAAAACCGTAACATTCGGCAGGGATGGACAAAAAGAGAACAATACGGTTTTTGTAATTCTTCAATCCGATAACGTCCCGGAGCAGTATGGTTACCGGGTAGTGCATACTTATCCCCATGATATAACAGCTTATACCCAGGGCCTTGTATATGAAAATGGGATCCTTTACGAAAGCACCGGACAACGGGGTGAATCAACCCTTCGCAAAGTAAACCTGGAAACCGGTGAACTGATCGAGAGCCTGAACCTTCCCCCCAACCTGTTTGGTGAAGGAGCCTGCATCTTCGGTGATAAAATTATCCAGCTTACCTGGACCTCAAAAGTGGGCTTCGTTTATGACAAAGCCTCTTTCCGTGTGATCAACCGGATCGAATATCCTACCCAGGGGTGGGGGCTGACCACGAATGGAGAACAGCTGATCATGAGCGATGGTTCCCACATAATCTATTTCCTTGAGCCGGAATACTTTACGGAAGTATCCCGGATCGAGGTGTTTGACTATGAGAAAGCCATCACCAACCTGAATGAACTGGAGTATATTGATGGTAAGATCTATGCCAATGTCTACCAGACGGACTTCATCGTGGTGATCGAGCCGGAAACCGGCAGGGTGTTGTCACGGATCGACCTGAAAGGGCTGCTTCAACCGGAAGATGCGCATGACCGGATCGATGTGCTGAACGGCATCGCCTACGATCCCGGGAACAAGCGGTTGTTTGTTACCGGTAAGCGCTGGCCGAAACTGTTTGAGATACAATTGGTGCAGAAATGAAGCATTTATCCTCTCTTTGCAATAAGATTGGTAGGATTGCGGTATCTGTGTGCAGATATGAAATAGTTATACGTTATAAGTTAATAGTTATAAGTCAGTTATGATAGTTATCTTGCTGATGAGGGAGTTAAATAAAAAAATAGAAATCTCTTTGTCCCCCTTTGATAAAAAGCCTGCCTGCCATGGCAGGCATTGGTGGCTTCCTATTTGCTACAAACCGTTGAGCATGAATGGTGAGAGGAATGAAAAATCGCTCTGAAAGTCTGACAAAATTTGCTTGCATTATATATTGAATGACCAGACCAGCCGGTAATACCAATTCGAGACTAAACATAACGAAATTATGTAGGTCGACTCTCCCGAATCGACTTTAACAGGGCAGGCAGGCGTCAGGCAGGCGGGTTTGAACGTTGGATGTAAATGAGACTATAATTTCAGAAGTTGAATGGCGCACTGAAATTATAAAGTCGAATTCCAGCCTGCCCTCCTCCGGCGGGTGAACCGGCTGGCAGGTATCCCGCTGAAAGCAGGGTTGAACGTTGAATATTTCTCACACCCTTCCCACAATCACCTGCAGGCTTTTCGGCAGGATCTCGAACTCAACCGGTGTATGTCCCAGTGATTCTCCGTCGGATTCTGCATAAATCAGCGGATCGGAATCAATGCGGATCCGCTTCCCGGTGAACCCTTCAATCATCGGATGCTCCAGGATGTGTCCATCGTACAGTTTTTTCAGGCTGGTGATTACCCGGAGTCTGCCCATGGCTTTTATGACGGTAAGGTCCAGCAGCCCGTCATCCGGTTTTGCATCCGGAGTCTGAAGCATCCCTCCTCCCGCATACCGGCCGTTTCCCAGGCTTATGGAGAGTACGCTGTTTTCAAATACCGGTTTCCCGTCAACTTCAATGGAAACACGGGTGCTTTTGTAGTTCATGAGCGTGGCAAAGATATTGAGGAAGTATAGCAGTACACCGTGCTTGCCCTCCTCTTTCTGCTTGTTGGCTTTTTGTACTACCCGGGCATCGAATCCCAATCCTGCGATGTTGATGAAATACCTTGATGTTTGCTGGCCGCCGGCGATATACCGGACCAACCCGGCATCCTGACGGAAAGTTTGTCCTTTTTTCAGTATCCTGATAGCTTCTTTATAATCGGAGGGAATGTGAAACATTCTCCCCCAGTCGTTTCCGGTCCCAACCGGGATCATCCCAAGGAGGACCTCATCGGTGGGAATCCGCTTTTGAGCGAAGACCCCGTTAACAGCTTCATTCAGGGTCCCGTCACCACCGACTACAATGATCTTGTTTGTGCCTTGATTTACTGCTTCGGTAACCAGCTCGATGGCATGATACTTCCGTAGAGTGGATTGATGGGTGAAGGAGAATCCGTTTTGCCCGAGCAAACAGGATATTTTCTCCCAGTCTTTTTCCCCTTCGCCACTTCCGGCAACGGGATTGACCAGGACAAACCATGACGAATCGGAATTGTTCTTGTTCATACCGAACTTTATGGATTGATAATCATATAGAATGCCCGATAAATATCAGAAAATTTATGATATGATGTTAATAATTTGTTTATAAATGAAGAAAAAATGTTTACAATTCAATTTAGGGTAAAAATCTTTAAAGAGTGGTAAAGTCGTATCTTTGACCACTCGTAACGGGAATAAAACAGTGGATACTTTATAGGAAAATTATAATCAATCATTGGATGGGAAAGACAATTGCATTGGCGAATCAAAAAGGGGGTGTTGGAAAAACGACCACAGTGATCAATCTTGCCGCAAGCCTGGCTGCATTGGAAACGAAAGTACTGATCGTTGATGCAGATCCACAGGCAAATGCTACATCCGGTATCGGTTTTGATATCCGGAACATAAAAACCAGCATTTATGAATGCCTGATCGATGGTGTCAATCCGAGGGATATCGTTCTATCTACCGAGATTGACAATCTGGACCTGATCCCAAGCCACATTGACCTGGTTGGTGCCGAGATTGAAATGTTGAACCTGCCCAACCGGGAAAAAATGCTGAAACAGGTGATTGAGAAGGTCAAGGATAACTATGAATTTGTTTTCATCGACTGTTCACCCTCCCTCGGGCTCCTTACGGTAAATGCTTTAACGGCAGCTGACTCAGTGATTATACCGGTACAGTGTGAATATTTTGCCCTGGAAGGTCTGGGGAAATTACTAAATACCATAAAGATTATACAAACCCGGTTGAACCCGGAGCTTGAAATCGAAGGATTTCTTCTGACGATGTATGATTCAAGGCTTCGCTTAAGCAACCAGGTGGTGGATGAAGTACAAAAGCATTTCCAGCAAATGGTGTTTGAAACCATCATTCAGCGAAACATAAAATTAAGTGAGGCTCCCAGTTTCGGTAAACCGGCACTGATGTATGATGCCAATTCACGGGGGGCAATCAATCATCTGAATCTTGCCCGCGAATTGCTTCAAAAGAACGAAAAAACGAGAATCAGCAACGCTGAGAAAATACTGGAATAACAGGAGTCAGTCATTGATTTACCCCATAATTTTAACCATTTGACAACAGGATGACGAAACGAAATGCGTTGGGAAGAGGTCTTGGAGCACTGATTGATGATGCCGACAGGGAGAAACTGGAGCAGATTGGTTCAATCAATGAGATCGATGTTGAACGGATTGATGTAAATCCCTTTCAACCAAGAGCCAGGATGGATGAGGAGGGATTAATTGAACTGGCGTCATCCATAAAAGAATTGGGCATTATTCAACCCCTGACTGTCAGGAAGGTTGGTGAAAACCGGTTCCAGCTGATTACCGGTGAACGAAGATACAAAGCCGCTATTATTGCCGGTCTGAAAACAGTTCCTGCCTATATCCGTACAGCAGATGATCAGGCAATGCTTGAACTGGCACTCGTGGAGAATATCCAGAGAGAAGACCTGGATGCGATCGAGGTTGCCATTAGTTACCAGCGCCTGATCGAGGAGTGCAACCTGACCCAGGAGAACCTGAGCGACCGGGTGGGAAAGAAGCGGTCGACCATTTCCAATTACCTCAGGCTGCTTCGACTGCCGGCTGAAATACAACTCGGAATCCGTGAAAAAAAGATTGGTATGGGGCATGCCCGGACCCTGATCAATGTGGATGACCCCAAAATTCAGATCCAGGCCTATTACCGGATTGTTGATGAAGATATGTCTGTCAGAAAAGTTGAGGGTATTGTCAGGGCACTGAACAGAAAATCGGCGAACCTCAACGATACATCAGAAAGGAAGAAACAAAGAATTGCTGAATTCAGCGAATTAGAACAACACCTCTCCAAATTTTTTAATTCCGATGTCCGGTTCAGGGTCAATGAACATGGAAAAGGCAGGATTGTTATTCCCTTTGAAACCGGCGAAGAGCTCGAACGCATTATCGGAATTTTCGATAAACTGAACGGTTAAATTCCTTATCTTTGCTGCAATTGATCGATTTTGCAGGATTTAACGGAATGACAACATTGAACCGTACTACAACATTTACATATTCCTTTCTCACCCTGTTAACCCTCTTTTTCTTCGTGGGCGAACCAATGGTTATGGCACAGGATGTTGTGCAGCCTCCTATGCCGGATAGCCTGACCCTGGAAACTCACTCGCCAAGACGAGCCTCATTGTATTCTGCCGTCCTTCCCGGAATGGGACAGATCTACAATAAGAAATACTGGAAAGCCCCGGTTGTCTATGCCGGATTTGGTGTCCTGGTATATTTCGTGATTTTCAATACAACCCATTACAATGATTTTAAAAACGGACTGGTGGATTTTACCGATACCATAGCGGGAACCGATAGTTACCTCAAGTTGATCAGTGACAAACTCGATCCTGCCACCTTTGACCCCATACTTCACCCGGATACCTATAATGCTTCATCTGCAGAATGGTTTGAAAAACAGCTGGAGAACGGTATGAATTATTACCGCCGGAACAGGGATCTATCTTATATCGGTATGGGGTTATGGTATATAGTGAACATTATTGATGCTACGGTTGATGCACACCTGTTCGATTATGATGTGGGGGAGGACCTCTCCCTGCACATCGAACCCAGGTTCAAACAATCCCCCTATTCCCTCGAAACATTTGGATTGAAACTTACGTTTCAATTTTAATGACTATTTTTGCCAAAATCTTTTACAATGATCATCATGAGACGTATCCTGGTTTTTTTTCTGTTTGCTGTTTTTTTCTCATTTCACCTCATTGGACAATCGTTTGAGACAGATACCATATCCATTCCGGAAGAGGTGGAACTATCCGGTTTTGAAAATAACCTCGATAGTCTTGTCCATCTCTGGTATGTCAATCAGACCGGGAATTCGGAGAACTTCTCGCTGGTTGAGGATGTGGAAGACGAAACGGTCATCACCCAATTTCCCGATTCGGTTTATATTGACCGGCTGAGCCGGATACCATCTTTGCTGGAGCTCTCATACAACAATATCGTACGGAACTTTATCCACGTTTATACCCAGAAGAAAAAGGAGAATCTTGAAATTATGCTGGGTCTGGCAGACTATTATTTCCCGATCATTGAAGAGATCTTTGATTTTTATGATATCCCCCTTGAATTGAAGTACATGGCCGTCATTGAATCGGCATTAAATCCCAGGGCAGTATCCAGGGTCGGCGCTACCGGATTGTGGCAATTCATGTATGGCACCGGACGAATGTACGGACTTACCATAAATACCATTGTGGATGAAAGAAGGGATCCGATCAAATCTACATATGCAGCAGCACGATATATCCAGGACCTGTATTCCATTTACCAGGATTGGGTGCTGGTTATTGCTGCCTACAATTGCGGACCGGGAAATGTGAATAAAGCCATTCGCAGATCCGGGAACAAACGGAACTTCTGGGAGATCTACTATTTTTTGCCCCGCGAGACCCGGGGACATGTTCCGGCATACATCGCTGCAACCTATGCTATGAATTATTATCAGGAGCATAACCTGAAACCAAAACCAATCGAAATGCCACTGGCTGTGGATACCCTTATGATCCACGATGATCTCCATTTGAAACAGGTTGCCGAAGTACTGAACATCCCCATACAACAACTTCGGGATTTGAATCCGCAATACAGACGGGACATCATTCCCGGTAAAAGTCAGGAATTTGCTCTCAAAATACCCATTCAATACATTTCATCTTTTATCACCCTTGAGGATTCTATCTTCTCCTATAGAGATTCACTTTATTTTGATCCGACCTATACCCTTGTCAGTCCAACACGTTCGCAGTATGTACCACAACCACCAACAGGGAAGACAAAACTTTATTATACCGTAAAATCAGGTGATAACCCCGGTTATATTGCCAGCTGGTATCATGTCGGACTTTCCGATCTCAGGTACTGGAATAATATCCGGAACATGATTCGTGTAGGTCAGAAACTGGTGGTATATGTCCCACCGGATAAGGCAGATTCCTACCGGAAAATCAATGATATGTCTTTTGAAGAGAAGCAGAGGAGCATCGGGAAGAGCACTGTCCGGCCCGAAGAAACCATTGCTCAGCAAGAAACCCTCGATGATAATTATATCTATTATCGGGTCAGATACGGTGATACATTATGGGATATCGCGAAAAAATATCCGGGAGTTACAGAAACCGATATCATACGGCTGAACAACCTCACGGATGCAAACCGTATACTTCCGGGTCAGCAGATAAAGATCAAAAGAAAAAGTTAAACCGTTATCCGACAGGCGATATCGGAATGTTGAATGCAGAGGGGTTGCACTTCTTTGACCCGAGAGATAAATGAAGCCAATTAACAGGAATGAAACCGTTGCAAGTCTTCCTGATCTTTTTTGTTATCCTTCTTCTGCTTCTTGCCCTGTCATTTATTTTTCCACCCCAGGGGATTGAAGGACCAGGCGGAATTAACCTTCGCTTTCCCACCTGCCAGGAGCTGATATCAAAACCACCGGAACCCGACTATTCCAATATTTCACACATCCTCGAACAGAGCGAAGTTCTGGAAAGGGAGACGGAGGAGCCCGCTCCCCGCATCGACTCCATAATCACAACCATGCCGGAGGATAGTATTGCACCGGATACTTCCCGCCTCGTAACGTATCCCGTATATCATGCCGACAGCCTGAAGAAGCTGACTTATCCTTTGAGCTTTCCGAACGGTGATCCGTCGTCGTTGTACCCTTTTTTCAGGAAACTGGAACAGGTTCAGTCCATGGATAAACCCCTCAGGATCCTGCATTATGGCGATTCTCAGATTGAAGGTGACCGGATTACCTCCTATATCAGGGAAAAAATGCAGGAGAAATTCGGTGGTTATGGACCCGGTTTATTTTCACCCGATATGGTGGTGCAACATACCCTTTCCCTGAAACAGAGGGTCTCTTCCAACTGGTTACGGTTTGGTGTCGACGATATGAATAACAAGATTATCGACCACCGGCGGTTGGGTATCATGATGAATTTCGGAAGGTTTCTCTTTCCCGATACTTCCTCATTGAATGATTCCACACGCTATGAGGCGAAAATTGAGATTGAACCGTCGGGACTCGGGTATCCGCGCGTTGAATATGTTGACCGGATCAGGCTCTTTTACGGGTACAACCGGTTTCCGGTCCATTGTGAAATCAGGGTATCCGGTGAAACAGAATGGATCGATACCCTGCCTGTAAATTTGTCCCTCCGTGTGTTTTCGGCTGAGATCAAAGGAAAATATGATAACCTTCTGGTTCAGTTCAGTGGGGCAGACAGCCCTGATCTGTATGCCATCAGCCTTGAGAGCAACAAGGGAATTATGGTGGATAATATCCCGATGAGGGGTAGTTCGGGGCTCGATTTTTCCCGCTCAGACACACTGCTTCTGAAAGAGATGTTGAATGAGCTGAACGTTGGTCTGATCCTTCTTGAGTTTGGTGTGAACATAGCACCCCATATTGTAAAAGGATACAAATGGTATGAAAACAGGCTCTATCAGCAACTGGTGACATTAAAATCTTTGCGACCAGGCGTATCGATCCTGGTGTTAGGGATTTCGGATCTTTCCCGCAAGGTGGATGATGCATATGAATCATATCCCAACATCACGGCAATCCGTGATGCACAGAGAAATGCGGCATTCCGTGCCGGATGCGGATTCTGGGATACCTTTGAGGCAATGGGGGGTGAAAACTCGATGCCGGGATGGGTTTTTGCAGATCCACCTCTTGCCAGATCCGATTTTGTGCACTTCAGTAACCTGGGATCAAAGGTGATCGGGGAGATGTTCCATAATGCGCTGATGGAAGAGTATAAAAAGTTTTCGCAGAAGTTTGACAATAAAAAGTAAACCTGTGTTGGCGGGCTTATATAATTATTCAACCCCTCTGGGGTTGATTGTATGGTTGTGTGTTACCACCGGTTGCACCGGTGGATATTCATTATTCAATCCCTTCGGGATTGGTTGGATTGTTGACGGAGTACCACCGGTTTCACCGGCGGTTATTTATTGTTCAACCCCTCGGGGTTGATAGAAGGATACTACAGCATTGGTTCTTTATATTGTTAAGACATTGTAAAACAGTATATTAATAAAGTTCTACGAAGTAGAACAATAATGAATAACCCCGTACGGAGTGCTGGGTGGGAAACAGAATAAAAACCCAACCCTGAAGGCCTGCCTGCCGTTTCACCCGCCGCTTGCCTGCGGCAGGCAGGAAGGAGGGCAGGCAGGGGTTGAATAAAAACATCATATCATGTCAACCTACACGCAAATACTTTATCAAATAGTTTTCAGCACCCGGAGCCATGAAAACACTTTAACATCGAAGGAACTCGAAAAGATCTACCATTACATCTTTGGTATCTTGAAAAATAAAAAGTGTTTTCTATATAAAATCGGTGGAGTTGAAAATCATATCCACATCATTATGTCATTACATCCCACGGTATCTCTTTCCGGTTTGATGAAGGACATCAAATTAGCTGCTTCAGATTGGATTAAAAAAGAAAGGATTTTTCCTTATTTCAATGGATGGCAGGATGGTTATGGTGCATTTACCTACTCGATCGATGCAAAAGAGAGGTTGATTGAATACGTGAATAACCAGGTTGAACATCATAGAATAAAAACGTTCAGGGAAGAATATAAGGAGCTTTTAAAGGAACAGGGGATTGAATATGATGAAAGGTATTTATAATTGTTCAACCCCTCGCGGGGTTGATTGGATTGTTGTGTTGTTACCACCGGTTGCACCGGTGGATACTCATTGTTTAACCCCTGCGGGGTTGATTGGATTGTTGTGGTGTTACCACCGGTTGCACCGGTGGATATTCATTATTCAATCCCTTCGGGATTGGTTGGATTGTTGACGGAGTACCACCGGTTTCACCGGCGGTTATTTATTGTTCAACCCCTCGGGGTTGATAGAAGGATACTACAGCATTGGTTCTTTATATTGTTAAGACATTGTAAAACAGTATATTAAAAAAGTTCTGCGAAGCAGAACAACAATGAATAACCCCGTACGGAGTGCGGGGGTAAAAGTACGTAAGAAACCCAACCCCGGAGGGGTTGAATAATAAAAAAGTTCTACGAAGTAGAACAACAATGAATAACCCCGTACGCAGTACGGGGTAAGAACAAACAAAGTAAACCAACCCTGAAGGGGTTGAATAATAAAAAATTCTGCGGAGCAGAACAACTATGACCAACCTTACCGACATATTAAGCTACTCGGAAGAGACTCCCCTTCTCTTCACACAGGTCTGTTTCTGGATTTTCTTTACCATACTGCTGCTGGTTTATTCGATTGTTTACAGGAAGAAAGCACTGCGGAATACTTACCTGTTTTTCATGAGCCTCTACTTTTATTTTAAATCAGGAGGCTACTTTTTTTCCCTGCTCATCATTTCCACTGCCGTTGATTATTGCATAGGCCTTCTGCTGTACCGGTCGAAATCCCGTCCTCTCAGGAAACTCTATGTAACCGTCAGTCTACTGGTAAACCTGGGGATGCTCGCCTATTTCAAATACACCTATTTTCTGACGGATATGTTTAACCGGGTTTTCCATACCCGGCATGAGGCGATCAATATCCTTGCCCGGTGGAGCAACGATCTGCTGGGAACCGGATTCGATATCTCACGCATCATCCTGCCGGTCGGGATATCTTTCTTCACCTTCCAGACCATCAGTTATACCATCGATGTTTACCGGGGCAAGGTAAAGCCCGTAAGGAATATCATTGATTTCGGGTTTTATGTATCCTTCTTCCCTCAGCTGGTTGCCGGCCCCATCGTCAGGGCTGCCGATTTTGTCCCCCAGCTCTACCGGGATTATAAGCTTACGCTGCAAGAGATGGGACATGCCCTCTTTTTAATACTTAGCGGACTGGTAAAAAAGATGATGATATCGGATTACATCTCGATCAATTTTGTGGACAGGATATTCTCCGACCCGGTTGCCTACTCGGGATTCGAGAACCTCATGGGAGTGTATGGCTATTCCCTGCAGATCTATTGTGATTTTTCCGGTTATACAGACATAGCCATTGGTATAGGGCTGTTGCTGGGTTTTCGCCTTCCGGTAAACTTCAACTCTCCCTATAAAGCTGGAAACATCAGCAATTTCTGGAAACGCTGGCACATATCTCTCTCTTCCTGGTTGCGTGATTACCTCTACATTCCCCTGGGAGGCAGCCGGAAAGGTATCATACGGACCCATATGAACCTGCTCATAACCATGCTGCTTGGTGGATTATGGCATGGAGCTAGCCTGCGGTTTGTGATCTGGGGCGGATTGCATGGGATCGGACTGGTTTTTCATAAAATCTGGTTGAAATTGTTCCCTTCAAAAAGACGACCCTCCCGTATACAAAAATTCATTGCCCTCTTTATCACCTTTCATTTTGTAACCCTCCTGTGGATCTTCTTCCGTGCAGAAAGCATGGTGGATGTCCGGAACATGTTTAACCAGATCCTGTTTCATTTCGACCTGAAGCTTGTACCACAAATGGCGTGGTCATACAAGGTCATTTTTTCCATCATTGTAGCCGGTTTTGTGATTCATTGGCTCCCTTCCTCATTGAAAGAGCGATACCGCGGGTTCTTCATCCGAACGCCCATTTACCTTAAAATAATGATCATCCTCATTATCGTGTTCATCATCTATCAGATAAAATCTGCTGAGATCCAACCCTTTATCTATTTCCAATTTTAGTATATTTGTTCAATAAGCCGATCGACTATGAAAAATTCCACCAACATCAGCCTCGTCATTCCGGCATATAATGAAGGGGAAAACCTTGAAAACCTCTGCCGGGAGCTGATTCCTGTCCTGGAATCATTGGATAAATCCTTTGAGATACTGTTCGTTGATGATGGGAGTACCGATCACTCCTTCGAAATGATCAAAAGACTGCATGAGAGGGATGAACGTGTAAAAGGAATTTCCCTTTCAAGAAATTTCGGACACCAGGTTGCCCTGGTGGCCGGTTTGGAAAATGCATCCGGAGAAGTGGTTGTAATGATGGATGCCGATTTTCAGCATCCCCCGGAAGTCATCAAAACACTGTACCGGAAATACAAGGAGGGGTATGATATTGTTAACACAAGACGGTTGCAAACAGAGGGTATCCTGTTTTTTAAACGCTTCTCATCATGGTGTTACTATAAACTGATCAATCTCCTGTCCGATTGCAGAATTGAAGCATCCTCTTCCGATTTCAGGTTGATGAACAGAAGAGCCGTTGAAGCGTTTCTGCAGTTTCAGGAAAGAAACCGGTTTAACCGTGGTCTGATCAGCTGGATGGGATTCAAACAGGATGTGGTGGAATACAAAGCACCCCCAAGGATCCGTGGCAGGTCAAAATACACCATGAGAAAAATGCTGAGCTTCGGTTTGGATGGGGTAACCTCGTTTTCATCCAAACCACTTCGGATATCGTTTTATACAGGCTTCCTGATCTTTCTCGCCGGAGTTGCCTATGCCATTTATATTATCATCAATCATTTCAAAGGATTAACTATCCCGGGGTGGACATCAACCGTATTGATCATCCTCCTGATCGGAGGATTTCAACTGCTTAGCCTGGGGATCATTGGAGAATACATTGCCCGGATCTATAACGAATCCAAAGCACGACCCATCTATTTCCTGAAAGATAAAGTGGGGTAGTGCATATTGATATAAGTTCAATACGTGGTGTTATTTGTACAATACCATTATTGTTTGGATCTATATGATATAACCATGGTAAGCCTGAAGGGCTTTACTATACCAGCACAGGGCATCGCCCTGTGCATTAGTGAAATATAAAAAAAAAGCCCTGTAAGGGCATAATACTCTTGGTAGTCCGTTCAGATCATAGAACTCATTTTCCGGATAGCGACCGAGCCCCGCAGGCAGCAAGGTCACAGAGTCGCTTATCCCGCCATCGGAGGAAGAATGAAAAGCGCTCTTCAGAGAGCAAACAATCCGCCAGCTCGCAAACGTTCTCTAAGATTGCAACTCCCTGCCTGGTATGCAAAAACCGGGAAATGAAAACCATCTATTCCGGTCTGCTCCGAAAATGCCTCAACTGTGGATTTGTTACCGCCAACATGGATCCGGATCCTGATGCAGTCGAAGCACTCTATGGTGAAGGGTATTTCAAAGGGGAAGAGTACCTGGATTACGAGGGGAACAGGTTGATCCTGCAGAAAAACATCAGAAGAAGGGTAACCCAAATGGTGAAAATAGCCGGAAGGGAAAAGATAAAATCAATCCTTGAGATCGGATGTGCTTATGGTTTCTTTGGAGAGGTTGTCCGGGGAATGATCCCCGAAGCATACTATCTTGGCTTTGATATTTCGCAGGAGGCAATACGGTACGCTGCTGAAAAGCTAAACCTGAATGTAAGTGGAGCCGATTACCTTGAATATAATGCACACAATAGGTTTACCGATATCTGCATGTGGGATGTGATCGAACACCTGCAACATCCGGACCGTTTCCTGGAAAAAATTTACTCGGATCTTGAGCCCGGTGGCAGGTTGTGGATCACAACGGGAGATATTGATGCCCTGATCCCACGGATCATGAAGAGGAGGTGGCGTATGATCCACCCCCCAACACACCTGCATTATTTCTCAGCCAGAACGTTGACTGACCTGTTGAAAAGGAAAGGATTTCACGTGCACCAGATTTCTTACCCGGCCGTGGCAAGAGGATTACAACAGATCTTCTATTCTCTTTTTATGTTAGGCAAACATCCGGGCAGGTTGATCCGAAAAATCCATTTAGCCATTCCTTCGAAGATGTCTGTTTCCCTGAATACATTTGATATTATGTTTGTACTGGCAGTAAAAAATGGAAAATAAGCAATTCATGAAGAAATTTTTTACCAATCATACATTTTACGGCTCTTTTGCAACCATCGCTTTATCCACAGTAGTCCTGTTTCTCCTTTTTGGTGAATTGCTTACCTCTCCCAATTCGGTCTATTTTGCGGGAAGCGGAGACGGACTCCAGAGCTACTACGGAACACTCTTTCATGTCCTGCATGACTCTACATATGCACGATCCTATGGGATGAACCATCCTTATGGTGAGATGGTCCTGTATACCGGGAACCAGCCCCTGATAGCGAATACCATTAAATTCATAAGTGAGAATGTCATTGATATTTCAGACTATACCATTGGAATTCTGAATGCGATGATGCTTTTTTCGATTGTCGTTGCCTCACTTTTTATATATCTGATATTCAGATATTTAAAACTACCTGCTTTTGTTTCCATTATCCTTTCTGTTGCCATTTCCTTTCTTTCACCACAAATTGGAAGGTTGGGTGGTCACTTTTCATTATCCTATGTGTTTTTTATTCCGTTAATGATCTATTTATTTATCCAATTTTTTGAAAGACGCTCCTGGTGGATATCCTTTTTCATTTTCCTTACTGCATTGGTGGCTGCATTTACACATGCTTACTTCCTGGGTTTTTTTGGGTTGTTGTTCCTTTTTTTCTGGTCTGCAGTGATCATCGGGGGAGATAAAGATTTCAGAAAGGTGAATGTTCTACTGCACATGTTGCTGCAGTTCGTAATTCCTGTGGTTATCCTGATCGTTTATTCATCATTGAATGATCCTGTTTCTGACCGCACTTCCCGTCCCTGGGGAATACTTTACCTGAGAGCATATCCCGAGAGTGTCTTTTTGCCTTACGGTAAGCCTTACGGAAAATTCCTGGAGAATATTCTAACATTCAATCACATTGATTGGGAAGGGTGGGCGTATACAGGTCTCGTTGCTTCCGTGGGCTTCCTGGTCATAATCATTCAGATGATCAGGAAAACGGCGTCACGGGAATTTCGGTTTATCCTGAATATTACAGACAACCGCCTGTTGAATATTTTTTTCTGGGCATCTTTTGCTGGGTTATTGTATTCTTTTGGTCTTCCATTTATCCTGGGATTGGAAAGCTTGATAGATTATATTGGACCACTTAAACAGCTAAGAGGAATTGCCCGGTTTTCCTGGTTGTTTTTTTATGTTATGAATTTCGTGACATTTTACCTGCTCTGGGATTGGTTAAAGGAGAGAAGGCTTCGGGTTTTGTACTGGATCTTTCTGCTATTGCCTCTGGCATTCATCTCGTACGATGCCTGGCTGAATGCACGCAGCATGGAGTATTATATGAATAACCGGATCCCCATGCTGGACGACAGGGAAAATGAGCTGCCGGAAAATCAATGGATCAAAGAAATCGATCCTGCCGATTACCAGGCAATTATTCCGATCCCCTATTTCCATGTCGGATCGGAAAATATCTGGATTGAGAGCCGGTGTGAAATGATGAAGCATGTTTTTATTGCTTCATTAAAGACCGGGTTGCCCACCAATGGTGTTATGCTGAGCAGAACCTCGATCAGCCAGTCGTTCCATAACATTGAACTGGTGATGGAACCCTACCGGGAACCATTCATATTGGAAGATTTACCAAACCGGAAACCATTCCTGGTACTGGCGTCCAAATGTGATGAAATGAGCAGGTCTGAAAAACAACTGTTGGAAAAAGCGGACTATATTACGGAAAATGATCTTTTTGCAATCAGTTCGATCCAGTTTAGCACACTGAAGGAGATGGCGTATGAACAAAGAGCATTGGTGATGGATGATTTGAAAAACAGAGAATTGTTTCCGCAGGAGGAATTCCTGGTATCCGATTCCTCCGGAGGTTGGTTTTACAATGGATTTGAGTACCTGACAGGTGAATCCTATTACGGAAAATCAGGATATTCGGGTACTATCAAAGAGTACAATACGATCTATTATGGTAACCTCCCCGGTGCAATTGAGGATTCGCTGTTTGTTATTTCTTTCTGGCTTGGTGATGCCCGGAAAGACCTGGTTCCGAGGTCAACCATTGAATTTGCACTGACCGATTCAACGGGCCGGTTCATTCATGCCGAATACAGGAACCTGGGTAACCTCTACATTGCACTGGATGATGATTGGGCGTTGCTGGAATATTCGATGATCAATACCGATCCGGGCAATCAACTGAAAGTGACCATCTGGAATCAGCAACTGAAAAAAGAGACCTTGCACATTGATGAACTGCTGATCCGGCAATCATCGCTGGATGTTTATCGGGAGATTGATGGAGGAGTATCAAAGAATAACCGGTTCTTTTTTTAAAATCAGTAATGGATATTCATGATAAATGGTTCGCCAGTTGGTATCCTGTAAATACTTCTCCTTTTCTTTATCAAACTCTTCTTTTGTTACAGGATAGGTACCTGAACCGAAAAGAAGAACAATAAATTCTGCATCCCCAACATGCGGGAAACAATAAATATCTGAACGAAAAGCCAAATGGGGAACAATCCTTTCAGAAGCGGAGACTTTAGCTTCCGGGGGTATCCTTTTTAACGCACCATTTATCTTCCGGATGTTGATTTCGGATTGGTACATCTTTACATCATAAAACCGCTCTTTTTCCGGCAAGTAAAATAGCGACTTCCTGTTTTCAAGCTTATTGATGGTAATGGTAATGGTGGATAGACATATTAGGATTGCAAACAGATAAGCCAGTTTTTTATTTTTAAGCTTCATTAAAGTTAGGTATACTGCTAAACTAAGGATGGAAACAACCTCAATTGAATAAAACGAATTGATACCCCATCGCAAATAGTGATCATTGAACATTTTTTGGGCAATGATGGGTACAAACATGATAAGGTATCGAGGATTAGCAATCAGCACAATTCCTCCGGAAATTAGAAAAACAAAATAAAACTCCATTTTTATCCCATTATAAGTTGGATCCCCAGTGTGGTTAATAAACAATAACTTCAGTGTTTCAAGTGGATGAGTAATACTGAAAAGTATGGCCTGTGATGTGGAATCACCAAGGGCAGAGTATGCAAAACCCCAATAGGGACGATCCGGATTTTCAATTGAGGGTATTAAGATTTCAAAAACAGAAATGAAATATAGAATTGCAATGCCAATATAAATCAGATTTAATTTCAGGACGGACTTATCTTTCCTGTTTAACAGGATCAATGTGATGCAAATAAACACCAGCCAAAGAGGAAAGTTCTCTTTGGTTAATAATAGTAAAAGAAATAATATAGTAGTGATGAGGAATTTTCGACGTTCGTGGTAGAAAAGAAAAGCAGGTACAAGGCTTGCTCCAATTGTTGTATCGATATAATCTGCTGAAAGGGCACTGAAATGACCCCATAAAAAGAAAAAATGAATTAATCCCAGTAAGGAAAACCAATAATCATGGGTTTTTTCTTCGATTAAACGAAATGTAAAATAACCGCCTGTAAGGATCATCAAGACCTGGAAAACAAGTAAAGTATAGGTTTTGGTAGCCAACCCTAAGGTCCAATAAAGAATTGGAGAAAAGATGTTTAAAAGGAATGAAATATGGACCTGACAGAATCTTTCAAGTGGTGGATCAAACAAAGGATTCTGGTTGATATGTAAATGGGCTAAATCATAGAATGCATTGTTATACACTCCATAATCATAACAGAACGTCCTGAAAAAATAATGATTAGAAACAACAACAGCCAAATATATAATAGCGAAAATAAGAATGATTATTCCCACAAACCATTCCTTTCGAAAGGTTATGTTTACTATTTTTTTCACATGCTAATATTCAATTAAAGAATAAATGGAAATATCATTATACATTCCAATTTGTTGCTTCATAAAATTTTGTAAATACGAATGCTGAGCCACTTCTTCCCCGGTAAGTATCAGGTATTTTGCTCCCAGCGCAATGGATTCTTCTATTTTCAGGCTATCGGTATTGTTCCGGTAGTGTGCCGTCCATCCTCGCTGGTTCATCAGGTATAGCGAATAACAGGGAGTGGGATCAGGCAGGCTGATCACTTTGTCTTCCGGCTGGATTCCAAGAGATCGCAAATAAGGAGTCACTTCATAGAGATCCCTGTTCGCCGGATAATCATTGATCCAACCGGTGTAACGCCACTCAAGACGCTGCCCTGCATAGTAAACATTGAACAGGAGAAACAGCAAAAAGAACACCTTCGTAATAACCGATTTCATGATCCCGGGATAACGCTTTACCAGTAAGTCTGCCAGTGCTAAAAGAATGAAAACAGGGAAGATCAGCAATCCGATAATGTAATAGTCGTGGTTACCGAAAGCATAAAACCATAATATCGAAAACAGCAGAACCCCTGCGAACATCAATACCGTAAGCGTAAAAAGTACCGGATGGATTTTCTTCCGGAAAAGCAATATTACAGCAAGGCTTGCCAGTAACAGGATGTGCACTGTAATATGAAAATAATCCCTGAACCAGTACATCTTCATCTGATCCCGGATCCAGAGGATTGTCTCTTTCGATAGATCCCAGAGGGGCCAGATTTGTGTGGAGAAGAATTCCGTCTGATGAACCCGGTTGTAATGGATAGCAAATAGATACCACGCAACAATAACCGTGAGGTAGAAGGCAAACGGTAGCACGGTTTTTAAATTAACGCGCAACTGATTACCCTCCTGCTTCATCCGGAACCAGCCGAATGCATTGATAACATAAAGACCGGTAAGGGCGACCACATTGATGGCGGATGTGATCTTCAGTAATCCGGCAAGGGTGAAAAAGAGGAATGAAACATAGAAAAACCTGAATTTTCGGGAGGTATAAAAATGGAAGAAGAAATACCATCCCACAAGCACAAACGCTAACGAAGTGCTGTCGGTAAGGTAGTTGTTTGCATAGTATACCACAACCGGCGATGTGAAAAACAGAAGAGAAAGGGTTATTCCCCAGAATGGATCATTGAGCCACCGCTCCAGTAATTTATACAGTGCAAACAGACCGGTGAAAAAGATGAAGGTATTGACCAGCCGGTAGATCAGGTCGTGGGGCCCGAAGATTTTATAGAGCGATGCAATAAAGTAGTATAAGATCGGACATTCCCCGACAGCATATCCTGTGGTTCGGTTATCGGATGCCAGGTTATGTACCTCGGGTTGAAAAAAATTCATTCCGTGTTGAAAGTAATTCAGGGTAATGGAAGCGCAGTCCGATTGCCGCCATTTATGAATGGATTGCGGCTTGTAGGTGAGAATGTTGTGGTAATCGTAGTACCAGGAAGTTGCCAGGAAGAGAAAAACAAACAGGAGGGATGAGAAACCTCTTCGTGCCAGGGTGTTCCAGGGGGAGGCCTTTTTAGTCATTATCCATACCCGGTTTTAAAAGAGTTATCAGATCCGTTGATTCACCTCCTCTTACTGACTATCAGATATCGGATGTGCAAAAGCCACCACGTCTTTTCCTGTGATCTCCTTTTCACAGAGAATGATAAGCCGTTCCAGTACATTCCGGAATTCCCGGATGTTGCCTGTCCATCTGATCTTTTGCAGCTCCTTGATGGCATCTTCTGTAATGCTCTTAGGGCTCATGCCATACTCGTCACAAATGATTTGATTGAAATGCTTTGCCAGCAGGGGAATGTCTTCCTTGCGTTCACACAGGGTGGGAATGTCGATCAGGATGACGCTGATCCGGTGATAGAGATCTTCTCTGAACCTGTTTTTCTCAATTTCTTCCTTGATGTTTTTATTGGTAGCAGCGATAATCCGCACATCGACAATGATATCCTTATCGCTTCCAACGCGTGTAATTCTATTTTCCTGCAGAGCCCTGAGGACTTTAGCCTGTGCGGAAAGGCTCATATCTCCGATCTCATCGAGAAAGAGGGTTCCCCCATTCGCCTGCTCAAATTTCCCTTTTCGCTGTTTGATGGCAGAAGTAAAGGATCCTTTTTCGTGACCGAAAAGTTCACTTTCAATCAGTTCAGAGGGTATTGCTGCGCAGTTTACCTCAACGAATGGCTGGGCCGACCGGTTACTCCTCTCATGCAACCAGCGGGCAACAAGCTCCTTTCCCGTGCCGTTTTTGCCAGTAATCAGCACCCTTGCATCGGTGGGCGCAACACGCTCGATCATCTCTTTCACCTGCCGAATGGCTTTGGATTCACCCACCATTTCATGGGTTTTTGAAACTTTACGCTTCAGCACTTTTGCCTCGGTAATGAGAGAGGATTTATCCATCGCGTTTCGGATGGTTATCAGCAACCGGTTCAGATCCAGTGGTTTCTCAATGAAATCAAAGGCTCCCTTTTTTATGGCTTCAACAGCAGTATCAATATTGCCATGTCCGGAGATCATGATCACCGGAACTTCACCGGATATCTCAAAGATCTTTTCCAGCACTTCGATGCCGTCCATTTTCGGCATTTTAATATCACAGAGGACAACATCATACTGGTTGTTTTTGAATAATTCGAGTCCCTCCATCCCTTCCATGGCAAGATCAACCGTATGTTTTTCATATTCCAGGACCTCCTTCAGGGAATTCCGGATACTTTTTTCGTCATCAATCACCAGGATATTCGGCATCGTATTGTGTTGTTTGGAATGACCGGGATTGTATCGTTTATTTTCATGTGATCCATTGAATCAATATGAAATTGCCATTGTAAAGTTATATTTTATACCGCAACCATTTCCACATATCCTTATACGAAGGTTTTTTCCCGTAAAGCAATATACCGGTGCGGTATATCTTGGCAGCCATCCATGTGGTACCGATGAAGGTGATCACCAGTATAATCATGGATAATCCGATCTGCCATCCGGGCACACCGAACGGGATCCTTGCCATCATGACTACAGGAGAGGTAAGCGGGATGAATGAAAACCAGAAGGCGACTGAACTATCGGGATTTTGAAACGCTCCCATAGCAACAAAGAGAGCCAGCAAAAGGGGAATGGTGATTGGCATCATGAATTGCTGTGTGTCCGTTTCGTTATCCACGGCAGAGCCAATGGCAGCGAAGAGCGAGGCATAAAGCAGGTAACCACCCAGGAAAAAGACGATGAAAGAGAAGATAATAATACCCCAATTCTGGTTACCCAGGTTGTTGAAGATCTGTTGCACTTCACTCAGCTGCTGTATGTCTGCCGGTTGTGTCTGTCCTACAGGTGATGATGACATGATGTTATCGGGGAGGGGTGTCTGGCTGAGGGTTTCCATGTCCGGTAACAGGAGGGACTGAGCGATCGAAATGATAATAAACACCAGGATGATCCAGCAAAAAAACTGGGTTAATCCAACCAGGGCTATCCCAATGATTTTACCCATCATCAGTTGGAATGGTTTAACAGAGGAGATAATCACCTCTACGATCCGGCTGGTTTTCTCTTCAATCACACCCCGCATAACCTGCGCACCGAAAATGAAGGTAAGCATGTAAATAAGCAACCCGCAAATGTAAGCAACACCCATGGCAATGCCGGTACTGGTCTCCTTCTCAATGCCTTCATCATTGATCTTTATGGTCTGTAGCTTGATACTGGTTTCAACCTCTTTCAGTATCTCATCCAGGTCCTTGATATCATACGTTTCCAGTTTTAAGCGTTCGACCTCGTTTTCCAGTGCACCGGATATATGCATCGTCAGGTCAAGGGGGGGTTGTTTTGTGGAGATCAGCTGAACCGCATTCGGGATGTAGGTGATCTTGGGAGAAATATAGAGGATAGCGTAGTACCCCAGCTCGGTGAAATTGCTTTTTAAATCGTCCAGTGTAACCCCTTCGAGGTATTCGAATTGAAGGTATTTCGTACTGGGAATCACCCCTTTGAATATCCGGGTCCCATCCTCAATGACAGCTATTTTTTTCAGTTCCGTATCTTTTTGTGTCATGATCCAGACCGGGATGATAAACATGGCTGCCAGCAATAGGGGGGCAATCAGTGTCATGATGATAAATGACTTCTTCCTGACCCGGGTTATATATTCCCGCCTGATGATGATGGATACTTTATTCATTTTTGTTTTTGTCATTGATGTTTGATTCGCCTACCACGTTAATGAAGATATCATTCATGCTGGGTACTATCTCATTCATTGAGAGAATAGTACCGGCATTCAAAAGGGCTTTCATCATTTCATTGGTGGATGATCCTTCCAGAACTTTTGTCCTTATGATACTGCGTCCGTTTTTCTTTGTATGTTCCAGGAATTTATATTGTGAACTGAGGGTGGCTGTCAGGAGGTTTATCTCTCCATCAAACACAATCTCATATTCATTTGCAGCATGGATTTTCCTGATTTCGTCAATCGGTCCGTCGAGAATCGTTTTGGCTTTGTTAATGAGGGTGATGTGACTGCACAGCTCTTCCACCGAACCCATATCGTGGGTTGAAAAGATGATGGTTGTTCCTTTGTCTTTAATTTTAAGTATTTCCTGTTTGAGCAGTTTGACATTGATCGGGTCAAATCCGCTGAATGGTTCATCGAAAATCAGCAGTTTTGGTTCGTGAAGTACAGTGACAATGAATTGGACTTTTTGCTGCATCCCTTTCGAAAGCTCTTCAACCTTCTTATCCCACCATGGCTGGATCTCAAATTTTTCAAACCACTGTTTCAGCTTCCTGAGGGCATCTTTTTTTGACAGTCCCTTTAACCGGGCAAGGTATACAGCCTGTTCCCCAACTTTCATCTTCCGGTAAAGTCCACGCTCTTCAGGTAAATAGCCAATGTCATAGATTGCATTGGGCTGTAGTTTCTTCCCCCTGTACAACAATTCTCCGCTATCCGGTGCAGTGATCTGGTTGATGATCCTGAGCAGGGTTGTTTTACCGGCGCCATTTGGCCCGAGAAGTCCAAAAATACTTCCCCCGGGCACATTTATGCTTACATTGTCGAGTGCGAGGTGATTGGAAAATTGCTTAACAATATTACGGGCATTGAAAATTTCCATCGATGGATCTGTTTCTTAAATTTCAAAGCTGTAAAGATAGAAATTTTGATGTGAATTACAGGAGATGAAATAAGAGCTTTTCAATAAATAGATTGATTTATTAAAAACAACCGGGAATCGATTGTTTGGTGATGCAGTGAGAAATGACTGTTCCCGGAATCCCGGGAAAGCACCTTCAGCAGATGAGTGCTATTCGAAGTAACTTCTCATTCGTTCGAAGAAGTTGCGGTCAGATTTGTCGGGTTTGGGCATAAAATTCTCAGATTCACTGAGTTTGGAGAGTATCCGTTTTTCCTCTTTGGAAAGGATTTTTGGAATCCAAACGTTGATATTCACCAGGATGTCTCCTTTGCCGTATCCATTGACATCCGGTAACCCTTTCCCTCTAAGACGGAGGATTTTACCAGGCTGCGTTCCGGGTTCAATCTTTATTTTTACTTTTCCTTCAACGGTTGGAATTTCCGTCTGAGTTCCCAGCGATGCTTCTGTTATGCTGAGGTAAAGAGAATGGAACAGATCATTCCCATCTCGAAGCAGTTCAGGATGTTCCTCTTCGCTGATCAACACCAGCAGGTCTCCGTTTACCCCCCCCCTGCGGGCGGCATTCCCTTTGCCAGAAACTGTCATCTGCATTCCTTCGGCAACGCCTGCCGGGATATGAATGGAAATGACTTCCTGGTCTTTTACTATCCCCTCACCGTAACAGTTATTGCATTTTTTTGTGATCACTTTCCCCTCTCCTCCGCAGGAGGGACAGGTTGATGAAGTCTGAACCTGGCCGAGGAATGTGTTGGATATCCGCGTTACCTGGCCTGTCCCCCTGCATGTTGAACAGTCACTGTAGGAAGACGAGTCTGCAGCACCAGTTCCCCCGCAGGTTTTACAGGAGACATATTTGGTGACCTTGATCTTTTTTTCTACACCCGTTGCTATCTCTGACAGGGTAAGTTTAACTTTAACCCTCAGGTTTGATCCCTTGTTTACCCTTCGTCCACTACCTCTTCTGCTGGAGCCAAACCCTCCGAAGCCACCAAAACTTCCGCCGAAGATATCTCCGAAATGAGAAAATATGTCCTCAATGGTCATTCCTCCTGCACCAAATCCATTTCCGGCACCACTGACTCCCGCATGCCCGAACTGATCGTATCGAGCCCTCTTCTGCTCATTGCTCAAAACTTCATAGGCTTCTGCCGCTTCTTTGAATTTCTCTTCAGCGGCTGCATCACCCGGATTTTTATCCGGATGGTACCTCAAAGCCTGTTTGCGGTATGCTTTTTTAATTTCCGCAAGAGAAGCATCTTTTGAGACTTCCAGGATCTCATAATAATCTCTTTTAGCCATAGTGCATCAGTTTGTGCATGGTGCACCCTCTGTTTTTTATTCTATACAATGCAAGATGCAAATGTTGATGGTCCAGGTTTCGATCATGGTATACCGGCTCTATTCACCGATTACTACCTTGGAATAACGAATAACTTTGTCATGCAGGAAGTAGCCTTTTTCAACCACATCCACTATCTTCCCCTTCATCTTTTTTGAAGGAGCAGGAACCTTTGTAACCGCTTCATGGAGATCGGTATTAAACTCATCGTTCATGGCGGTGATTTCCTTTATTCCATTTGATGATAAAAACTCTTTAAACTTATTGTGAATCAAATCGATACCCTTCTTCATTGCCATGCAGTCAGTCGCTTCATTCATCGTTTGCAATGCCCGGTCAAAATCATCCATAACCGGAAGAAGCTTTAACAAAATATCTTCACCGGCAAGCTTTATCAAATCCATTTTTTCCTTTAGAGTACGCTTACGGTAATTGTCAAAGTCTGCAGAAAGCCTGAGGTATTTATCCTGAAGTTCTCGTGCTATTTCTTCACTGCTTTTTTCTTTCTCTTCCAGACCTTCTTCTTCAGAAACCTCTTCAGGTTCATCGGTAACCGATACTTTCTTCTCCTGAATTTCTTCGGGCAGATCTTTTTTCGTCTTTTTCCGGTCCTTCTTCAGGTTATCACTTTCCGGGTTTTTACTGGTTTTCTTGGTCATTGTTGCAACGATTTACAAAATTCCAAACTTCAGCATACTTCTGTTGCCAGCTAACAAATTATTTGCCAATCTGTCGAAAACGACAAATTGGCATGCAAAGATAGGGAAAATTGGTTAGTAGATGAGATTAGGGTTCGAAGTTGACTAATGTCGAATATCGAACAGGGAATATTGAATTTCAAAGTAAAATAGAGTTATGCAAGAGAACGTGCCGAAACGAAGATGGGTGGTCGGTCTTGGGTCAAAAAAGTGATGCCTGCCTGCCCTCCTTCGCTGCCAGTGCAGCTCCGGCGGGGAGCCCGGCAGGCAGGCGAAATCCGCAATCCCCTACTTCTTCCTCTGTGTATGTTTCTTCTTACTTTTCGACAGGATGTCCTTTGTTTCGGTAAGTTTGAGATCTTCCTGGATTACCAGTTTACCGCCCGACAGTTGCTTGATATCGTTAAAAATTACTTCATCTGTCACCTGGTTCCTGTTCCAGGTCAGGTAGGATTTTTTCATGTGGTTTGCCAGTAGCTTGATCAACCGTTTCTTATCCTCCCCATCCTCCATTTCAATGGCAACATCAATCATCTGGTGGATTATTCTTCCGTAATGCCGGTATTTTATGTCACCGGTAATATAGGGAACCTGCTTCGGTTTTGAGGTGAGCGTCTCCCTTGCAGGCATTTCATAAGGAGAGTCAATATCCAGATCAAAATCAGCCATTAGTGCCAGGTGATCCCAGAGCTTGTGTTTGAAGTCGCTGATATCACGAAGATGGGGATTCATATTCCCCATAATGGATATGATTGCTTTTGCTGCTTTGTTTCGCTCGTCCCTGTCTTCAATTGCCTTGAGGTGGTCAACCATTTTTTGAATATGCCTACCATATTCCGGTAATATCAATTTCTTTCTCGAGGTGTTGTAATCGTAATCCATATCCTGTATAATTTCTGCAAAGCTATGTGATTTAAGTTTAGATATCAAAGAATTGATCAGAATAATTCTTTTATTGAATGATTTTCAATCTGGCAAATTTAAGCAGCAGTTGTTTTTGTCCGTGGTTATGAAAGAAGACAGTGGCTTTTATGTCAGGGAAATCCCCCTCAAGGTGGATCACCTTTCCTTTCCCGAATCGCTGGTGTTCGACCACCATGCCTGTTTGGATGGATTTCGGATCATCACCTTCTCTGTTCGGAATTTCCCGATCAGCGCCTTTTTGCCTGTCCTGTTTGATCAGCTCAGGCTCCGGAACCGTGCGTCCGGAGAAGGATCTTTCCGGAGAGCGAGTTGTTTTTGAGGAAGGAATTTTCCGAAAGGTAGAGTAGGAGCGTTTGAATGTCGTATCATAGGGTTGTGTAGTAGCTGTTCCGTTCTCCTGCTCAAGCCCGTCAATATAGTCCCGGTTGATCTCTTTGATAAACCTGCTGGGCAGGCAGTTTACCAGATTTCCCCACCGGAAGCGGGTCTGTGCATACGATATGGTTACCTGTTCTTTTGCCCGGGTAAGTGCAACATAAAACAACCTTCTCTCTTCTTCCAGATCTTTTATATCGGATACGGAAAGATGAGAAGGGAACAGGTCTTCCTCCATTCCGGCGATAAAGACATATTTAAACTCCAAACCTTTGGCAGAGTGCACTGTCATGATGGTTACCTTGTCCTTCACCTCTTCCTTCTCATCATCCTGATCGGTGAGCAATGCAACGTTTTCCAGGTATTCGTCGAGAGTGACAAACCGGTCAGCCCGTTCCGGTTGAGAGACAAATTCACGGATACCATTGAGTAACTCCTGAAGGTTTTCATATTTACTCAATTCTTCCGGAGAAATCCTGTTGTGCAGTTCTTTCAGGATGCCGTTACGCTTTGCAATGCTGAGGGCAAGATCATAGGCATCCAGGTTGGCTTTCTGGTTGCTGAATTCATCAATAAGAGCGGAAAAGGCTTCGATTTTTTTTGTAATTCCCTGGTTAATCCCTGATTTGTACCTGCCAGGGTTTTTTATGATCTCCCAGATCGGCAGGTCATGTTTATCGGCGAGCTGTTCCAGGCGGGCAAGGGTTGTTTTTCCAATCCCACGGGCCGGGTAGTTCAGGATACGACGGAGTGCTTCGTCGTCGCGCTTGTTGCAGACAAGCCTGTAATAGGCGAGCATATCCTTGATCTCTTTCCTCTGGTAAAAGGAGATGCTTCCATATACCCTGTAGGGAATATCGCGCTTGCGAAGCGCCTCTTCAAAGATCCTCGATTGGGCATTTGTTCTGTACAATATAGCAAAATCACTGTAACGAAGTTGCTTCTGCAGGGAGGTGTCGAGAATGGAATTTGAAATCAGGAAACCCTCCTCGGCATCGGTCAGCACCCTGGCCACCCTGATCTTTTCACCAGCTGCCCGTTTGGACCACACTTCTTTTGAAATCTGACCTTTGTTTTTTTTAATCACGCTGTTGGCAGCGTTCACAATGTTTTGAGTGGACCTGTAATTCTGTTCCAGTTTGAATAATTTGTATTCCGGATAGTCACTTTTGAAATGGAGAATATTCTCTATTCGCGCTCCCCGGAAAGAATAGATGCTTTGAGCATCATCCCCGACAACACATACATTCTTGTGTGTTTCAGCCAGTTTATTTATGATCAGGTATTGTGAAAAGTTGGTGTCCTGGTATTCATCAACGAGAATAAAGCGGAACAACTCCTGGTATTTATGAAGAACATCGGGGAAATCCCGGAGAAGAATATTCATGTTCAGCAGCAGGTCATCGAAATCCATCGCTCCGGCTTTATAGCAACGTGCAGCATATTGCATATAAATATCTGTTAGCCTTGATCTTCTTGTTTTTTTGTCCTGTTCAAGCAAAGCCTGGTTGTTGGAGTATGCCTGTGCGGTTATCAGGTTATTTTTTGCATAGGAGATCCTTCCGACCACTTCATTAACACGGTAAACCTGGTCATCCAGATCCATATCTTTGATGATCCCCTTCATCACGTTTTTCGAGTCGATCGTATCGTAAATGGTATAGTTTGATGGGTATCCCAGCAAGCTCGACTCAACCCGCAATATCCGGGCAAAAATGGAATGAAAGGTTCCCATCCAGAGTGCCCTTGCCACATCATTCCCAACGATCCGGATGATCCTATCCTTCATCTCCCTGGCAGCCTTGTTTGTAAAAGTCAGGGCAAGGATGGAGTTTGCTTTAATGCCTTCCTGAAGTAAATGAGCTACCCGGTAGGTCAACACGCGGGTTTTGCCTGATCCGGCGCCGGCAATAACAAGTGCCGGACCATGATAGTTCACCACAGCTTCCCGTTGTGCTTCATTCAACTCCTTCAGGTAATCCAATTAGTGGGATGGTTTTTATTGATCCACCAAAAATAATACATGTTACCCAATTCATCCGGGTGGGAAAAGATATATTTGGGAAAGTTATTAACAGTTCATACTGGCCCTCCAATGGGAAAACCCTTTATGATTATTCCACATTCCAATAGCGAAGAGTTTCAGCTATTTTTTTTATTATTGTACCTTTCAAAAAACATGCGGGAAGGCTGGAATTTTATGTTGCCGGTTAAAATAATCCGGGCATATTTCAGTTTTTACACTGATGGAACAGAATAGATACATTATGGATGGGCTGTTGTCTTTTATTTCCAATGGTTGGAAATACCTGGTTATTTTATCGTTTTTTTGCCTGACCGGTGCAACCCTTCCTGCTCAAATTACCGCTCCTTCTGCAAGTTCGAGCAGAACTACACACTACCCGAATCATCCGGATCGAACCGATCCGATCTATATTTATTGTGTAACCAATACCGGTGGAGAAATCACCGGCTCGCTGACGGCAAGACATCCGGAAGATGCTGTTTCAGATTATGATTTTGAGTGGAGGAAATACAATCCCTCAATTCCCGGATTTGATCCTGTATTTAAGCAGGAAATCCAGGTAAAAACATCTTCTGCCAGCGGTCTTGAATCAGGTGGATACCAGGTACAGATCACCAATGGTGGATCCAATGATACAACACTGGTCGCATGGGTTTTCATAAACAAACCACTGGTCAGTGCTGAAATACAAAATTTTACCTGTGACTACCTTGCCATGAATGGTGATGCCATGGCACAGCTGTTCACCTACTACGATCCGGAAGATCATGCGGATGCCACTCTTCCCAATGGGCTCAATTTTGAGTGGTCCTCCATTCCTGCTTCTGCCATTCCATACCCGACCCTTGAACTGAACCCGATAACCTGGCAACCGCCTTACGAAGACACCGATTATTACTTGAAGGTTACCGACTGGCTGACCTGCCAGAATGAAGATTCCTTTTTCTATCATTCAATACATGTAAAACCCGATTTTACTCCGGAACCTGTCCAGGGAGAAGCACCCCTGGAGGTCAATTTCACCAACACTTCCTTGAATGCAGTTGTGTTTGAATGGTCTTTCGGAGACGATTCAACATCCATATTTGAAGTCCCGCCAACACATACCTACTACTTTCCTGATGAGTATGAGGTTAAACTGATTGCCCGAAGCGCAGAAGGTTGTGAAGACTCGTTGAAGTTTCAATACATTATCGTCGATCCTTCCGGGTTGGAAGTCCCCAATGTGTTTACGCCCAACGACGACGATTGGAACGACCGGTTTGTTGTTGCCTCGCAATCACTTCGTAGCATATATGTGCAGGTTTTTAGCAGAACCGGGAAGAAAGTATATGAATTTTCCGGGCAGGGAACCCGATTGCAGGAATGGAAAGGTTGGGATGGAAAGATCGATGGAGGTGCCGAGGCAAGCCCCGGTGTCTATTTTTATATTATAAGAGCCGTGGGTTGGGATGATGTTGAATACAAAGGGAAATTGTATAGAGGTACTGTCTATCTGATACGGGAGAAGTAACAAATTCACGAGTGAATTTGTAATTTCGAATATCCAATTTCGAATTTCGATTTTGACCGTCGAGAAAAGGACCTCTCAGTTAGCGTTTACACAAAATATTAGATACTACCACAAAATATTCTAAAGACTGCGGACTTATTATCTCGTCACGCGTTACGCGTCAC
>CAYZVJ010000030.1:3072-32949 GCA_964481765.1 uncultured Rikenellaceae bacterium | reverse complement strand
CGGTGATCACATAAATGCTGTCATTCTCAACCGCCCATATGCGAACCCGGTTCTCAAGCCGTTTCCATATTCCCTGGTTGAAACCGGCAACCTGGGGGCTCATGTTGCTCAGTAAAAACGACTCACTCATGGCTATCTCTGACCAGGTCATGTCACCGGCAGGGACGAGGTGCCCACGATGGTAACCACTTCCCCGGTAATCACCGAGTTGGGCTGATTCTGTCAATACCGCAGTATCCGGTCTGAAATCATCACTCCGGCGTATGTTACCTCTTTCCACCATCTCCCTCGTGAGAATATACGCTGTCCAGTCTGCCTGTTCATACATCTCATTATAAGATAACCAGAAACCCGTTTTTTTGAGAAGCTGGGAAGTAGTATCCACAGCAATCCCATCCCCTATCTCATCAATCGTGAGCAGGATGGGAGGAGCGGAAATCCTCGCGGTAATTGTGGAAATAAACTGTCCCAGACGTTCATGAAAGATCACCGCAAGGATGATCAGCGCCGTGGTTAGGATCCAAACAATCCTCTTTTTCATTGTTTTATGTTGCATGTCATACACAACCCCGGTTTATTCCTCCCTATGACCGGATCATAATTCCGGGACGCGATACACCTCGATGGTTGAAATAACGGGTGGTGCCTTGGCATCCAGATTGATTCTCAACTTCTCCGTTTTAACCACCGGGAATTTCACGATCCGGCGGTTACCGACTGTGGTTCCGGTTGCCACTTCCTGGTATTCTTCTCCCATCATTGCTTCAATGGTGAAGGCGCAGGTGCGCTGGCCCAGCCGGATGTATTCCCGGATCAGCAAACCATTCACCATCACCGGTTCCTTAAAATTAATCTCAAGCGAGGCGTTCAGGACACCATCATTCACTGCCCAGTAGGTTTCATTATTGCCATCATTAACCATTGAAGCGCCAAATTTATCGGTACTGCCCCTCACATCAGAAGCTGAACATTCTGCTTCACAGGCTAAATCGACTGAAAATGCTTCATCGACATATTCTTTCAATCCCATCAATGCTTTCACATCGTTTTCATGGATGAGTCCCCTCCGGTCAACCGGAAGGTTCAGGATGAAATTTCCGTTCATTCCCACCGAATGGTACCAGTTATCGACCAGCTGCTTTACCGGTTTCACCTTGTCATCTTCAGTGGGGTGATAAAACCATCCCGGCCGGATTGAGGTGTTCACTTCGGCCGGAAGCCACAGATCCCCGTCCTCCTGGCCTTGTTGCAGTATCTCATTTACACCACCCACGCCAGGGTATAATCGGCCGCTGTTCATGGTGCACCAGTTGGTTTCAGTAGCGTAACCCCGTTCGTTACCAATCCACCGGATATCCGGTCCGCCGTCACTGAACATGCATGCCATGGGTTGCAATTCTCTTACAATTTTGTGTGTATTTTCCCAATCGTAATAGGTCCTGTTATCGATCCTTCGTGTTTCGTTTGCTCCCCCGTAATACCCGTCACCGCCATTGGCGCCATCAAACCAGACTTCAAAAATTTCACCATAGTTCGTCAGCAATTCCTTCAACTGGTTCCGGTAATAGGTGATGTATTCAGCAGTACCATAAGCAGCATGGTTCCGGTCCCAGGGAGAGAGGTAGATTCCCAATTTCAAGCCGAACTCATCGCATGCCTCACACAATTCCCGAATAACATCCCCTTTCCCATCCCGGAAGGATGAATTTTTTACCGAGTGTTCGGTATACGCTGAAGGCCAGAGGCAAAAGCCATCGTGGTGCTTGGCAGTGATCACGATCCCTTCCATACCGGCTTCTTTAGCCACGCTTGCCCATTGCCGGCAATCCAGTTCGGTCGGATTAAAAACAGCTGGATCTTCATCCCCATAGCCCCATTCCTTGTCCGTAAATGTATTGGGGCTAAAATGGATAAAAGCATAATACTTCAGTTTGTGCCATTCAAGCTGACGTTCGCTTGGAACTGCTCCATAAGGAGGAGGATCAGGCACCTCTGAACAGCTAAATAGTAAGATGGGGACAAACAGGCAGATTAATTTTTTCATAGAATGAGGATATTGGATGATTCAGTGAATAAATAAACAGCATGTAAAAGGTTATCCCAAAATAGTTAAATTCACGGTATAATCCATTTTTTTACGGAATAGATGGTACTCCAAAAGTTTTTTGTTTAATTTCTTAAAACCAGCAATGTGGTGAATATCAAAGTACACCTGCGAACAATTCTTTATAAAAAAAAGAGTTCCATTCTTATTCTCCTTGGAATAGTTATGGGAATGACCAGTGTGATGTTTATCTATTTGTGGTTAATCTATCAGACAACTTTCGACCGGTTTCAAGAAAATTATGATCAAATCTACCGGGTGATCATCGCTCAATCCGGTGCAAACAACTCAGAAGGACTGGCTGAGATGCATGCCGATATTAAACCACTGCTTCAGGAAAATATCCCGGAAATTGGATATTGTGCGCGATTCAAACCATTCGATAGATGTGTGGTAAAAAAGGGAGAAAAACTATTTTATGAATCGGGAATTGCAGCGGTTGATTCATCATTCTTTGATATTTTCTCATTTTCCATCATCGCAACGAATGGGAATAAACCCATGAGAGATCCATTCGAGGTTTATATCAGTAAAGAAATTGCAAACAAATATTTCGGGAACCAGTCAGCCATCAACCAGACCTTCAGGATTGATACGCTTGATGTTATGGTTGGCGGTGTGTTTGAATCGTGGCCGGATAATTCCCATCTTGCATTTGACATCCTCATGCCACATGATCTGCTGAAGCGGTTTGGGATTACCCATCCATGGAATAATTATTTATACGTCACTATTGAAAACCAATCTGATATTAATGTTTTAAGCAGGAAAGTATCGGATCTGGCAAAAGAGAACAATGAAATCATTTCACGGTTACAGATGGAACTGGGACTGCAGCCCCTGGCAAATATCCATTTCACAACCTGGCTCGGCTCTGAATTAGCCCGGACAGAGCGAAAATCGAAACTTTATTTTTTTGGAGCTATGGCATTTCTGATCCTTATTTTTTCGGTCATTAACTTCACCATTCTCATTTTCGTTGGCCAGTTAAAAAACCTTAGAGATATCGCTATTAAAAAAACAATGGGTAGTAGCAGGAGAAGACTATTCATGGAATTGATGATCAAATCCATGATTCTCATTACCGTTGCGTTTATTATTTCAGCGAGTATTGTAGAACTGGTAAAACCTCAGTTTGTCCGTTTTACAAATGCAAATATCAGTGAAACAGGGATTGGATTACAAGGAGTATTCATTTTATTTGGAATATTCATTCTGGCAGCTATCGTTGGCGGAATGTATCCCAACCTTTTACTCGCCAGTCTCAGTCCTTCATTTATTCTCAGAATTGACAGCAGGTTTAAAACAAAAAACATTACTACAAGGAATATTCTCTTAGTCATCCAGTTTGCTGTATCCATGGTTTTAATTGTCTGTACAATAATCAGTGTCAGGCAGTTGAATTATATGCTTAATTATGACCTTGGATTCAACCGCAAGAATATTATTATGATTTCTGCCCGTGAGCCGTTTGTTGAAAGGTTTGACCTGATAAAACAAGAATTGCTGAAGCATCCCCTGGTTGAGGGTGTCACCCTTAAGAGCAGGCCGTTTTTTTCAGGCGGTCAGGATTATGTCTACTGGGAAGGGAAGCAGGAAAATGAAAATGTTATTGTGGATGTTTTTGCTGTGGAATACGATTTTTTTGATGTAATCGGGATGGAGTTCATAGCAGGGCGGAATTTCAGTCAAGATATCCTGTCTGACAAAACCGAGGCATTCATCATCAACCAGAAAGCTGCTGATCAGATCGGTCTTAAAAATCCTGTTGGAAAACGGTTGTGGGCTAACCAGCGGGGTGGTGAGATAATCGGTTTGGTTAATAATGCCCACTTCAGGTCATTAAAGAAAGATGTTGAACCGGCTCTTTTTTATGTCTATGATTCATTCATACTGCCCTGGATGTACAACCAGGGCAGTATCCTGGTAAAGTTTCAGAAGGATAGGGGAAATGAGAGCATTGCGATCATGAAGAAGCTCTGGGAAGAGTATAATCCAGAACAACCCTTTGAATATGAATACCTCGATAAACGTTTTGATTCTCTATACGAAAATGAAAAAAGAAACACCCTGCTTTTTGAACTCTTCTCAGCAGTTGCTATTATTATATCATGTCTCGGATTGTATGCTGTCGTATCCCATATTTCTCAAGAGCGGTCAAAGGAGATAGGAATTCGAAAAGCAATGGGTGCCACTTCACTGAATATTGTATCTGTTTTCTCAATAAATCTTTTCTGGAACCTGTTGATATCATCCATCATTTCCTTTCCAATTTCCTATTACCTTATGGACAGCTGGCTCCAGAATTTTACGCAACGGCTTCCCATCCCCGTATGGATATTTTTTATGACTTTGCTGATCACTGGTCTGCTTACTTACCTTACAATGATTTTGAGCATAACGAAAGTGGCTGCCCGCAACCCGGTGGAAAGTTTGCGTTATGAATAGAATCCTTTCTGCGAGGTTTCCCGATCCCCGAGAGTACTCTGTCCTGGATATTACCCCGAACCGGTGCGAAGCAATACAACCACTTCCCCAACACCTTTCCACCCAGCTCTACCCCCATTACTTTCCTACTACTCTTAATTCCTATTTCTTTTCAAATTTGGATTTATCGATATAGGTTGGGGCATTTTTGGGTGCAACACCCCGTTTTACATCCCGGTAATGGGCGTATGTCAACGGGGTTTTTCCAGGATCAACCATCTCACTGTTGATAATTTCACCGATAAACAGCAGATGCGTTCCAACATCATATTCCTGCTCCACGTTGCATTCAAACCAGGCTATTGCATCTTCCGTAACGATTGGAACCCCACTGGCTCCCCGGATGTACCCGATCCCTTCAAACTTATCAATTTCAGCTCCGCTCTTATACCCAAAACTGCCAATGATGGCAGGTTTTACATCCTGGTGCAACACCGAAACAGAAAATTGTTTGCTCTTTTGAATGAGGGAAGCCGTGTAATTATCCTTATTACAGCTAATTGCGATTTTGGGTGGTTCGGCTGTCACCTGGAAAACCGTATTGGAAATATAACCGTTACGTTTCTTTCCAACGGCTGAACTAACGATATAGAGCCCATAGGTAAGGGTAAAAAAAGCTTCAATGTTCATTGCAATTGTTTTATTAAGTACCGGATCTATGTAAACCATACCTTGTCTCAAGGATCATGAAGGTGGGACCCGTAAATAGATTTGTAAAGTTACAGGAATGAAATGTAACAAAAATATCGAATAGACCGGTTTTAAATATCCCTGATTGATGACTTTAGTATAAATAATGGTGACGACTTCCTGTTTTTTTTTACAACCCTAGTAAGGGGAGACCTTATACGAATGGGTATGGAACATGCTGTTAAAAACTAATAGAGAAAAAAAACGTGAATATTTTTATTTTTAGATTTCTTTCTGCCATTTTTATGTTCTTAAATCTCCTGCGTTGGCATACGGTATAATCGATTTTCTGAAGCTTATCGGCTCACTCGGTGTCTTCCTTTATGGGATGAAGCTGATGAGTGAGGCACTTCAAAAGGTTGCCGGTGATAAGATGCGTAATATCCTGGCAGCCATGACATCGAGGCGCTTTTTGGGGGTTTTTACCGGTCTCCTGATCACTGCTGTCATCCAGTCCTCTTCAGCTACCTCAGTGATGGTAGTCAGTTTTGTGAATGCTGGTCTTCTGAATCTTACACAGTCCGCCGGTGTTATTCTGGGTGCGAATATTGGCACCACGGTTACAGCCTGGATTATTTCCATTTTTGGGTTTAAGGTTAACATCAGTGCACTTTCCCTCCCCCTTATCGGGATCGGATTCCCGCTTATTTTTTCAAAAAACACCTTGCGTACTGCCTGGGGTGAGCTGATCATTGGCTTTGCGCTTCTATTCCTTGGACTTGAGTATTTAAAATCTTCTGTTCCGAATATTCAGGAACACCAGGATATTTTAGGATTTTTATCAGGGTTTTCCGGCTCCGGATTACCCAGCACGCTTCTTTTCCTGTTCATTGGAACCATATTAACAATTGCCATCCAGTCATCCAGTGCTACAATAGCTCTCACACTGGTCATGTGCAACAGCGGTTGGATAAGTTTCGACCTGGCAGCCGCTATGATCCTTGGAGAAAACATCGGAACCACGGTTACGGCAAATATTGCTGCTGCAGTAGTAAACAAAACCGCCAAGCAGACTGCACGGATCCATTTCCTGGCTAATGTATTCGGAGTATTATGGATGCTGGCGATTTTCAAGCCCTACCTTGGAACGATTGATCGATTGATGGTAGCCTGGGGTGGTGGTTCTCCATTCTCAAATGTTGGGAGTATTCCCATTGCACTTTCTATTTTTCACTCATCATTCAATATACTGAATGTCTCTATTTTGATCTGGCTCATACCCTTTTTGACTAAAATATCAAAACACCTGGTACGGCATGACAGTGATGAGGAAGAATTCCATCTGAAATACATTAATATTGGAATGATTTCGACTTCAGAACTTGGTCTTTTACAGGCAAAAAAAGAAATCGAGCTTTATGGACAAAGAGTTCAAAAGATGTTTGATCGGTTCAAGAAATTTTTTCCGGATCAAAAGGAGAACAAATTTGAAAAGACATGGAGGAAAATCGAGGAATATGAAAATGCAAATGACCAGACTGAGGTGGAAATTGCCAAATACCTTACCAAACTGAGTGAAAGTGAACTGAGCAGGTTATCATCCAACCGGGTACAATCAATGTTTACCATTATCAGTGAGATTGAATCCGTTTCTGATTGTATCTATAATCTGTCAAAGACAATGATCAGAAAGAGAAAAAAGCGAATAACGTTTTCAGAAAATTTAACGGAAAATCTTCTTCACATGTTCAGTCTGATCGATACGGCATTTGTCATTATGAACAGGAACCTGGAAACAGAAGTAAAAGAGGTTGACAAAATTGCGGCAGATGAAATTGAAGAAAGCATTAACCAGTGGCGCAATACACTCAGGAAACAACATCTGAAGAGCGTTGAAAAGAATGAATACAGTTATCTTACAGGGATAATTTATAACGATCTCTTTTCCGAATGTGAAAAGCTTGGAGATTATATTATCAATGTTACAGAAGCAATTGATTCGATCTGAATCAATATAGCCTGTCAATACCATACAGAGCTTTTTATTCTTACAATGTCTTGATCAAATCTGGGGAAAGAGGCTTTATTCATAGTTCACGTTATATTTATGTTCGAAAGAATTACTTTAAACAGGTTATTGGAGGCAGGTATGTATGGCTGTACGAACCGAAACGAGCCCACACCTCCATTTTGGTATTTATAACAGAGGACCCGTGGATCCCTGGAATTACCTTGTTGAAACCGATACGGTTCCGGACCGGATTCGTTCAGACACCATGGCAATCAGCAAGCTGGTAAGGTTGAAATAGCATCTGATGAAATCGATCACGAACCATTCCCTGGTCACTTCACCCTACTGGAAACTCCCGAAAAAAACAGTATCCGCATTACCACCCTGTCCTTGAATGACAGCATTCAGATAGTCGGTCTGTATAAGGATTATTATTATATTCGGACAGATCATGAAGTAGAAGGATGGATGACCATCATCAGTAATGCAATACTTTAATTTAACTCGTTGTGCGGTTTGTCCAAAGGACTCGGAGTATATCTGATAAATTGATTTAGTGTAATTTGGTGTTTTTGTGCCTTTTGCCATGGGCATCCCTTATGGGAGTGGTTATTTTTTTTTGCCACTAAATCACAAATACACAAAGAATCACGAAAATGCGTATAGATCTAATGATTAGATCTTTACAAGATTAGTGTATACAATTTCCAGAGCAATATTGAAATAACCTTATAAACAGCACAACGCGTTAATTTTTACTTTTTTATAAACCCATAACTATGTCATACGGACGTTTCAATAATCCCATCCAGGCAACATTAACCGGTATCCTGGATATTTTCAGGAAACAAAAACTTTCCGGTAATCTGCAGGAAGACGACAGGCTGGACGGAAAAGTCTGCCTGGTAACCGGTTCGAACTCCGGTCTGGGTTTTGCCATAGCTGCAGAGATGGCCCGAAGGGGTGCATCCCTGATCATGGCTTGTCGCAGTGGCATCCCGGAAGCCGGGGAAAAACTAATGAGTCTGACCGGATCTGATGCTATTGAAATGGTCCCCCTGGATCTGACAAAGCCTGAATCAATCGCTCAATGTTGTCAAAACATGACTGAACGGGGTATTCATCTCGATATCATTGTCTGTAATGCGGGAGTAGCACCTCCAGGCTCGAGAAGAACCGATTCGGGCCAGGATGAAATTTTTATGGTCAACTACCTCTCAAAATTTATTGTCCTGAACCGACTCCTTCGCAATGGCACCATCCGGAATGAAACATTCGCAAAAAACAGCAGTCCGGATCAAATACCGCGGATTATTTTCATCTCATCCGATTCTCATCAGAATGCCTCTCCGATCGATTTTGAAGAATTCGGTGAATACCGGCCCTATGGAATCCGGAAGGCGATGAACAATTATAGTTATTATAAGCTGGTTATGAATACGTTTGCTACCGAACTCTCCCGCCGGTTAAACCCGGCAGGCACAGTGAATGTCTCTGTTAATGTTATCTGTCCGGGTCCCGTTAATTCAAATATCAGCAGGCATGCTCCACGTTGGTTGAGGATTATCCTGAAGTTTATTTTTACACTGTTTTTTCAATCACCGGATAAAGCGGCAAAACCGGTAATCTATCTTGCTGCATCAGAGGAGATGGAGGGCACTACCAATCACTACTTCCACATGTTCAATCCCAAAAAGATGGATGCAAAAGTGTATGATGAGAATGAGGGGAGAAAATTGTGGGAGCATTCAGCAGCGCTATTGAAAAAATTTTATGCAACCGGTTAACTTATGATATTCTTTATCCGTGTATCCAGTTGTTCCTGGTCGGTAGCAAAAGATGCAAGACCCGCCAGGTTCAGGAGGGTATCAATGGCCAATTCCCCGTTTTCAATACGTTTTGCCCATGTTTCATGAACCGGGATCTTTCCATCTGCCTTTATTGTTCTGAATTCTGCCTCTGAAAGTTCAGGAAACATGTCGGTACATCCCTTTTCGCGGGCTCTCAACACCAATTCCCGGGCATCAGCGGGGAGGTCCCGGGCAAGTTCTTCAGCCAGATCAAGCTCCTTCTGTGAAACTTCCCATAATTTTGAAAAGCCGATCTCATCTGCTGGTATCCCCGGATTGAGGGTTACGGGGTATATCTCTTCTGTTCTTGCAGTAAAATTTCCCGACAGTGTCTTCTTTCCAGCTTCGGCCACTTTTGTTGGTATGGTAAAAACATCAACACCGGCCAGGTTATCCATTTGACCTGCATTTCTCAGGCTTGCTGCAATCAGTTTAGTATGGATGGAATTCTGTTGTTTAAAATAGTTTACAATTTTCTGTGCTGAGAGGGTAGCTTTTTCACCAACCAGTTTCCCGTCACCCAGATTATTATCAACCATATAGGAACCGAGCCGGCCCAGAAACACGTTCAGGTAACTGGGTTTCGCGATAGCAGCAACCAGGGCATTCTGTCTCGCACTGAATTCAAGGGTGAAATTAACAGCGACACCAAGCTCACCCAGTCTCCTGGCGCCCAACAGTCCGGTAGCAGTATAGGGTACTTTGATGATGAAATGGTCGGGGCAGATCTCAAAGAAACGCTGCCCATACTCCACAATACCATCAAAATCATGAGCAAAATCGGTATGTAATTCCACACTGACTTTCCCTCCAAACTGCTCCACCAGCCGCATTCCATGCCTGGCATTCAAAATAAATGCTATTTCGAGTATCCGTAAACCCGGATCCATTTCCTTCAGAATACCATTTGCTTCAGTAATATAATCGTCATAGATACCTTTCTGGATCTCTTTGTTCAGTAAGGTATTGTTCGTTGTCAATGCTGACATTTCAGTGGTCCAGATTTTAGCTGCTTCTTCCATATCTCCTGTATCAAGCCATAGCTCTGTACCACAATTGCGCAGGTTTTGCCAGAAGGGATCGGATGCATATTGAATCCCCTGCCTGTGAATGTCAATTTCCTTGTGTATAAAATCCTTAATCCTGTCCGAAGTGTTTGATTTATAGGCAATCATAATAATCGTAGATCTTAAATTTAACGATACCCGTATAACTATTCGGTCAAAGATACAGGATTGAATTTTCGGAACAATACATAAAGGGGAGAATATATCACGGAGTTTTTAACAGCGGAAAGGATGCAATATTCCAGAAGGGTTTAACCGGGCTGGTATGACCCTCCAGGTAATAATAAATTCGCGGTGTGACCCGAAGTCTCTGATCCGGGTCTCACCATGAATCATCAAAATTATTTTCGTAATAATCAGCTCTCCGATCCTTCATCTACCGGGTACAATGCAGTAAATACAGCCAGCAGGAGGAAGGAGTTCGCAACATGAAAATAGTTCACTACATGATTGACAAATAAAAATTTAGGAGAAAAGATCATGTCAATCAATGCAATCAGCATCAACAGCATGGCAATTACTGAAAAGAGGCGCAAGAGGAATTTTTTCCTTTTCATGGTTACAGGTTTTTGGTACTGAGGATTATTCGTTATACTTCTCAGGAATTATCGTGATTAAAATTACAGGAACTTTACTGTAAAATCAAGAAATCATCATAAAATTTCAAGAGGTTGTTTTCCTTACAGAATATTTCTTAATTTTATTTTCCAAATAACTATGTAAACTTTTCTACCCATGACAACCAGACTTACCATTTCCCTTGCTCTGCTGGTATTTACCTTCACTATTGTAGCACAGTCAATCAAATCACCTGAAGATTTTCTCGGATATCCGCTTGGCGATCAGTTCACTTTTCATCAGCAGGCGGTTGATTATTTTGAATATGCAGGCAAAACCTCACCCAATGTGCAGTATAAAACCTATGGCAGGACCTATGAAGGCCGTACCCTGGGTGTTGCCTTTGTATCCTCGGAGGAGAATCTTGAGAATCTGGAACTCCTTCGTAAAAATAACCTGATCAATATTGGTCTCCTGGAAGGCGAGGAAGCTGGCAGACAGGTCCCCTTTATCTGGCTGAGTTATAATGTCCACGGCAATGAGTCAGTGGGTTTGGAAGCTGCTTTAAAAACCCTTTATGTTCTGGCAACCCAATCCCACGAAGGAGTAGCCGACTGGTTGAAGGAGTGTGTTATCGTTATTGACCCATGCCAGAATCCCGATGGAAGGGATCTTTATGCCTACCGGTACCGAAGGACAAAATCGGTACAGCCCAATGCCAATCCGGATGATTGGGAACACCATGAGGGTTGGCCAAGTGCCCGGTTGAACCATTACCTGTTTGATCTGAACAGGGACTGGACCTGGCAGACACAGGCAGAAACCCGGCAGCGATTGAGCTTATACAACCAGTATATGCCTCACGTACACGCTGATTTTCACGAAATGGGAGCTACCTCAACCTTCTTTTTTGCCCCCGGAGCAGATCCCTGGCATGAGGTTATCACACCCTGGCAGCATGAATTTCATGAATTGACAGGAAAGGCAAATGCAGCGTTGTTTGATGAGCGGTTCAAACTCTATTTTAGCAAGGAGAGCTTCGACCTGTTTTGTCCCAGTTTTGGTGATACATGGCCCCTGTTTAACGGAGCAATGGGTTTTACATACGAACAGGGTGGCGGAGGTTATTCAGGACTTGCAGTCGTTAGAGAAACCGGCGATAGTTTGTCGTTGCAGGACCGGATTGAAGGTCATTTTCTTGCCGGGCTCGCCACCATTAAAGTCTCTTACGAAAACAGGGAAAAACTCACCAGCGAGTTTAATGCATACTTCAAATCGGGTTTAACCAAGCCTCTGTTTGAGTATGAATCGGTGATCATAAAAGGGAACAACGATCATGCAGCGGTGAAGGATCTGCTTGAACTGCTCGATCGGAACCAGATCAGGTATTCCTTTGCAGGGAACGTTGGAAAAACCTACACCGGGTTTGAGTACCTTGCCAACAAGAACGGGCAGGTAACCATTCAGGAAGGCGATATCCTGGTAGCTGCCCGTCAACCCCAGTCCCATTTTGTAAAGGTACTGTTTGAACCCGATTCAAAATTCACCGATTCACTCAGTTACGACCTGACTGCCTGGGCACTTCCCTATGTTTATAATCTTGATGCCTATGCGCTGAAAGAGATCATCACTCCGAAAACAGGAGAGTTTATCCTTACATCAGCAGAAAACATACTTCCTGACTCAAAACCCTATGCGTACATTGTAAACTGGTCCGGTTTCGATGAGGTAAAATTCATGACAGCGTTGCTTAAACAAAAATTCAGGATCAGGAATGCAATGAAACCATTCACTGTCGGAAAACAGGAGTTCAACAGGGGAAGCCTGATTATCGCTCGTGGCGATAACAAACACCTGAAGGATACTTTCGACCAGACCATTATCACCATTGCAAACACTATTGGAGTGCATCTCTACCCAACCAGTACAGGTATTGTGGATAAAGGGAAAGATCTTGGATCAAATTATGCTCCCCTGAAAAGCAAACCGGAAATTGCACTGGTTGGTGGCGAAGGAGTATCAAGCGGCAACTTCGGTGAATTATGGTATTTCTTCGAAAGGGAGATAAACTACCCGCTTACCGTACTTGGGACAGACTACCTGAATTCAGTTGACCTTTCCAAATATGATGTTCTGCTTCTTCCTTCCGGCTCCTATTCAAAGCAGAAAGATAATCTGCTTGAGTACGTTAGGGAGGGTGGCCGGCTGGTAGTGTTTGAACGGGCTATATCCCTGTTTGCAGGAGAAAAAACAACCAATCTGTTCAATGCAGTGGAAGCCAGAAAAAAAGAGAACGAGACTGAGAAGAAAAAAACCAAGACCGATGATCCCAGTCACCTGAAGAAATATGAAAACCAGCGCCGGGAGCGGCTTAAAGAACGTTCTGCAGGAAGCATATACCGGGTTGATATTGATGAAACCCACCCCTATGCCTTCGGTCTGGGAAAGAAATGGTTTGTTATGAAAATGTCAGCCAACTACCCTTTCCTTGATGAGGGGAACAATATCGGCTTCATCCTGAACAATGAACCGGTCTCCGGATTTGCCGGAAGTGAATTTCAGAAAGAGGTGAAAAACAGCCTGGTAATCGGTTCCGAGCGGTTGGGAAGTGGTGAGATCGTTTATATAACAGATGATCCCTACTACAGGGCATACTGGAAAAGCGGCCGGGTGCTGCTCGGGAATGTGATTTTCCGGTAGATGGTATACCCTGCTGAACCTGATCATCGTAAAATAAAAACGGACCTAGCATAAAGTAAAAATGCGCATTCACGGATATTGCTATAACAATCAAATGAGAAAATAACAAATCTTAAAATCATGAAAAAAAGAGTGTTAACGGGGATCATCTGTTTCCTGATAATCGTTTTCGCCGCTGGAGCCCAGGATGAATCCATCCGATTCAATAAAGGGAAATTCCTGGTGGGCATTGGCATACAGATCGGCTTCTTCGGTCCCGACGATGTAAGCCAGTATATTGAGAACTGGCTTGATGAGGAAGGCCTGATTGAAACAGTCGGTTCTTCGGACCTGGTTTTGAACCTTGGCGCCCATTTTGATCTGGGATACCGGATCAATGACTATGTTGAATTGTATGGAACGGTTGAGTATGCAGCAGGAATGAAGTATATTAAAGTCGTTGGAGGAACCAGTAAATTTTTCAATTTCAGCCGGTTTTCACCCGGAGTTGTCGCCAACGCGTTAATTCCCCTGTCCAAAAACGCAAAAAACTCGATATTTTTCGGGGGTGGTGTGTTCTATCACGCCATGCGGTTCGAAGATTATGAGTGTAACGTTCCGGGTTACAGGGGCCAGTTCGGGTTCAGCCTGAATAATTTCGGCTTTAATCCACAGATCTATCTTGCCTATGATTTTGCAAAAGGAGAGGACAAAACAGACGAAAGTTTTAAAATGGATTATTCGGGGGTTCAGCTGGGTGTGAACCTGAATTTTTAATTCATAAAACTCGTATATCGGTATTCGGCTACGATGCCCGTTTCGTTATTCGGTAATGAAAATCGTAGTTTTTTCTCAATTTCTCAGATTTTAAAAAATACAGTATTCCCCCACCTGAAGGCATCAGTTGTTTGGGCTGGAAGCATCGAAGTCAAAGATTCTGACCGACATAGTAACATACCAGTAATAGTAATCAATACTCAAAACTGAACTCTGTACCCTGTACTCCCTTGTCCACCGAAGCCGCGCTTTTAGCGTCGAAGGTGGATTTGCTCTGAAATAATCCCCCATGCTCAATGCCCTTTGCCTATTCCCCAGCACCAGGGACACTATACCGAATTAGTTCTCAGTACCCAGTTCCCATATTCAGTTAAACCAAAAATATAAATTCGCAATTCGATATTCGATAATCAAAATTCCCCTCTCTTCTTTCAGTCATAAGCAATGTGCATACTGCATACTGCCTACTTGTTACTTCTCTTGCCACCCCTCCGTTTCTTCGTCTCACACTCTCAGTCTCATAGTCTCATCGTCTCCCCAACTTATAACTTTTAACCTATAACATATATCTCTCCCCATTCACTTCGCCCATTCCGGCATAATGGCAGGATCAATATCCAGAATAGATCCAAGGATCAGAATTCCGAGTGTCAGGACAAGCACTCCCATAAGATTGATTACGAATCCCACTTTTACCATATCCATGATCCGCAACCGGTTTGTACCAAAAATGATGGCATTGGGTGGTGTTGCGACAGGCATCATGAATGCAAAGGAGCTTGCCAGGGTGGCAGGAATCATCAACAAGAGGGGATTCCTGCCAATCGCTGTACCTACTGCTGCAAGAATAGGCAGTATCATCTCTGCAGTAGCCGTGTTTGAAGTCAGCTCCGTAAGGAAGGTAATCATAAGGCAGATACTCCCAACCAGAAAACCGGGGGATAATGCATCAAGTCCGCTAAGCTGCATCCCGAACCATTGTGAAAGGCCGGACTCCCGAAAGCCGCTTGCCAGCGCAAATCCTCCACCAAAGAGCAGTACAATGCCCCAGGGCAGTTTTGCAGCTGTCTTCCAGTCCATTAATCGTGATTTTTTTTTCGATGGAACGATAAAAAGGATCAGTGAAAGTGCTATGGCCACGGTACCATCATTGATATAATCAGCCTGTGGAAATATTCCCGACCATCCAGGGATAGTTAAGTGACCAACGGTGATGTCTGCCCTGGTCAGCCATAAAAGAGCCATGCCCAGGAAGACTGCGAATACAACTTTCTCTTCAAAACCCATCCTGCCAAGCTCCCTGTATTGCTTATTGAAAATATGCCGGTCTACTGAAAAGCTTACCCTACAGAAAATAAATGAAAGGGTCAGCCAGACAAGAAAGAGGAAAAAGAGTGAAATGGGGAAAGCAAAAAAGAACCATGAAGCAAAGGAGATCTCCGTTACTTCCGGGAAGGTAATGGTTAGAATCCTTGAAAATGAGAGGTTTGGTGGCGTACCGACAAGTGTTGCAATGCCTCCAATGCTTGCACTGTAAGCAATCCCCAGCAACAATCCGACGGAATATTTCTTAACCTGCTTCTTGCTGAGCGTCCCCTCCAGGTTGATGATTACGGAAAGCGCAATCGGGACCATCATCATGGCAGTGGCCGTATTCGAGATCCACATGGATAAAAACCAGGTGGTGATCATAAATCCAAAAAGTATCCGGGCAGGCTTTATCCCAAATAGTAACATGGTAAACAGGGCTATTCTTCGGTGCAATTCCCATTTCTGCATTGCCAGCGCGACAATAAATCCACCGATAAAGAGGAAAATTATGTGATTAAAATAGAGGGTGGAAACCTCTCTCCCATTCATAATCCCCATCAGGGGAAAAAGGACAACCGGTAAAAGAGCAGTAACCGCCAGGGGAACGCACTCAGTGATCCACCAGACGGCCATGAGAAGAGCAACAGCAGCTGTTAACGTAACGTTCGGGTTTCCCTTGTCAAGATCAAAAAAAAGAACCAGGATAATCGCAAGCAAAGGGCCGGAGAGGAGACCGATCTTCTGCATTAAACCGGAACCGGACAACAGGTATTTCTTGATCAATCCCAATATAAAAAGCAATTGGTTGATCTTCCTAAGGTACAAACATTTATTTTATACCTTTACATCTCAAATAAAATAACCATGTCTGATATCGATCAAATGATCAATGAACTGGTGAAGTTCCGTGATGAACGGAACTGGAAACAATTTCACAATTCAAAAGACCTGGCTCTGGCAATCTCGATTGAAGCGGCAGAGCTTAATGAGCTGTTCCTCTGGAAGAAAGAAGAGGAGGTTGAAACCATCGATCCAGGAAGATTGTGTGATGAGCTGGCGGATATTTTTGCATTTAGCCTGCTGCTTGCAAACAAACATGGACTGGACATAAAGAAGATTGTCCTTGAAAAAATCCGTAAAAACCACATAAAATATCCAGTTGAAAGATCCCGTGATACCGCAAAAAAATACAACGAACTTTAGCATGAATTCAGTAGAATTTTCCGGATTCCTGAAAGCCTTACACTTTGCAGCAAGCAAGCACAGGAATCAGCGTCGAAAAGATAAAAGTGGCAGATAAGATCAGCAACATACGAGATCTTCTGGAGAATCCGCCCCGGAAATGGAATAACAGGATAAAACGGGACTACCTTGAGTGGGCTGAGCAGGTTGCTGATGGATTGAGGGATGTGAACGAAAAACTGGAAAATGCATTCGATGAACTGGTGAGTGCCGGGAAAGAAAAATTTGGAGGGAAGTAGTTATAAGTTATATGTTAATAAGTTTATAAGTTGGAAGGAGGATTAACTTATAACTGATAACCAATAACTTATAACTTTCTTCTTCGCAGGTAGAAGAAGAAAGGGACTCCCAATACCAGCAGCACGACTCCCCATAACACTGTTATAAGGCCGAGGCCCCAGATGGCCCAGAGGGAGAATGCCAGCGAAGGGATGGAGATTGCCAGACCAAAAAAAATCGTTTTGTTTCTCTGCCTGTTTGGTCCCCGCGTGCAAAACACCATATCTGCCAGGGAAGAAAATGCATAGGGGATCAGGGTAGAAAGAGTAGAGATCATGATAATGAAGGTAAACATGCTCACCAGCCCCCGGGTATAATTCAAGATGATCAGGATGGATGCCAGCAGGCTGGAAACGATTATTCCCAAATCAGGCATTCCTTTCCGGGACAACCTGCCAAAGAAAGGTGGAAAGAGACCGTCCCTGGATGCTGCCAGGGGAAGCTGCCCCTGAAGCAGGATCCAGCCATTCAATGCTCCCATGCAGGCAACCAGTGCACCTGCGGCAACCGCATAACCGGCCCAGGTTCCCCAGACCTCTTTTGCAGCATCGGCAAACGGTGATGTTGAAACGGATAATTCAGAGGGTGAGATGATTCCCATGACAGCCCCGGTACTGGCTATGTAAACGACTAAAACCAGTAATGTTCCCAGGATGGTTGCTTTTGGAATGGTTCGCCCGGGATTTTTTACCTGGTCCGAAGGTATGGTGGCAGATTCCAGACCAAGGAATGCCCATAAGGTAAGTGCCGCTGTTGCTGTAATTGCAGAAAAATTGGTTTTATGGCTGAGATTCAGGGGATGAAAATTCTCCGTTTTGAAGTAAAGAAAACCTATCGTTCCGAGCAGGATCAATGGTATAAGTTTTAACAGGGTGGTAATCAGCTGGGTCATACCTGCCTTACGTATACCGCTCATGTTGATCCATGAAAAGAGCCATACCAGTCCGATGGCTGTCATACCACTGAGTGCAGGATTATCAGTCAAAGAAGGGATAAATGCTCCCATGTAGCCCACCGCAGCTGAAGCGATGGCCGCATTCCCGCACCAGATTGATATCCAGTATCCCCAGGCTACGAGGAACCCGCACAGGTCTCCGAAAGCTTTCCTGGTGTATACATAAGGGCCGCCAACGCCCGCAATTAACCGGCTGAGGCGTGAGAAGAGCAGTGCCAGAAAGATTGCTCCCACTGCGGAGAAGAGCCATCCAAAAAGAGAAATACCACCAAAGAAAGCCAGGGTTGCAGGAAGAAGGAAAATACCCGAACCGATCATGTTCCCGGCAACCAGGCTGGTACTCATCCAGAGGCCGAGTTTTTTTGGTTCAGTTCCCTTCCTGCTCATGATTTTTTACCGATCATTTTGCGGATCATCTTCTCACCCTTTTCCATGATCCGGTCATAATCATCCGGTGGTTGCAGATTACTCATCAACTCTTCAACATATTTTTTCAATCGCTCAGAGGCTTTTGGTTTTCCTTCATTTCCCCACTTCTCTACGGTCATTCCCTGCCAGATATTTTCCGGTCTTGTAAATGAATCCATTTCTTTCAGTGTCTGGCCAGAAGTCAGGAAATTCCCTCCAGGCCCGGCTTTCATGATCTCGCTGAAACTTTCTGAAAAATTTTCCAGTCCGATCCCACGGCTAAATTTCCTGATCTGCATGATGATCTGGTTCGAATGGATCGCCATCGCCGGGGAGAACGCCAGGGACTCAAAAACAGCACCCACAAAAGGAACAAGACCGACCTTGCCCAGACAGCTGGTCAGGTGATTCATCCAGAGCATATCCGCTGCAGGCAGATCAGCACCCCACCCTGCACCACTTCCGGAAGTTCCGCAGTGCGGCAATCCGTAATGATCCATCATCTCGGCACAGGCAAGGTTCAGCAGAAACGTTTGTGGAGTAAACGGACTTTCCATGGTGGTCATATCAAAACTGGCCGGAAGACTGCCCAGGATCATGGGAGCCCCTTCCCGTATGAGCTGGCTGAGGACTAAGCCGGCTAACAGTTCGGCGTTCATCAAACTCAGGGTTCCAACTGCCGGTGCCGGCGTAGTCGCCCCATACATGCTGTAATTGGAAAAGGCTACCGGATAACCAAGCTCAATGGACTGGATCATCTTCTGCACCGTCCCACCATTCAGGATCAATGGTGTAACCGGATTTACATAGGTTATGATTGAGGAGTTATCGTATGGATTCGTGTTTAAATGAGATAGTAAATCAAAAACAGATGAAATGCTGCCATCATCCATGATCAGGATAACCAGGGTTTTGCTCGTGTTGGCATACATATCCAGCGTACCATACAGATCAGCAACATCCGGGGTAACATCCGAAGGTATACCGACAGTTGAAACAACATCGAATTCAGAAAGTGCATCTCCCAGCCGGCTCGATATCTTCATGTGCTCCCGGGAAAAAGGGAGAACGCGATCTGTTTTATAATCCTGGTAATGCGTATTTGTTACACCAATCCCAAAAACCGTACTACCGGTATAATCGGCACCAAGACGGAATGCTTCCTTTCCATTACGGTCAAACAGAGTGAGGTTTGAAGGGGCAGACTGTATCGCCCATTCAACCAGGTCAGCAGGTATAAAAACCTTTTCAGAATCCTGACTGGTTCCAATGGCTTTTGAAAAAAGATCCCGGGCCACACCAGATTCAACCTTCACGCCGGTCCGGGACAGGATCCGAAGCGAATTTTGATGGATAAAGGATTGCTGTTCTTCATCCAGAAGCTTTATTTCCGGTATTGCTTTCTGCTTCAATGAAAATTACATTTCAATCAGTCCTGCATATTTCAACCGTTCAAGGTAGTTCATAATCGATTGCAGATCTGATTCACTGGTTGATTGTGTATCAAGTAATCTTTTAATGTCCAGGGCACTGTGTTTTCCGTTAACCAGCCGGGACAATTCCCTGGTATCATAGAGAGAGATGACCGGGTACCTGTCCGTAATTTCGGACGGCAGTTCCCTGAGAATACGGGAATGTCCCTGGTATCCGGCCTCTTTAACCTTTACGGTCTGCCTGGGAACCAAGCTGTATGCTCTCTTTTCCAGATCATTCAACTGGACCTTTACAGGTGTTACGTTCAACTGCCGGGCAATGGCTCTCATCTGTTCATCAAGTACAGCCAACTGTCCTTCACCAATTTTTTGGACAGAAGATTGAATTGTTTTAATGTAGTTATCCATATCTTCTGAATTACCGGTAAGTTCAATAATGCTCTCCAACGTCTCATTTTCATTCATCACAGTTGCTTCAATGTAGCTCCTGGCTTTTTTATAGGTGTTTGTAAAATCATTCACAGTTGATGCAGATAATTCATCGATCGCACGTCCGAATTGGATACCCAGCCTATTGGCAGCATGGCTATAAGTTTCGGCAGCAATCTTCATGGCCATGTTTTTATCTGCACTGGCAATGGTATATGCTGAAGCTGCAGCAATAACAGCTGCCCTTTTCAGCTGTGTAGCATCACAATTATAGGGACGGTCCTCCGAGGTATGGTAGTATAAATCAGGCCAGGTGATCATCATGATCCCGGGAACCTGGATTCCCCAGTCATTAAAGACTTCATGATCGGAAGAACCGTAATGTGGATCAATTTTATAATAGAAGGGGTCATCTGAACCACTTGGAGCAACAATCCTTTTGGTAAATCCACCGATTCTCCTGTTATGGATCATCTCCCGGTTGGTTTCACCCACATAGCTGTAATAGTGCTCCATCACATCATTCAGGTAATGGGGATTCCCGAAAGTAGTTCGCATCAGGCAGAAAAAAGAGTGGCTTTTGCTCAGGTGAAGGCCAACCATATCCAGGTTAATATTACACAATGTATTTTTCATCAATTCCTTGTGAGCATTCACCCAGGGTCCTGTCCCGGAAAATTCAGGAACCCACAGGAATCGTATGTTTCGTTTTGGCCTGGGAATCCGACCCTCCTTGATCAGGGTATTAAGAGTACGGGCAACATCCAGTATAACAACACTGCCAGAAATATTATCATTCGCCCCCTGCTTGGTATAGCCTTCAAACAGGTGAGCTGAAAAGATCACTTCTCCCGCATCCCTGTCAGTGCCATATATAACGGCTGTCGGATCCTGTAGTTCATAGTCGCGTAAAGCACTCTCCACCACGGCATGTACGCGTATCTCTTCACCACTTAACAGTCTGTTTTTCAAAATCTCACCTTCCCTTGCATTCAGGTTAAAGGCGAACGTGGCATCATCTCCACGGAGCCCTCTCCATGGAATTTGAATCGGATCCTTTAATGGCCTGGGAGTATTCATTGAAATGACACCCACAGCTCCCCTGGACACAGCCCGGTTATGCACACCGGATACAGACCCTGATGTGACCACTATCTTTCCGTTAACATCCTTATTATCAAAATCCTCATCCTCTCCTCCACCTATCCATATGAGTTCTGCCTCGACATCTGCACTCCTGCTTCCCGATGCAAGAACCGCCCTTAGATCATCATAATCAGCAATTTTAGCCCGATCCGGACTAATTTCCCAGAGTTCACCCTTTATTCCATCCCATACCTCTCCTCCTGGGAATCGCTCAATTTTTGCATCAGCAATGCCATAATTCTTAAGCATTGCCAATACATATTCCGCTTCAAGAAAAGTTGTCGTGAATTCATTTTCAAGCCGATCACGGTTATACCCCGACATTTCAATCATATTGTTCATGGCTGTTTCACCAGAACACTCTCCAATGATCTCATCCATAATGGATTCCTGTAATAAGGTTTTATACTGGTCCGGTAATAATTGTCCGGTTGCACTGAAAAGTGCACTCAATGCTAAAACAAAAAAGCTTGTCAATCGTATTTTCGTTTTCATGTTTCTATAGGTTTAACTCTGAAACCACTTTCCAAACGATGAAGAAGGATTAAGATGCTGAATTTACAAAATATTTATTAGCAAATCGGTAATCATTTCAGTTTTATTACGGTTTAAGCCTGCTCAGCTTATGATGATAATAAATAAAATGAAAATAATTGAATTGCGACTAGGTAGTCGCATTAATTATTAATATATTTATGACCATGTAGTCGCTAAATAATATGTCATGCCACGATCAACCTTTTATAACCTGTCACAAGAAAGACAGGAAGAGATTATCCGGACATGTTTTGAGGAATTTACAAGTCATGCTTATAAAAACGCATCGATTTCCCGGGTTGTATTAAAATTGGGGATAGCGAAAGGAAGTTTTTATCGTTATTTTGAAAGCAAGAAAGAACTTTACCTGTTTCTTATCGATCAGGCTACAGCCCTGCGAATGGAACATGTAAAAGAACTTTTCGAATTACCTTCCGGGGATTTTTTCACATCGTTTGAAGAAAACCTTGAAATGGTTGCCAGATTTAATCTCTCCCATCCGTTACAGAGTGCTTTTCTTGATCATGCCATGAAAGAGGAAAGCGACCAGGAGTCAGGCAATGTACTGATCCATTCGAAGGAATTGATGATCGAATTGTTAACCCCTGTAATAGAGAAATCTAAGCATGAAGGATCGTTACGAACGGATATCCGTAGCGATCTTATTGCTTATTCCATTGTGCAGATTCAACTGGGAATCACCGACCTCCTAACCATTCGCCACCATACCGATCAGGAAATACAGAAAACAATTAAGGCATTTTCTGCAATTCTTGCCAATGGGTTAGCAAAAAAATGACCTTTTTCAATCCTATTTTTAAGTAAGATTAAAATTGATTTTCTACATTTAGGCTTCAAATCTTATTCTTCTATTCCCATGAAAAAGTCACAGATGATCTTGTTCTTTCTGGCATTGTATCATTTCCAGGTGCTTTCACAGGAGACATTCCCTGTAACAGGTATCCGGGATGATCGTGCCACCCTGTATGCTTTCAGGAATGCCACCATTGTAACCGATTATCAAACACGATTGGAAGGGGCTGATCTGATCATTCAGGAAGACAAAATACTTCAGATCGGGGCTAATCTTAAGATTCCTGATCATGCGGTGGTAATTGATCTCTCAGGAAAATACATCTATCCTTCCCTGGTAGAGATTTACAGTAATTACGGGCTCCCAAGCGAAAGAGAGGCAGCTCGAAGTTCAATGGGGTTCGGGATGAGTACACCACAATTCGAGTCCAACACACCCGGAGCCTATAACTGGAATGAAGCCATTAAGTCGTGGTATCATGCTTCGGAGGAGTTCCAGGTAAACGACAGGGAGGCTGGTGCACTCAGAGAGCTTGGTTTCGGAACAGCACTCACCTTCAGGGCAGATGGAATTGCACGTGGGACCTCCACGCTGGTTACATTAGCCACGAAAAATCCAAACGAAGTCATGCTCACCGAGAAAGTGGCTGCACACTATTCGTTTGACAAGGGCAGTTCCGGGCAAAATTACCCCGGTTCCCTCATGGGATCGATTGCCCTGCTCCGGCAAACATACCTGGATGCCAGCTGGTATATGTCACTGACAGATAAGCCTTTTTATGATCTTTCACTGGATGCATGGAATGAGAACCAGGCTCTGCCTCAGATTTTTGAAGTTACCGATAAGTTCTCTGTTCTGCGGGCAGACAGGGTTGGAGATGAATTTGGTGTTCAATACATCATCCGGGGCGATGGCAAGGAGTATCAAATCATCAAAGAGATCGGTGAAACGGGTGCTCCACTGATTATCCCGGTTAATTTTCCGAAAGCTATGGATGTTTCCGATCCGTATAAAAGCATGTTAATCTCTCTTGAGGATTTGAAACACTGGGAGTTAGCTCCTGCAAACCCGGCTGTGCTTGCCCGTGAGAATATCCCTTTTGCTCTCACCTCCGATGGTTTGAGCAACAGGAAAGAGTTCTGGCCCAATATACGCAAAGCCATTGAGCATGGGTTGAAGGAAGAAGATGCTTTGAAAGCACTTACCCTTGAACCTGCCAGGATGTTGAATATGGAGCATCTTGTAGGAAAACTGGAAAAGGGTATGCTGGCGAATTTCCTGGTAACATCAGGGGATCTGTTCGATGAGAATACCATTCTTTTTGAAAACTGGGTCCAGGGAGAACGATTCATCCTATCCGATATGAATCTGCCAAACCTGGCCGGGACATACAGTTTAACCGGTGAAAACAGGCAGGAGTATACCCTGGTCATAACCGGAAAACCAGGGAAATATTCGCTGGAAGTAGTCCTTGATGATACCACCAGGGTCAAGCCAAAGTTCATCATGGAAAAGCAGTGGATCCAGTTTATCCTTGATCCTGACAAAGATAGTGAGTCGCTATTGTTTACCGGATGGGTTGAAGGCGAAACCTTGAAGGGACATGTCCAGCTTTCCAATGGCTCTGTTGTAAACTGGACAGCGGAACGGGTCAAACCGGGTTCTCCAACCGATCAGAGGGAAAAAACAGGTACTCCGGCTTCTGATATTGCCGGTGAAGTAATCTATCCCTTTGTGGCATTTGGTGCACAACAAATACCCGAACAACGGGATGTTTTGTTCCGGAATACCACGGTATGGACCAATGAAGGTGAGGGAATTGTTGAACAGTGCGATGTACTGGTAAAAAATGGCAAAATTGCCGGCGTTGGGAAAAATCTGTCGTCGGAGGGAGTAGAAGTAATTGATGCTACCGGGAAACACCTGACATCGGGAATTATTGATGAGCATTCTCATATTGCCGTCTCCGGGGGTGTCAATGAAGGGAGCCGTGCAATAACCTCCGAGGTACGAATTGCTGATGTGATTGATCCCGAGGATATCAGCATCTACAGGCAACTTGCCGGTGGAGTGACTGCAGCACAGGTACTGCATGGATCAGCCAATCCGATCGGAGGACAATCCTGTATCATAAAGCACCGTTGGGGAAAAAATGCAGAAGAACTGAAGATAAAGAATACCGTAGGATTCCTCAAACATGCGCTTGGTGAAAATGTTAAACAATCGAGATATCCAGCCAACATGGCCATTCGTTATCCTCAAACCCGTATGGGAGTAGAGCAGATCATCAGGGATGGTTACCTGCGAGCGAAAGAATACCTGGAAACATGGGATCAATACAACCGGCTTAATCCGAAAGAAAAAGCGCGGATGACAAAACCCAGAAGAGACCTGAGGCTGGAAGCTATCGGTGAAGTACTCCAGAAGAAGAGCTTCATTACCTGCCACACATACGTTCAGTCGGAGACCAACATGATCATGAAGCTGGCTGAGGATTTCAATGTGAAGGCCCATACACTCATCCACAACACCGAAGGGTATAAAATTGCCGATAAAATGAAGGAACATGGAGCTGCCGGGTCGATATTTTCCGACTGGTGGGCATTCAAATATGAAGTATACCATGCCATTCCCTACAATGCAGCATTGCACCTGGATCAGGGGGTGCTCACCTGCATCCATTCCGACGACGCTGAGCTGTCAAGAAGATTGCACCAGGAGGCAGCAAAAGCAGTGAAATACGGAGGGGTTAAAGAAGAGGAAGCCTGGAAACTGGTCACCCTGAACCCTGCCCGGATATTACACCTCGACCACCGGATGGGAAGCATAAAAAGCGGAAAGGATGCCGACCTGGTCCTCTGGTCTGATAATCCCCTTTCCATCTATGCCAGAGCAGAGAAGACCATGGTTGATGGAGTATTCTATTTTGATCTGGAAAGGGATGCTGAATTGCTGCAATACATTCAGAACGAACGGAACCGGATCGTTCAAAAAATGATCCGCGAGGAAAAAGGGGCATCTGCTTTTACCAGGACCCGGTCCAACCAGCAATTCGTATGGGATGACGAAGAGGTCATCGATACATTCAAAGAAAACCGAACCATTGAATCGACCATTCAAAACCGATAGATCATGAAAACCAATATCTTTTATCTGCTCATCGCCTGTTTTTTCCTTGGAACAACTGCCGGTAAAGCACAAACAGCTCCTCCCCCTGCTCCTGAACAGGAAAAACCGATTCTTCTTCTGGGAGGGAGTGCACACATTGGCAATGGCAGTACCATCGTAAATTGTGCCATTGCCTTTGAGAATGGAACGATAACCAGGGTCACATCAGCGGATGAATTGCCCCTGGATCGTGATCGTTATGAAATCATCCGGATCGATGGTAAACATGTCTATCCCGGCTTGATATCTCCGGTTTCCAATCTGGGACTGAGTGAAATAGGAGCAGTACGGGCAACGGTTGATTCGCGCGAGATTGGTGAAATGAATCCCAATGTCCGAACCATAATTGCATACAATACCGATTCAGAAGTGATCCCGACCCTCCGATCCAACGGGATCCTGCTGGCACAGATAACCCCTTCCGGCGGATTGATTTCAGGTACTTCTTCGGTCGTTCAGCTTGATGCCTGGAACTGGGAAGATGCCGTGATAAAAATGGATGATGCAATACACATGAGTTGGCCAACCATGTACAGGCGCAGGGGGTACGGATCATCCGCTTCAACAACAGCCGATCCCAACTATTCCACCCAGGTGCTTGAACTGGAGAAACTCTTTACGGATGCACAAAGTTATTATGAGAAGGGTGACCCCGAAAAAATGAACCTGAAACTGGAGGCAATGAAAGGATTGTTCGATGGAAGCAAACGGCTCTTCATTGAAGCCGGCTATGTAAAAGAGATCATCGAAAGCATCCAGTTCGCAAAAAAACATGGTGTTCAACACGTTGTACTCTCAGGTGGAGATGAGGATACCTGGTTGGTGAAGGACTTTCTAAAGGAGAACAACATCCCGGTCATCGTAGCACACCTGCACCGCATGGCAAAACGAAAGGATTATGATGTGCAGGAACCCTATAAACTGCCTGCTCTGTTTATGAAGGAAGGGATCCTAACAGGGATCTTATATCCTGGAGCCACAGGGTCCATGAATCTTCCATTTGTTGCCGGTCAGGCTGCAGGGTACGGACTGACCAAAGAGGAGGCACTGCAGTGCATTACACTAAACAATGCAAAAATCCTGGGAATTGACGATCGGTATGGTACGCTGGAAGAAGGAAAAAGCGCCACCCTCGTGGTTTCAGATGGAGATATCCTGGATATGCGCACCAACCAGGTGGAACTGGCTTTTATCTCGGGCAGAAAAATCGATCTTGATAACAAACACAAGCAGCTGTACCGGAAGTATAAGGAGAAGTATGCGCGGGAGGAAAAAGAATAGCACTATCCTCTATTTATTTCGGATTTCGGATTTCGGATTGCGCCTGCCTGCCGCAGGCAGGGATTGCGGATTGCGGATAGTAGGTTTCGGTATTCGGTTTTCGTCTGCCTATATGCCCTGAGATGCCTGGTGCCCTGCGGTCCATTCAACGTTTTCCCACTGACTTATTTAGTAGTCGGACCTAATGTTTTTCGTGTTCACACAATGAATTTGACATTTGAGTGATTCAATTCCACACCTACAGGCTTTTTTTCAAAATCCCCGTAACCCGTATTCCATATCCTTTTAACCATTACTTATAACTTATCAACGCATAACTTATAACAGTTCAAATCTATCGTTTCAAGACCCAGATAAAGTCAATCCCGATTGGTTTTCCCGGACTGCTTTTGTTTATCAGGGTCAGGGTTTGATCACCTGCTTCCAGTTTTACCGGTGCAGCAATAAAATTTCGTGCCAGGGTCCGGTATGGTACAGAGAGGTCGACCAGGGTTTCCTCTCCAAATTTCAGTTTCTGTCCATTGATTTCAGATTCAAAGGATCCGGCACCGGGTGCCCGACGAGCGGTAAACACAATAATATATTCTCCCTCTTCCTTGATTGGTAGGGTAAAAGAGATGGATGCTCCCCTCCAGACCATAATGTTACCACCGGCCCAGATATCCTGTTCTTTCAATTCAAACCCCTGGGTTTCCCTGGCGATATCTTCTGCCTGATAAAAATCTGCGTTGGCACAAAAATACCGGCGTACAGGCATCCAGTTTTCGGGCAGTTGAGGCAGTTTTACATCACTGTCTGATAACGGGATATGATCATCTATCATTCCCGGCAATCCATAATGATAAATGATTCTGCCGTATGAAAAACCGGGAACAGGTCCATGGCTAAACAATTCCATATAAAAAGCTATATTACTGGCAAAGGGGATGGGATCCAGGATGTGATACCTGTAGTTCGTTACGAATCCACGGTTTGCAGGTCCGTCATTTCTGGGCTGACCGCAATATCCATATGCAAATATCTCGCTGGAAGACCAGGCGTAATTGTAGTAGTCTTCTGAACCGGTGCCAAAAAATGATGGAAAATCATTCTCATCAACAAAAATTTTCTCATCTCCCTCACCCCACCAGTTTCCCCATGATGATGGAACAGGTGTTGGGTTCATGATCATTGCTGCCGCACCAACAATAACCCCTTTACCATGAGCAAACAGGTAAGGGATATCATACGGTTTTTCGTTTGAAGAAAACAGGTTATGATCCACTCTCCAGCGGGCGCGGAAATGCATCGACTTTCCCTCAATCCATTCATACTTGCCATTCAACACATTGCCTGAAACAAAAACAGGTTGTTCCCCGGTATTTTTAAGGGACAGTCTCACGGAATCGCGGTAAGGCATCACGAACCGGCAGATCATTGTCCCATCGGTCATTACGCTAAACGGGAGGGACTGGTATGGGTTAATTCCGGGTGCAGCACCGAAGAAATCTCCAATGGGTGATTGCACCTCTCCCCAGGGAGAACCATCAAATGATATGTTCAACACCGTTTGTCTCAGGGCGTTATTCAGCTCACCGGCTGAAAGTTGTAGTGTAAGGCATTCAATGGCTCCTTGCCCTTTTAGTTTGAGGAGTTCTCTCTCCTCTCCTGCCGGAATTTCAACAGTAATATCGGTTGACCGGTATTCCGGACTGAAGACCCAGTGAGTTACCGGGTCCTTCAGCAGGTTTGCCACCTTTATGATATCTTCTTTATACAGGTTGAGGTCATTGACAGAAAACGTTTTTACCAACGCTTTCTGATCATATATCCGCACACCGATGTGGTAGAAGTGAAGTCTATTCAGGTCTCCGATCCACTCTATTCTGCATCTCTTTGCAAAAGGCACAGGGTAATAGCCCGCCATATTCTGCGAGAACGATCCGGTAAATATTTCGGATGGGTAATCCGGAGCAACTGTTTTATAGGTTTCCAGGAAAAAGGGTTGTGCAGGACCTTCATAAAACGGTTTTGACACATCATCCAGGTAAAGACGGATATCACCATTGATGGCTGCTGTCCAGAGCCGGACGATGGCTCCCGGTCCTTTGATATCGCACATCAGGTACTCCCCTATTCCATCGTCACCCGGATTTTTGAGGACTTCGATAAAACCCGGAATCGGTTCCTGTCCGAAACCATCCGAATTGGCGAACCAGTCCGGTTTATCAGGATGAACGCTCCTCCGGTCATAGGATGAAAACTGGATTGACCTATAAGCCGGATCGGGGTATTCAGCCAGTGATTTCAGATCAACCATCTCCCTGACCAGGGAACCTGTTGTAATGGTTTGGGATAAAAGTAGTTTTGAAGTCGAGGTGAATAGAAGTAACGATAACAGTACTGGAACAAAAAAAATCTTGTCCGTTGATCTTGCATGTTTTATCATGACGGTACAGGTTTAATAGAAAAGGTTAATGTAGGAAATCTTTCCTGTTGAAGATCAGAAAATAATTCGGGATTCGCAAGCTTCAGGGGGTAGATTAGACTGTAGTAATTCGATAGTCAGACAACGGTTATTTTTTCCATAAACTCCAAACTCCCTCTCATTTCTACTTTCTTGTCAACCAGGACTACCAACTACCATCCCGGGATAAAGTTGATCCCGAATGAACCAGTAGAGAAGCCATTTCCCTGGAATGGCCATGCATAGTATGGTTCAATAACAATAG
>CAYZVJ010000030.1:0-2972 GCA_964481765.1 uncultured Rikenellaceae bacterium | reverse complement strand
GTAGAGAAGCCATTTCCCTGGAATGGCCATGCATAGTATGGTTCAATAACAATAGCACCAAACAAGTTAACACGCAGGGATGCACCAATACTATATACCGGAATCTTGGTTAAGGGTTTATTGATGTCATAAGTAAGCGAGAGATCATTATCCGAAAACCAGGCCATACCGGCATCCAGGAAAAGTGACAATTCTGACATGATGGAGTTCAATTTGATGGGCGCCATTCGTTTAGGTCCCGTTACCGGAATTCTGAGTTCGACATTTCCGAGAACCATCTGGCTACCATACAATTGGTTAGCCACATAGTTCATCTCCTCAATCGACATATTTTCATACAGGTTGTGGTTATCATACCCCCTGATGAACCAGGGATATCCCAGGTATAGTGGATTCATCATCCCTTCCTCAGCACCCCGGCCGTATCTTCCGTATTGAAGCACCCGGGTTGCCAGTGTTACGGGTTTGATCCGAAAATACTTTCTAAAATCAAGATAGGTGGTATAAAAACCAAACTCACCGAAATACTTCTCCACCTGGAACCGGCTTCGGTGTCCCGATAAAGGAGAGGCAAACCCAAAGATAGAGTTGTCTGTTACATAGGCAAGATCGAGTCGCTGCATATTGAATCCATCGGGGGCATCCAGTTTTTTTCTCTTTTGTCCCATGTAATAACCCGTATATGAATCGTAAATGGTTTCCCACCGGTCGATGCGATAATAATACCAGGCATGGGATACTCCAAATTCCATTCTTCTCGTGGTAGAAAACGGAAGGTAAGCAAATGCTGCGATCCGGTCTTCAAACAGCCTGATCTGGTCCATTACTATTTTATCAACCAGATAATATCCGTCATCAACGGGGAGGGTATCGTTATATTGAATACCGGCAGTGACATACTGGTATGGGATATGGGAAAGTGAACCTCCCCAGTTCAGCCGTCGTTTCTGGTTCATGTAGGCAACCTGTCCGCCAAAATCATAGATCTCACCGTTGATAGCCAGCGATACATACATCTGATTGTTACCCACCATATCACCAAAAATGGCGAATACACTTCCGGCCATACCTGTTCCCATACGGTTGGAATTAATAGCTGCCCCTACAGAGACATTGGATATGTAATCCAGTTTGAATTTGGGTTTATACTTCTTCTCAACAAACGATTCCGGATTCTTAATCCCGTAACTTTCCCTGTCTTTCAAACTGGCATCCACCAGGTTCTGGCGAACTTCAATTGCCGGAGGGAGGGTTCCGGCACGTAAATCCAGCTGATCCGGGGAAACCTTAATCATTTCAAAATCAGATAGATTTGCTTTATAAATACTGTATTTCCCGTTGAAATAATACGAATAGGCAATTTCATCACTTTCCCGGGCTATACTGATCGCCGGGGAGTAGCTGGTAATACCGGAAATACCCGTAAGGTAATCGGTCAGCCTATAGACATCACCTGTCTCCAGTTCATAGAGATAGAGATTCCTGAATCCATCACAATCGGAGAGGAAATAGATCTTTTTTCCATCAACAGAAAAGAGGGGATTTACGTTCTTTGCACCAGGAAAGACGGGAAGAATCTCTATCCGGTGTTGATTTTCCAGATCGATCAGCCCAAGGTTGAAATTTAAATTGGCATAGGGTGTCTCCTCTTCGCGTTTATCGGTAGAAACCACCAGGTATCTCCCATCCGGCGACCAGGCAGGATGGATGTAGGAAAACCGGTCATCGGTTATTTGTTCAACCGTTCCTGACCTGAGATAATAGCGGTAGAGATCACGCTCTCCGTTGACTATTCCTGCAACAACGATGCTTTCACCATCGGGGGACCAGGATGGATGATTGAATGCAGGTACACCCGGAATGGGGATTTGATCCAGCATTTTTCCATTCCTGGTATTCAGAATAACCAGCTGGTTTTCACCTTTCTCAAAAACACTGAATGCAAAACGGGAACCATCCGGTGACCATGTACCGGCAGATTCGATGTAATTCAGTGCATCTACCTCATGTGAATACACATCCTTTGTCAGTTTTCTGATGATCTTTCCCGTCTCAACATCAGCAAGAAAAAGATCCAGTGAGACCACCTCTCTTTCGGAAAGAAACACGACCTGTTTTCCATCCGGACTGAGCGAGGGTGAAAGGTTCATATCACCTGCATTCCCGGCAAAGAGGATCTTCTCACCCGCAAGTAGATCGATCGAATCCCTGAAAAAGTTACGGTAGTAATTTTCTGTTGAAGTTTTCCACAATGCTGAAAAAGTTTCAGCATCCATATTGAGGTACTTTTTAATGGCATACTCATACCCGTGTTTTGCCGTTTCCATAAAGATAGGAGCCATTACCTCTTCTCCCCACGCCTTGGCTACCATTGACCAGAATGCCTGTCCCCACCGGTAAGGAAAGTACTTGTAATTTTGAGAAAGCTGTTTGAGTGTAGGGAAGTCATCATTTAATATTGCATCACGCATCCACATGGCTGTGTGAGGATCCACGCTGCCAATAGACAGGTATTCAGCCATCCCTTCAACCATCCACAACGGCAGGTTATTCAGACTATTCAGGTTGGTTGAATCATCATCGATAATCATATTGTACTGGAAGGCATGTACCAATTCATGTCCAAGAACGTGGTCGGTTTGCGCATTGGTGGCAGCAACGGGTAATATCACCCTCCTCTTTAACGCTTCCGTAACGCCACCTGTTCCAACACTTACTGTGCTGGAGATGGCTGAAGTTTCCTGAAAATCGGAATGATTTGCGTAGAAAATGATGGGATTCTTTTCCTCAATGGTGTCCTTCAATACCCGTAAGTGCATCCGGTACCACTCCTCGCTTCTCCGCGCAAATTCATCCAGCAATGAATCATTTTCAAGATAATGGTAAATTTCAAAATGAGGTGTTTCATACACCTTATAATCAAACAGCTTATACGCTGGTTTGTTCCTTCCAAAATCCTGCGCCAATAGAAT
>CAYZVJ010000029.1:0-33245 GCA_964481765.1 uncultured Rikenellaceae bacterium | reverse complement strand
TTTTTCGTCCTCAGGTTTCTGTGCAAATGAGATATTGCCAAGACTTAAAACGAAACAGATAATTAGAATTTTAACTGTATTTTTCATTGTGGGCCTCCTTTCTTCCTCGTTTACTTCATTATACGCAACCCGGGTGAGTTATGTTATATGTTCTTAGACAGATAACAAGTACGAAGGCAGGCGCCTGAGCCTTTTTCCTAAAAAAATACCAATATCTTTTTTACCTTGCCTTACAATAAACGTATTATAAGTAACCGAAGCGATCTATTTTGGAAACAACCGACATCATCCAGGCCTGCATTACCCGGGACCAGGCCGCGTTCAGAATGCTCGTCGATAATTACGCTGACTTTGCATTCTCGGTCGCTTTCAGGATCATGAATGATGAAGATGAATCGAAAGATATTGTTCAGGAATCATTCATCGCTGTCTGGAACAAAATCGAGGGGTTTAATCCCCGGAACAATTTCAGCAACTGGCTCTACCGGATCATTGTAAACCGATGTTATGATGCGCTTCGAAAGAAAAAAAGAAACCCGCTGGTCTATCCGGATAACAATAACTGGAACATTCCGGGTGTATTCAGTGATAGTAATGCTGACACAATACTTGATAATAAAGAGACCGGGAAAATGATACGGCGGTTAACAAACAAGTTGAGCAAAAAACAAAAGATCGTATTCGTGCTTAGTGAACTTGAGGGACTGTCCCGTGAGGATATCGCAGAAATAACCGGGATGACCAGGGAATCCATTAAAAGCAACCTGTTTCACGCCCGGCAAAAAATTGGCAAACTGATTGAAAAATACATCTGAACATGAATAAAGACGTTCACTATTCCAACCTGATTGAGAAACTGAAGGGCAATAAACCGGCTTTATCCGACAGGGAAGAGCTGATTGATGAGATTATGCAAAAGATCCGGGCAGCAGAAAAACGGACGACCGTTCCTGAAAAGCTGAGCCATTTCCTGTTTGGCTGGGCAGATGTTGTTTGGATCCGTGGTGCAATGGCTCTGGCTGCTACCCTCTTTATCGGGATCTTTATCATCCAGCAGGTAGTCATCACTGACCGGATCAATTCGCTTGAAAAACAACTGGTCAGGACCGTCAACACCCTGCAAACCCAGGAACCGGACCTGGGAATCATGCAGAAGGTCTTTCTGAACGTTGTTGCAAAAGATCAGATGGCAGATGACAGCATCACCGTATCAAGATCCGATCTGGAAGAACTGTTGAATTCATACCTTGAATTGAAGAAGGATTACGATGAAATGAAAGAAAACAGGGGTATTGAATCCTATATACAAAAAAAGATCAGGCAGAACCTTAAAAAAGAAAATGATGATAACGAGTTAGATCTTTAGAGTAAACCATAAAACTTAGAAATCATGAAACGGAAAATTAAAATAACAATCACTTTGTTATCCATGGTCATGCTCTTCTCGTGCGATTACGAAACCCATGTAATCAACACGGTTCATGAAGACGGATCGGTTACCAGGAAAGTTATTGTGAAAAACGACACGGAACGCGAGTTTGAATCCAAAAACTTCAGGGTGCCCATTGACAGCACCTGGACCATTGAATATACGAAGGAACTGAACGAGAACAACGATACCATATGGGTCCTCACGGCAAAGAAATATTTTGCCAGTGTGGATGGGATCAACGAGGAATACAATAACGATACGGGAAGTAACCGAAGTTTGAAAAGAAAGGCAGATTTCTCCAAAAGCTTTAAATGGTTCACTACCGTATTCCGCTACAACGAAACGGTTGATAAGGTGTTGACGATTGATTGTCCGCCCTCGGACTTCCTTTCAGAAGAAGAATTAGCATTTTTCTACCTGCCCGATAATGTCAAAGCCGATCTGAAAAATGGAAGTGATTCTCTCCGGTATAGAGCTTTAGCCGATACCGTTGAGACGAAATCGGAGGTATGGATGTGGACCGGAATAGTCAGGCAATACATTGAAATCTTTTATGAACTGTTTGGAAATCATCCCGATCTGATGATCGATAAAGAGGAAATGAGTGCAAAAGAATCAGAATTTGTGACTCTCCTATATGAGTCTGAACATAGTGATGAAGATGGAAATGACGTTGCCAACTCAACGCCAGAAGAGGGTGAAGACGAAGAAGTCCAGCAGGCATTAGAAGAAATAGAACATGAGGAATCCCTGGAGATAGAAGATGACATTGAACGTTTAGTGACTGTTGTTCTTGGAAAGGAATTCTATGAATCATTCAACACCGAGATTGACAGTGCCATGTCGGTTTTGGAAACAGTTACCGATCCTTTCTTTTCGGCACAAACCTATGATATGGAGATCCGGATGCCCGGGAGGATCATCGCATCGAACGGGTATGCGGATACCAATCCGGAATCGAACGGAGGTGGCGGTATTTTATGGACTGTCCAAGGTGATTACTTCTTCCTGAAAACATATGAGATGTGGGTCGAATCGAAGGTAAGCAATTACTGGGCGTGGATTGTCACCGGCATTTTCGTTCTTTTTGTCATTACCGGGTTTGTGGTGAGGAGGAGAAAGGGGAAGAGTTGAGAGGTGAGTGGGGAGTGGGGAGTAGTGAGATACGGGTTACGGGAAAAGTCCGCAGTCGGCAGTCCGCAGTCTAAGAAGTTTGAATCAAGGATACAAAAATCCCAAATTACAATTCTCAAATAACCAATAAATTCCAATTAGCAAAATTCAAATCTAAAATGGGTTGGAACTTGAGATTTGAAACTTGGTTATTATTTTGCCATAGGCATGCCTGCGGCAGGCAGGCTTGTTCGATATTCATCTTTTCTCTTTGCTCCTTGCTCATCTTTTGGGCTTTTTTTATACCTGGATTGTCTCCATATTAAGATAAAATAAATCCCGGATGGGATTTAATAATGAATAGCCCAGGGCTTGCCCTTTGAAATAATGCTTTGCATTAGTGGCTTTGCCACTATTTCACAGGGCGGGCCCGGGGTAAACGTGACCAATGAAAATCCCGGTCCAACTACAACCTCTCTTCACCGGTAAAACAATTCATGGACCGGTATTCTTCAGCCGTTAAAGAATAGGGACTATACCGTCCGTTTCCGTGCACTCTGTGTCCTATTTTAGACAAATTGTAATTACCCTCAAAAATCATAAAGTTTTATTTTTTAATAACATATATTTGGCGGCATGAAAATTGACTAATGGATTCAGAAAAAAATTATTTAAACAGATAGAGAAATGAGATGCATGAGTTTTCTGATAATCCTGGGTGTTTTTATGATTTCTTCCGTTCTGGCCCAGGAGACTTCAGTGGAGAAGTTAGAAGAATTTGCTTCACAATATGGAAGAAGTACCTCTTTCAGGTACGCGGATTTAAAAGGATCTCCTTACCTGGATGATGAATTTGAAAGAGGAGCAATTGAGCTGGAGAATAACGAAATCGTGGAATTAAATCTTCGCCTCAACGTGTATGATGATGAACTTGAATTTGAAACCGATCAGGGAATCTATGTACTTAAGAATCCGGAGAAAATGTCACACTTTTTCCTTGGGAAATCAGAATATGTATACTTTGAATCATCCAATCTGGCAGAAGAGGCATCCGGGTTCTTCAAATGGATTGCTGGTGATGAGTGTCTTTTACTTTTAAAACACAGAGCAACTTACATACCTTCTGTTGGAGCAGGAGCCTATGAACCGGCAACTGAAGCAGAACTAAGAAAGGAGTCCGACACCTACTTTCTCTCAATAAATGGAGAGTTGCCGGTAAAACTGAAGCGAAAAAAGAAGTTCATCCTGGAATTAATCCCATCGCACAAGGAAGAAATTTCCCGCTATATAAAGGAGGAGAAAATTTCACTGTACAAGAATAATGATTTAATTGACCTGGTTGATTTTATTAACACCACCAATTAAAATCTCCCGGAAGAGGGATTGTTTTTTCAATACCTGGGTGTTCGGTCATCAGGGTAAATAACCGTATTGTTTATTTTTCATTAACCGATTATTTCTTTTATCATGATCCGAAATTTTTTCATCATTGCCCTGCGTTCCTATATCAGGAACAGAACCACCTCCCTGTTAAATTTTCTTGGATTAACTGTTGGTATAGTAAGCAGTTTCCTGATTTTTCTTTATGTCCATCATGAACTGAGTTATGACCGGTTTCATCAGCGGAGCGATCAGATTTTCAAGATCCTCTCCATCGATGAAGCCCTGGGGATAAGCAACAATTATGTTGGAATCACGATACCTGCCCTGGCACCCAATATGAAAAGGGAGATCCCTGGTGTTGAAGAAGTTGTACGGATTGCAATGCAGGGCAGGGCACTTGTCCGGTACGAAGAGAATATCCTCTATTCTGAAGATATGATCTATACCGAACCCGGTTTTTTTGATCTTTTCGATTTTGAACTGAAGGAAGGAGACAGAAATGCGTGTCTTGAAAAACCGAATACTGCCGTATTGACGGAAACCATGGCAAAAAAAATATTTGGAGAAGAGGAAGCAATGGGTAAAATGTTTTCGGCAGGCGGGACTGACAATCTTGAAGTGACAGGGATTCTGAAAGACGAAACAAGACCCGGTCATATTAAATTCGATATTGTCGTTTCCATCAATCCGTCTCCGTCTGATACGAATTTCATCCAGTACCTGAATGCCTGGGACAACATTTCCATGGTTGAATATGCCCTGTTAAGTCATCCTGAGAATGCAAACCAGATCATTGTTGAGATGGATTCTTTGATGCGCCGGAATGATGTTCGGGATGTCTGGAAGGCTACGCTTCAACCCTTAACTGAAGTTCATCTCTATTCCAAAGACGTCCTGTTTGACCGGTTCAATCAGAATAAAGGCAATATCGGGTATGTCCGAACGCTTTCCCTTATTGCTGTTATCATTCTTTTAATTGCCAGCTTCAATTACCTGAATCTCACAATTGCTTACTCTTCCCGCAGGGCCAGGGAGGTAGGTATTCGAAAAGTTGTGGGTTCAAATAAAAAGCAACTGATCATTCAGCATCTTTCTGAAGCAACCCTGCAGGTTTTTCTCTCAGTGGTAATTGCCCTGGTTATTACAGAAGTTATTAACCGGTTTTTCCCGATCATCGACAGATCGGTTTTTGCCTATATGTTCAGTTACCCCTTGTCTTTCCTTTTGCTTATTCTGCTGATCATCATTTTGGGATTGTTTTCCGGTGCTTATCCTGCAGTAATATTGAGTGCTTTTCGTCCTCATGTGGTATTGAAAGGGGAGTTGGTTTCGGGGAAAAAAGGATGGTTGTTACGAAGAGCCCTGGTTACCCTTCAATTTATCGTAACGTTTGTAATGATTGCATGCACAATTATCGTCACCAAACAGTTGCAATATTCACTCAACAAGGATAAAGGATTCAATGATGAGCAAATCATCACGATTCGGATGACCCCTGAAGTACGCAACAGTTATGAAGCATTAAAAGCAGGCTTTGAGGATATTCCGGGCATAGAACTGTTCGCCACTTCAGGATCGATGCCCGGATGGGGATATGGAAGGACCGGTATCCTGCCTGAAGGAGCCATGGAGGACGAGGACTGGATTGTCAGCACCGTTTCGGTGAATGAAAATTACATCCCCCTGATGCACATGGAGATCGTGGAAGGTGAAAATTTTCGCGAAGACATGAGCCAGGAACCTGCTCCCATCCTTGTTAATGAAGCCCTCGTTAAAGCCATTGGGTGGGAAAGCGGTCTGAATAAAACAATCGGGTATAGCCGTATTCGTCAGGCACAAATTATTGGCGTGGTTAAAGATTTTCATTTCACTTCATTCCGTCATCATATTGAACCGTTGATAATCTTGTACCGACCCGATGTGAACAGTGTTCTATCCATTAAAATAAGCCACGAAAATCTCAGTGAAGCAATTGAAGCCATCGAAGCAAAATGGCTGGAAATAAACGAAGGTATTCCGTTTGAATATACTTTTTTCGATGAATCTTTCCGTGATCTGTTTGAAAAGGAAGAAGATTTCACCCGTATGTTTTTCCGTTTTACTTTGCTGTCGATCATCATTGCAATCCTGGGATTGTTCGGACTGGCTGCTTTTTCAGCAGCCCTGCGGACAAAAGAGATTGGTATTCGAAAGGTATTTGGGGCAACCGTCCTTCAAATGGTCATTTTGCAATCGTATGAGTATACCCGCCTTGTGTTAATAGCAGTAATTGTAGCCATTCCAGTATCCTATTTTATCATGCATTCCTGGTTAAAGGGATTTGTATATAAAACTGAAATGGGAGTATCTCCTTACATAATATCTGCCCTAATTATCATTGTGGTAACTGTGATCACGGTGAGTATTCATGCATTGCGGTCTGCCCGGAAGAACCCGGCAACTACTTTGAAATATGAATAGAAATTTCATTTGGGATTGAGTCCGGAGGAGGTGGAAGGGTGGCTTACACAATAACTTAATTGATTCATGAATATCGATTAACGATTTATGACTTTAGATTTACTTCTTAAATCGGCGTTCCCTGCCTGCGGCAGGCAGGCTTGTTCGGTGTTCGATATTCACCTTTTCTCTTTGCTCCATGCCATCTGGTTGCGGGTTTTTTTTTGTATTCTAATTGTCTCTGGTTTAATGACATCAGGTACCCCAAAGGTGTATTCGACCCCATCGGGGTCGTATATTTGTAGTATACGTGCAGACAAAAATCCCCGGTCCAACTACAATCTTTCTTCTCCGAAGGAGTCCTTTGGACAACGGGAAATCACAACTCATAAATAACAAATATCCCGGATCTTTCTACAATAATCCAACCTCTATGAAGTTGTTATCCGGATATGGAGCAGTGACACCGGTCGTACTTCGATTTTCGCGTAAGGTGGCATAGCCATGCCTTTGGCAGATCACTATGTGACAATTCGGGGGACGACTCCGGAGAGTAACAATACTCGCAACCCGAACTTGAGTCGGGTTGCGAGATATTTAAGGAGTTTTAATGGCGGGTTGTTCACTTAATTCTTATAAACTCACACAATAGTGATACGATGACTTTCCTATACAAATGTATCCTTCACTCAGTCATCGTATCAAATCCCTCCAAAAAAGATGGTATCCGAGCTGTTGCCTGGCGATTCCAATGGGAAAATCGGGCGATGATGAAATCCGACTATTTCACCCAGGAGTTGGAGGTTGTATAAAACTCCTGCTGTTCATCGTCCCATAGCTCCTCCTCAAAAACCAGTCTGCTGGAAGTTAAGGACTTAATATGTGCCTCTTCTTCCTCCTCGTCACCCATGGTCAGATAAAGAGTTTTTCCATCAGAAGAGAGCTCCCATGTACCATCATCCGATTCAGGGGGTTCAAGATTCGTAAAGGTCAGTGTATGAGTTCCGTTCTCATGGAATGTCCAGACGGCACCAACAGCAGTCAGCAAACCATTTGCCAGGACTATACCATCCTGAATATTGGGATTCGTAGAGGTTGTTTCAGCCTTTTCAAATTTCCAGGGATGAGCGGTTAACAACTCCTCTCTGTTCGACTTTTCTTCCTCGCATCCGGAAGTTACCAGGATCACCAGACTGATCAGGATCCCGGAAAACAATCTTGCCCAGTTTCTCATTTCATTAAGTATTTGATTATCAGTATATTTATACGAATAAACTAAAACAATGTTTCAATAACCTGCATAAACTTTCAATGGAAAAAGCAGCATGTTGGTTGTGGACTAAGTTATAAAGAAAACATTATTTTGGCTGGCATACAATCCCGTATTCCCAACATTTCACAGCCACTCTGCTTTACCCAAAAATCGCTCAAATACCCACAACTTAGTCACAGAGTCTAACAGTCTCAAAGTCTCTACTTCTCAGCTTCTTCTTCTTCCCTCCAGTATCCTTCCCGTGAAAGCAGGTGATCGAGGTTGGCGACTCCATAGACGACCACGGCGGTAACCACGGCTGTATGTTCCTGGTATTCGGGGATGCTTTTATTGTAGAGGTCTCTTTCGGTATGCCAGATCTCACGGTAGTCGAAATTATATCCCTTTGTATCGGCTGTTCCAAAAGTAATAACGGGCACACCGGCGACAGCAAACGGTCCGCTATCAGTTCCGCGTGGTTCTTCCGGACGTCTTCTCGGTTCTGCTTTTTCGAGCGTGAAGGGAAAATCGGGATTAATGTCGCTTAACGGTTCACAAATTTTTTCCATATCGTCCCACATTGCTTCGGTAACGCGCAAGCTATTGGCAACAGTAGGTCCCCCATCGCGGTTAAACATGTTGGAAATCCTGTCAAGTTTATCACTATTTTCCTCCACCCAGTGTTTCGATCCGTACAGGCCAAATTCTTCTGCAGCCCATGCGATAACCAGGATTGTCCGCTTTGGTTTTCCCCCGGCTTCCATGATCAACCGTGCAGCTTCCATTGCCGGTGTAATTCCCGATCCATCGTCCACCCCACCGGTTGCAACATCATATGCATCGAGATGACCACCCATGATCACATATTCATCGGGATATTTGGTACCCCGGATGATTCCGATCACGTTGTGGTATTTTACCGGTCCCATTTTAAAGTGGTTTCTAATATCAAACTCCAGTTCGAACCGGCGGCGCTCCTTTACCATTTGCTCTATGATTTTGTACTGGTGTTCATCCAGTTTGATATCCGGCACGGTGGGTAATGTTTCAAAGGTCATTTGATCGATGTTTTTCCTGTCGTACAGCGCCCGGATTGGTATGGTTGAAGGCTGGATGATGCCCAGGATCCCGGCTTCCCGCATCTGTTTATAAAAAAGTGCCGGTTCATCTTTCAACGGAATCAGTTCCTTCTGTTCTCCCTCTTCACCCATTCTCCTGTTTTCCGCCCTGATTTCCCGGTTCTTTTTTTCTATTTCCAGGTTTTCTGCAATGATTGAATCCCGGTTTGCATCCGCTTCCGCTGAGTAGTCGATGGGCCAGCCGTTATTCGTTCCCGTAATCAACACCCATGCACCGTTCAACGTGCCTTTCATCCTGTCAAATTCCGCCTGGGTTTTTGGTTCCAGCAACACATGTCCTTTTTGAACACCTTTAGTTCCTGCAGTATAGGAAGGTGTTGCAAAATGGAGGTACATGCCATTTTCTCCAAGCAACCGGCCAAACCAGGGTCCCCGGTTGAACCCGACCGGCACCTCACCGGCTTCATCCATTACCACCTCCATGCCCCACTCCCTGAATTGTGCAGCACACCATTCTGCCGCATTTTCAAAGGCATCTGATCCAACCAGTCTGCCACCGAAACGGTTGCAGATAACATCGAGGTGATCCATGGTCCGGTTATCGGTTGTACCGATCTCAATGATTTTTTCAACTACTTTGTTGCTCTGGGCATATCCTGAGGGTAGAGCAAAAACAAGGTAAATTGATAACGATAAAAAAGCGATTTTTTTCATTTTTTAATTGTTTTATACTGTTTTATAAAAAGTGATCAGCTTGATTGTTAAATTCATTTTTAAGGGAAACGGTCTGTCATTTACTCCAAAACGGTTATAGTAAACATATCGTTTCTGTCCCATTCCCTCCAGTATTTCAGGCCCAGTCTCCGGATCAGTTTCCAGTATCCTGACGTCAAATTGCCATACTGAACGATTCCCCGGCTAATATCGGATTCAACCTGTTTCCTGTATTCATCTTTTAACTGCAATTCAATGGTTTTGCCTTTGAAAGCAAAGCGTGCCTTCGGCAATAAGGTTGCATCGGAAGAAACCGTTATTGTCCCCTGCCCCAGGGTAGCCCCGGTACTAACCTGCAGTCCGTCATTCAGGCAACTGAGCGGCGGGCTGTTTCCGGCAAAAGAAATCACGTGTAATTGATCGATCCCGACAGAAAACCATTCCCTTGCTTTCAGTCCCATTTTAGCACCGACAATTGAATAGATTCCCAGGTGGCCATGCATCTCATTGGTCAGTACACAGATTCTCCACTCATCTCTTCCAAATTTCTCAATGGTCTCACGGGCAACCGGAGTAATATCGCTTCGATAGATACCGGGATCCACCGGAAATTTATCGAACATAATGTGCCGGCTGTAATCATACTGTTGAGAAAGGATGTCGAGTATCCTGCGTTTGATTTCAAGGATATCATAATCTTTCGTCATGCTGATATTCGGGTTGGTTTTATCGGGTTCCATATCGAAGCAATCCGGACAGACAAACCAGACTGGCAACAGGTCATCCCAAAGGATCACATCATTGTTGTTTATTCGCTCCAGTAGAAGTGGATAGGAATGGGAGGCGGTAATTGTCTGTGCAAACGGAGTTTCTATGGATCGGATATGCTGCAACAGGTCATTATTTAAGACAGCACCGGTTTTTGACAGGTTTGAAATGATCGATACATTCAGGTTCCCGGAAAGGATCGCCTCAGCTGCTTCCGGATCACGCTCATAATTTGGTCCTGATAATGGATTGAGCGCATCATTGTACCAGATCACGCGTTCAATTTTTTTTATTAACTCCGGTGATTCCCGGATTACATCGAACAAATTTGTCATGGATCCCAGGCAGATGAAGGTAATTTTCGTTGCCGATCCGGAGAGTAAACGGGTAATAAGGGAAACGGCAGTCATGCCTGTCTCTACGGTAAATCCTGCATTTTTACTCCAGGGGATGTTTTCGCAAAATTCTCTCCACTCCGGTGGCTCGATATTTAATTCCCTGCCCGGAGCTACCGGGATCTCCTCCACGAATAGATCGGGAATGATCCGTGAAATTTTATCCACTCCGCTACCCGGAGACAGAGCACCATCCGATGAGGTAATGGCAAGCAGGTTGATTTCCCGGATTGCTGCGAACATACAGATCGCCCTCAGGTCGTCCGGTGCACAATCGGTATCAATGATAACCGGAGTGGATCCGGTCTGTGCATTGACAGGAAACAATAGCAGGAGAAAAAAGCCTGACAAAAGGGTCAGGTTCCTAATTGGTTGTTTCAGCCGCATTACCATACTTTGTAACCTCCTTCTGTATCCAACAAAAAATTACACCCCGGGAATATTTCCAAAAACAAGATTGCTTCACCCATCCTTTCCCTAAGTCTTGCAAATTACGAATAGCCGGAAGAATTGCCATCAATATTAACAAAATATTATTCAAAACAGGATAAAGGACTTGGATTTAACCGATAGTTCAATTAATTTTATAAGATCAAATCCAGCATCCTAACCTGCATCATGGAAAATAGTCCGTATAATATTTCCTGGTTTTGGAACGAACTGAAACGCCGAAAGGTAATTCGTGTGATTGCGGCCTATATTGCTACGGCTTTTCTTCTGATTGAATTAATCCTCATAATATCTCCTCTCCTAAAGCTGCAATCATGGGTTTTGGCACTCGCTTTTATCCTGCTTGGTTCTGGTTTCATCCTGTCTGTATGGGTATCGTGGGTTTATGACAGAACTCCTGCAGGTATTGTAAAAACAAGGAAAATTAAAGAACAGCCTGAAGAAGAGCTGGAGAAATTGATAAACGCTCATGAGTGGAAGGTAACCACGCTTGTCAGCATGGTTGTCATTGTTGCCCTGGTGGTATTTCATGTTCTCACTGAAAACAGAAGAACAAGTCAAATTACAGAAACTCAGGAGATCCATGTGAAGGATGCGGTTGACAGGGATCATGTCTACCTGATTGTTGAGGACATGCCACAGTTTGCAGTTTCAGGCTACCACGATTTCAGGGATTACATTGATCAAGAAATCATTTATCCCAAGCGTTGTATGGAAGAGGGAATAAGTGGCAGGGTTTATGTACAATTTGTTGTTACAAGGGACGGGAGTCTGGATGATGTTAAGGTAGTAAGAGGAATCAATGAAGAGTTGAATGCGGAAGCAGTCCGTGTGGTTCAATCGAGTCCCCGGTGGAAACCCGGCAAACATAAAGGCAAAGCGGTCAATGTATCTTACTCTTTCCCTGTTGTATTCTCGTTGGAATAATCGAACGTTAATATTTCACAACGGGCCCTCTTGGTTTGTTTGACCGCGCAAGCAGTTCCATTTGCCTTCTAGAGTATAACATGATGGATGACCAGGTTCCTAAGGCAATTCCAACCAGTACGCCCAGAGCTCCCAACAAATACTGGGTATTCAATTTACTCTCCTTTTCATTGAATGGAATGCTGATCGTATCCCAATATTCTCTATCAACAAGATACTCTGTGCTGTGAAGGATCGAATCATGTTGAGCATTAAGCATAGCTACTTTCACCAAATGGTCGGTGGAGACCTCTTCGGAAGGTATATTCAATATACGATCCCGTTCATTTTCCAGGCTATCCAATAGCTCAATTGTAGGAGGTGCAGGAGGGGTTCCTTCTACCAATTTCTGATACTTTTTTTGTTTGTCAACACAATAAAAAATGCAAACAATCGCAACTGCGAATGAGAAAACAATGAAAACGAAAATGGTCCCTTTCTTTAATCTCATACGTAAAGAAAAATAAAAGTGTGAGATTCTTTACTTTTCACAAATTCCTGGTCGATGATAATCCACAAATTCTACCCTTAAAGTTAGAATTAAACATTTGAATTCACAAATGTTGTTCTTGTGCCAGGGCGTAGCATCACTTCCTGTCACAAAAACTGCCCGGGTCAATAATATAGATAAACAGGCCACAAAAATATACATTTTGTATTGATGTTGGATGAAATCGGGACAGTAAAAAGAGGTATATAAACGGGGGGGCATTTTCTATGGTGTTGGATACCGGTCAGGTAAAAACAGCGTTGAGAAGAAGTATTTCTCAAAATTCACGTTCCCAGTAAAACATCACTTCGGTTGCGTCATTTTTCAAGATGAAATTCTTAAATATTACATTATGATTCTGATTCTCGGGATTCTCAATCTGGTACTGAATCGTCCAGGGATCTCCCTGACCAGGTGTAAATATGATCTCCCCGGTAAACATGGTACTTGCTCCCTCCCACGAAACGAAGTAATCGGATGAATAAATATAGGTCCCTTGTTCTACAATGGAATCGGGAAGGTTATTGAAGGTATAGGTGAGTTTCAGATCATAGGACTGGGAATCGAATCTCAGATCCCCGCCGGATATGTAATAACGGTAACTAAAGCAACCCGGGCAATCAATCGGGATCCAGGCAGAAAGTGTCCAAATCCCGGAAAAATCATACGTCACAGAAGTAGGAATCTTCAGGTCCTCTACCTCTTCTGCTGGTTTTTCACAACTGAAAGTAAAGATGAATGCCAGCAATGCTGGAATCAAAAGGAGTTTACGTGGATTCATGGCCTCTATTCATTACCAGGACAACGACACAGAAAGGAAGCAAAGAGAGCTGGGATCCAGCTGGGATCCGGATCATTTCAATTGACAAAATTAGGAAATTTACGGGCATTGTCAAGGAAATGGGAAATAAGTTTCACAGAAACCTCTTGGAATTGGAAATGCAATAATTAATTTTAAACTTACAAAAATGTAGAATAGGTTATAAACTCATTTGTTATGGAATGCCGTAGAATATTCAATTCCCGCCCCCTGGTCCTGTTATTCTTGTTTCTACTAGTTTCATGCCATCAGCAGTCTCTTCCCTCATTGGATGAGATCCTGTCTGCAACCGGTCCGATATGTATTCGTAATGTTTCTGTCATTGACCCGGTTGGAGAAACGGTTTTAGAAGGTATGGATATTCTAATCCGCGATGGGGTAATTCAATCGGTATCGCTGTCAGGCCAGGATCTTCCGCAAAACATTGGTCTGGAAATTCCGGGAGAGCATTTCTATGCTTTGCCTGGATTTGTAAATACGCACACCCACCTGTGGCAACATTTGTCGCGCAGTGTGAGTCCCTCTGAGCAACTGCAACAATGGATCCCAAAAGTGTACAAGCCTTCTTTTCACATGACAGATGAAGAGTTTTACGAATTGAACCTGGCAGCCTGTTATGACGCAATACTTCATGGGATCACATCGGTTATCGACTGGTCCATCAATGCGGATGAAAAGAAATTCGAACAGGTGATTGCTGCCATGATACAATCGGGGTTAGGAGGGGCAGTAACATTTACCCATACGGCGGTCTTTCTACCTGCTGAAACGCAGCTTATGGAATTTAACCGTCTCCGGGACTATGCTCTTCAGAACAACCGGGATCTGTTTGTGGCACACCTTCCCCCGGAACGTATACCGATCCCCACGTTATATGATGGGATCCGGTTTGCCACAACCAACGGTGTCCCCATTGCTGAGCACATTCTTGAAAATGTTCAATGCCAGCGAGACTGGTTAACCACTGTTAAGAGCTACCTTAAAGTTTATGGTGACAGCCTTCAAGCCGGAGATAAGAAATTCCTGGAAGAAATAGCAGAAACACCTGAACCACCCTCCATTGATGCTATCGCTGCCATATCTCAAAATGCACGGATTATTCTTGATTTGATTGGCTCATCTCCCGAAGAAAGAAACCGGTATAATGAGAATGACATCGCTTTTCTTGAAACCCTTGCCAGCAAAACAGGGCCAACCTATATACCATTTCTGGAACACCTCGGTGCATTTGACAACGGGTATGTGTCGATACACAGTGCATTTTTAACCCCCGGAGATATTGAAATATACAAGAAACACGATATCTACATCAACCACAATCCTGAAAGCAATGCTTACCTGGCAAGCGGTATCGCGCCGATTGCATCGTATATACAGGCAGGTGTGCCTGTTACGATTGGAACGGATGGTGCTGCCAGCAACGACCGGATCGATATGCTGGCAGCCATGCGGCTGATGAGTCATCTCCAGAAGGTAATTGCCTTGAATGTCCCCTTACCGGACGGACTGGATTCGTGGGGTATTCTGCGGTCCGCCACGATCGAGGGAGCAAAAGCATTACAGCAGGAAAACCGGATTGGGACCATTGAACCCGGGAAAGAAGCAGACATCGTTCTGATCCGTCGTGGATCCTTTGAAATGCAACCCATTACAGATGATCCCGATTGCCTGGCTAACCTGATCGTAAACAGTACAGAATCACGTGATATATTCGCTGTTCTGACCGATGGAAAAATCCGTGTGTGGAATAACCAACTCGTTGATATGGATGAAGAATTGTTAGCCCACAGGGTTACCCAAATCAGGGATAATGCCTCTTCACGAAGTAATCCGGAAAACAAGGGGAGGGAATGGAAGGAGGAACAAATCGTTACAGATACCACCGCTATTATCCGCTACCGAAGCATCTATCCAAACTATACTGCTGACGTGAAGATTACAAACGAAAGTGAATATCCATCGGAGGTGTCCATTGTGTTATCCGACACAGAGAAAGCAGGCGGATTGTTTTTTTCCAGTGATACAAAATCCCGGTTCCCCTATAAAAAACTGTTCACCAATTCGCAGGTAAAGACATGCAGGATGGATCTCCCTCCCGGTTCAACATTCACCCTGCAGAAAGATCCAGGTGGAAACCTGATACAATTTCAAGCATCCGTTGATGATCAGGTTCATGAAGTCCTTGAGGTTACCCTGGCGATGGATCCCGAATGGCAATGGTCAATCCGTGCTTTGATATACCTTGAAATAAAGGTAAAATCCTGATCTGATTTTAAAAAACAAAAACTCACGGGGTGACTCGAGTCACCCCATGAGTGAAATCAACATCATGTGAGATGCAGCAATTCTTCCGGTAATGCGTCTTTCCTTTAACAAACCAATCGAACGAACACCATGAAAAAAGCAACATTCCTTCTGTTTTTAATGGCCATTTTATTGTCTGTCAGCACTTACGGACAGTCTAGACCAAAAGTTACCGGTTCCGGTAACGTGGTAACCCAGGAACGGGAATCCACATACTTCAATTCGGTTAAAGTGAGCACAGCCATTGATCTTATACTAACCCAGGGCAACAGTGAGAGCATAACCGTTGAAGCGGATGACAACCTCCACGAGTACATCATTACCGAAATTAAGAACAATACCCTTCATATCTATACGGAAGCAAACATCCGTGATGCCCGTAAGATGAATGTCTATGTTACCATGAAAGACATTGAAGAGATCTCCGCTACAAGCGCCGGGGATGTTGTGGGTAAATCAGTAATCAACAGTGATGAATTGTATCTTTCCACGAGCAGTGCCGGGGATATAGATTTAGAGGTAAAGGTTAAGAAGTTGACATGTAAAATCAGCAGTGCGGGTGACATGACCCTTTCAGGGGCAACGGACGAACTGGAAGCTGATCTTTCCAGTGCAGGAGATCTGAACGCCTATGATCTCACATCCCGCATAACCCGCATCAGCGCATCCAGTTCAGGAGATGCAAACATAACCGTAACGGAAAAACTGTGGGCACGTGCAAGCAGTGCCGGGGATATTTCATTTAAAGGAAATCCTCCGGAAGTTGACGGACATGCCAGCAGTGCCGGCCGGATTCAAAAATACTAGTCTGGTGGTTGAAAAATACGGTTAACGAATTTATGGCAAATCTTCGATCCATGAAATGGCTATCCTTAATGAGATGGGGTATCCGGTATTCGGTTACGATGCCCGTTTCGTAATTCGGTAATGTTTTTCGGATTTCAATCATATAACCCTGTGCATTCCGGTCCATATATGAATTTCCAGCTGCCTCAAGGCAGTCAGTAACTTTCACGGCTTAAAATTCATAGGCTTTGGTCAAGACATGAGTACCCCGATAGGGGTACAATAATAAATAGCCCCGGGTAAGCCCTGACAACACCGTCAGGGTGCAACCCGGGGTTTAGTAAATCCGAAAATAACGGGCCAACTGCAATCTTTTATCAACGGGAAAACCTCCCATGGACCGGAAGATGACGAACTTCAAATGAAGTATAACTTTTCTGAAAATCAGAATGAATTTGTCATTGGTTTTGTTATGTCACCTTTGGTAGAATGCTTTTAACAAATCCCGATAGGATAAGTTATCTTGTACTGAAAGGGTCGAAATATGAATAGTATTAAAAATCCATGATACTTCAACAGATCAGATCTTAATGAATATTTTCTTCCTGTACAGCCAGTAACACATATACCAGAGGGTTGCCCAGGTGAGTACGCTGGTTATGATCTGTGCCGTTAATTCGCCCATCCACGAAAAGAGTCCCATTGTAAATGGCTTGAATACCTGGTAGATCAACTCACTTCCCCCGACGTGTGCAAACAGGTAAATGAATAACGGGTTCATCCCGACAATGGCAAAAAAGACAGCCCATTTCCTCTGTTGTTTCACATCGATGAGCCAATAGGAGAAGCATAGTGCCAGGAAACACCATCCGCCACTGGCAAGAACAAAGGAAGTGGTGGAAATCCGTTTGATAATGGGTGTAACAAAATCGATAGCATTCTTCCACCCGGCATGTAGGGTGCGCTCGCTTCTTTTTCCCCTGCATAAAGTTTAAACCAACTGATTATATTATTGAGGGGGTGGGCATACCTCTATATTGTTTTGATAAACCTGACATATTTCTTAGATTTGATTGTCAAAATTTCAATCAATGAAAAAATCCTTATCCATCATTTCCATTTCACTGGTTTTTTTCATCCTGCTTGTTGCAGCCAAAAAGATCAGTTTTAATGTTCTGGCACCGGCAGTTGTTGATATTCCAACCTATATCCAATCGGTGGCTATTATCGACCGGTCGGTACCGGAAAACGAGAAGAAAAACATCCTGGAGGGGATCCTCACGGGGGAGGGTCCAAACCAGGATAAACTGGCAACCCAGTTTGCAATTGATGGTTTGAACAGTATGCTACAGAATTCGTCCAGGTACCAGTCGGTAAGGACCTCTGAAACCATGAAAGGATCAGAAACGGGACGGGATTTTCCCCAACCGCTCTCATGGGACATTGTTGAAGAACTATGCACCAAATATGAAGTGAATGGGATCATCTCGCTGGAATCATACGATTCAGATTTCATCATAACCAATGGATCCCGGCTTGTAAATCGAAAAGTGGGTGAGCGAACCATCAAGGTTCCCGAGTTTTATGCCAATGGTGTGGCAAAGGTGAATCTTGGTTTCCGGTTTTATGATCCCGGTCAAAAAAGCATCATCGATCAGTTTCATTTCACCCATACCATGGACTGGAATGTTGGCGGATCTTCCATACCGGCAGCTATCGAAGGGCTGCTCAACAGGAATGAAGCCCTGAAAGAGGTGAGTTATAATGCGGGAATCATGTATGGTGAGCGGATCTCTCCCACCTGGTTCAGGGTAACGCGTGATTATTTCAGAAAGGGTAAGGGAGATCCCGATCTTGCTGCAGGTGCAAGAATGATGGAGTCGAATGACTGGGATAGAGCCATTGAACTCCTCACAAGAGCAACTGAAGCACGTCACCGGAAAACCAGGGGACGAGCCGCCCATAACCTGGCAGTGGTCTATGAAATCCTTGGAGACCTGGATCAGGCAAAAGAGTGGGCCACCACTGCCTGGGGAGTATACAAAAACAAAAAATCAAGGGATTATGGATATATCCTGACCCTCAGGATCCAGGAACGGGAGCGGCTAAGGCAACAGCTGGAAGAATAAGTGACTTACATGACAATTAAACGGTTAATGGAATTCTGATACAATATCCGTTATTCTCCTCCCCTACTCGTACCTTAGTGCCTCAGCCGGGTTGGTATTGGCTGTCTTCAGCGTTTGTGAAATGACGGTAACCATTGTAATGATCAACGCAATCAGTGTGGAGAGGATAAAGAGTCCTATGCCCAGCGAAATCCGGTATTCAAACTCCTGCAACCAGCGGCTTGCAGCGAACCAGGCGATGGGCCATGCAACAACACTTGAAATAATGATCAGCAGGATGAACTCCCTTACCAGGAGAAGAACGATCCCGGAAACGGAAGCTCCCTGCACTTTACGGATTCCGATCTCTCTGGTTCGCCTGCCTGCCATATAGGCCGCCAGGCCAAACAAACCGAGCATGGCTATGAAAATTGCCAGCGCAGCAAACCAGGTAAAGATTTTTCCCAGCCGCTGTTCGCTCCGGTACATCCGGTCGAAACGATCATCCATGAAGGTATATTCGAAGGGGTATTGGGGTGAGATCTTCTTCCATTCCCGCTCGATGTGCTCCAGCGTTGCCGGTATATCGCCGCCTTTTATCCGGATATTCACATAAGAGAACCAGTCTTCATTCCATCCGAACATCAACGGTTCGATCGGTTGTTTGAGTGACTTGAAATGAAAATCCTTCACAATTCCAATGATCTCAAACTGGGTCCTGGGAAATGCGGTGATGTACCAGCTGGGATGGTCAAATTTCTTCCCGATCAGGCTATCCGGATCCATATCCAGCTCTTTTACAGCCTGCTCATTAAGGATACAGGTATTCAGGCTGTCATGGGGAAATTTCCATGAGAAGTTGCGTCCTTTCACTATTGTCATTCCCAGGGTTTCGATATAGTCCGGATCAATTGAATAAACGACCGGGTTCAATCCCTTTTCTCCCAGTGAAAAACCTTCATAATTGTCTCCCCCGCCGGGGGCAGTATAGGAATACGCCACCTTTTCGATTCTCGGATCAGATAACAGACCTTGTTTAAAACGTTCCAGGCTCTGAAATATATCCCTGTTCAGTTCAAGTGTAATCAACTTCTCCGTTTCAAATCCCTTGTCTTTGTTTCGGACATAACCAAGCTGTCTATATACCACGAAGGTTCCAATAATCAGGAAAATGGTTATGGTGAACTGAAAAAAGATCAATGCTTTTCTCAGGAATCCTCCTCCTTTCCCCTTTACCCACTCTCCTTTCAATACATTAACCGGTTTGAAACCTGTCAGAAAGAGGGCCGGATATATTCCGGCAAAAAGGCCTACCAGGACAATTCCTCCAAGAAGCAAAAGTACAATCCATAGATTTCCGGTCCAGTTAAACCCTAAATCGGCAGAGATTACCTGATTGTATGTGGGGAGGACAAGTTTTACCAACAGCATCCCGATGATCATGGCCAGAAAGCTGATGATCACCGATTCTCCCAGAAACTGGTATATCAGCTTTTTCCGGCTGGCACCAACCACCTTTTTCATTCCTACTTCCCTTGCACGCTGCGCTGCCCTGGCTGTTGATATGTTGACAAAATTGATACAGGCGATGACAATGATCATCACCGCAATGATGGAGAAGATGATCACAAACTGGTAATTACCATGTACTGCACCATAATCCCGGACATTTCGTGCAAAATATACTTCACGCATTGGACGAAGCCAGATCCGGAATGAAGTATTATACTCTTCACCGTACATTTCCAGTAATTTTTTGTGCATGAATTCGTCTACTTTCGGGTTTACAATTTCAGCTGTAACCTGCGGTGCCAGTTTGAAATAGGTCATGTATTGATACGTCCGGTAATTGTGCAGGTGATCCTGTCCATAAAATTGTCCAAGGGAAACAAATGATGCCAGCATATCGAGCTGTATGTGAAAATTTTCCGGGTCTTTAATCAATCCCGTGATCTCAAGTTCCGTTCCTCCGCTGAAGCGCAACACCTTACCGACCGGATCTTCTTCACCAAAAATGATGGCTGCCATGCTTTCCGTAATTACAGCTGTTAATGGTCTGACCAGGGCGGTTTTTGGATTTCCCTTTACCATTTCCAGGCTGAAAAGATCAAAAAAAGTGCTGTCGACCAGGGCAATATTGGGTATGTTGTATTTCTTTTCCCCGTAATCCAGGTACATGTCTGTCCAGTGCTTGAACCTTACAAAAGAAACGATCTCAGGGATGGCTTCCTGGATATCCAGGCCCATGGCAGAGGTTGTCCAGGCACTCTCGGAATCTTCTGAAATCCGTTCATAACGGCAAACTGAATCAAGGTTTTCATTGAACTTATCATATCGAAGCTCATTACGGACGTATAGCATGATCAGAATAAATACAGCCAGCCCGATAGCCAGACCGGTTATATTTATTACTGAAATCCAGGGATTCCTCAACAGGAAGCGGATTGCTGTTTTAACATAGTGGGAGATCATAGGGCATTAGGATTATTAGCTATTGGTTAAAGGCTGTTTATTACAGAGAACCTGTAAAAACTGTAACGCTTCATCTTTGAATGTAAGATACTGTAATCTATTAATAATGACGATCGTTATCAATAATCGTTACAAAAACAGAAACGATATTTGCAAGAAATTCCTGATTTTTTTGGTATCAGTTTATTCAGACAAAATTATCACATCAGAAAACAATAAAGAATTATTAAAACGTAAATCTAAAGGTCATTGACAAAATCATGCTGTTGTGAACATGCTGCAAGATCAATTATACCAGATAGAATCAATAAGAGATAGAGAGAAAAGAGTTATTCACTTTCCCTGGTCAGGGATGAGATCATCTGCCTGTATTTTACAAAATAGTATACCGCCGGAAATCATAACAAAGTAATACAGATAGAGTAAATGTGAAGTCAGGAAAACAAAGTGTTGGAGAAATTATGGTGAGATTTGTCAGGAATTACTAAACTGGCCGACTGGTTACGATTCGTTTTATAAAACAGAGATTTCTTTTCTCTTATGAACTTATTAGCGTATCAATTTATCACTCATACCTCAGGGCATCCACCGGATTTTTCCGGGAAGCTGACCAGGAGTGGTACAGGACCGTCAGCAGAGCAATGGTAAGCGTTAACAGTCCTGTAAAAATGAAGAAGTGCCATGGCATATCTATCCGGAAAGCAAAGTTATTAAGCCATTTATGCATTAAGTACCATGCAATGGGCCATGCAATGATATTCGATACCAGTACCCATTGCGAAAATTGTCTGGAAAATAACAGGATGATTGAACGGCTATCCGATCCCATGGCTTTTCTTATTCCGACTTCCCTGGTTCTCTGGTTTGTAGTGAATGAAGCCAGGCCAAGCAGGCCCAGGCAGCCGATGATAATCGCAAAGAAAGAAAATCCCGTAAAGATCCGTTTTGCTTTGATGTCTTTGTCATATTGTCTTTCAAAATTCTCATCAAGAAAAGTATACTCAAAGGGGAATGATTCTGCCAGTTCTTTCCATTTCTCTGCAACCAATTCAATAACCCGAGGTACATCTTCTGTTTGGAATCTAATTGCAGCATGATTGGCATACCACCAGAGATCATCTTTGAGCGGGTAGACTATCCAGGGTTCAATTTTTCTGTGAAGGGAATAATAGTGAAAATCTTTTACTACTCCAATGATCCGGTACTCAATGCTATCAACTGCCGGCCATGGACTGTAATCAAATGTGGTCCCAATGGGATCTTCCAATTCACAGAAGCGAACCATTTCTTCATTAACGATGGCAGTAAAGGAATCCGTTGGCATTATCGGTTTGAAATCACGTCCATCGGCGATTTCCAATCCCAGGGTTTTAATGTAATCGAAATCTCCCCATGCAACCAAGACAGAGGGGTGGTCATGTTCCGGTCGCCCTTTAATATGATGCCACTGCTGATTGTGATGGGTACCCGGGATATTATAAGCATATGTAAACGATGTAATTGCAGGATGTTTCAGAAGCTCATTTTTGAACAACTTTTGATTGCCTTCCAAACCATACGCCCTGTTTATTACAAGTACCTGTTCTTTATTGAAACCCAGGTATTTGTTTTGAGCATACCCCAGTTGTTTGAATACGATCAGGGTACCTATCATGATCACGGTACAAATGGTAAACTGAAAAACCACAAGCAGGTTGCGAAATAAGTTTTTACTGATTCCACGGCGGCTCAGTATCAAACCTTTTAAAACAACAACCGGTCGAAAGGAGGAAAGGGCAACAGCAGGATATATACCGGATATTATTCCGATCAAGACAGCAAAAACCAGTAATCCGGGTATTATCAGGAGATGACTGAAATAATCCAGGTTCAATGCCTTACCGGTCAGGTCGTTGTAAAAGGGGATGGCCAGCTCGACCAGAAGCATTCCAAGGCATAACGCAATAAGACTCAGCAATATCGACTCGCCCAGGTATAGTACTATGAGTTGTGATCTGTATGCTCCAACCACTTTACGTAAGCTAACCTCCCGTGATCTGCTGATTGCCATAGCCGTCGAAAGATTCATGTAATTAATAGATGCGAGCAACAAAATGAACAATCCAATCAATCCCAGGGTATGAACAAAAGATTTCGTGTTATGATCCCGGTTGATCATCTGGCTGAGGTAAACATCCTTAAGAGGAAGTAACCAATAACGATACCAGAATCCCTGTTCTTCGTACCATTCCATGGTCACACCATCCGATGCTTCCATGACCGGACCAACATGATCCCTCACAAATTGATCAAATTTTGCTTCAAGATCTGCAGGATCAAATCCCTTCGGTAAAACCAGATAGGAGGAATAGGTGTAGCTGAACCAACCTTCATCATTGATTCGCGCCTGCTCCTGAGTGAACAGGGAAAACATCATGTCAAAATAAAAATGTGAATTATGGGGTTGGTCTTTCACCACACCCGTTATCTCAAAGTCATACGGCCCCGGATAGTCCAATACTTTCCCAACCGGATTGGTATCACCAAAATATTTTTTTGCCGTGGATTCTGTCAGTACGATTGTATTGGGCCTGGACAGTGCCCCATCGGGTGTCCCATGGACAAAGGGTATATCGAAAACATCAAACACAGTAGAATCAGCACCAATGACATATTTCTCGGCAAATGTCTTGTCTTCATATGTAAATATGTGTTCACGGTACCAGAGACAGAGACGAGTACCTGTCTCAATTTCCGGGTAGGTCTCCATCATGACCGGCAACATGGGCGGGGTAGTCCAACCCGATTTGTACTCACCGCGTTCACTTTTGCCGTCTATGCAAACCAGGTAGGTCCGGTCTGCCTTTTCATGGTAATTGTCATAACTCAATTCATCATAAACATAGAGTATGATCAGTACGGAACAGGCAATACCCAGTGCTAATCCAATAATGTTGAGGAGGGTAAACCCTTTGTTCCTGATAAAAAAACGAAATGCGGATAACAGGTAATTCCGGAGCATGACCTAAAGATAAAAGGATTTATCCATAGGCGTTCCAACCGGCATGCCAATTATTTAAATTACTATAAGTCTGGTTTTTATCTTAACGCATGCATTGAAGTTGTAAATTTTTCTTACATTTACTGTAAAGATAGTTTACAAAACCTAAAAAGAGACCCATGGCTATTGAAGGCAAACTGCTGATCGTGGATGATGATAAGGATGTCCTGGAATCACTTATGATGTTTCTCAAGCATGAATTTAGCACTGTTCTCACCACCAGTAATCCAAACCGGATAACAGGGCTAATAACAAAGGGAAATATTGATGTTGTTTTGCTTGATATGAACTTCCGGGCAGGAGTACAAACCGGCAATGAAGGCATTTTCTGGATGAATGAGATAAAACGGATTGATCCAAATGCTGTGATTGTGTTAATAACTGCCTATGGTGATATTGAACTGGCTGTCAGAGCAATCAAGGAAGGGGCTTTCGATTTTGTCATTAAACCATGGGAAAATGATAAGCTGTTATCGACGTTAACTGCCGCTTTTCATTTCAGCAAGACTCGTACAGAATTAAGAGATCTTAAGGAGAAGCAAAAACAGTTCTTTGAGGATATTGACAGGCGATACAACATCCTCTGGGGAATTTCACGGAAGATGCACAGCATTTTAGAAATGGTAAAGAAGGTTGCACCTACGGATGCAAACATTCTGCTGCTTGGCGAAAATGGGACCGGCAAAGAGTTGGTTGCCAGAGAAATACACAGAATGTCATTGCAGTCACATGATCCATTTGTTCATGTTGACCTTGGTGCAGTCAGTGAAAATCTTTTCGAGAGTGAATTGTTTGGCCATGTAAAGGGAGCATTCACAGATGCCCGTGAAGATCGTGCCGGTCGGTTTGAAATTGCCAAAGGGGGTACTCTCTTTCTGGATGAAATCGGCAACCTCCCTGTTTATCTCCAATCGAAATTATTATCGGCTTTTCAGAACAGAGAGATTATCCGCCTCGGCTCAAATGAACCTCGGGAGCTTGATGTCCGGTTGATCTCAGCAACCAACAGGGACCTGACCCATATGGTATCGAAAAACCTCTTCCGGCAGGATCTGTTGTACCGGATTGAAACCATCCGCATTGAGATTCCGCCATTACGGGATCGGAAAGAGGATATTCCCCAGCTAACCAATCATTTTCTTCAGATGTATGGAACGAAATATGGGAAGCCCGGTATCCGGATCAACGAACCGGCATTACATAAACTTAACCGGCACAGCTGGCCTGGAAATGTCAGGGAGCTTAAGCATGCTATTGAAAAAGCAGTGATATTATGCGATACCGGAACAATTACACCGGATGAGTTTATTTTCGCACCCGTTGGTCACCGTTTAATTCCGAAACAATCATTGAAGATTAACGATCTGGAAAAAGAAGCCATTCAGGAAGCGCTCAGGAAAACAAAAATGAACCTCTCCGAGGCAGCCAGGGAATTGGGCATCAGCAGGCCTACACTATATAAAAAAATCAATAAATACGATATACAGATATGATCTTGCAACGATTTTATGTACAGGTCGTTTTCAGAGTCATCCTTCTTTCGGCAACGGCTTTGATCTTTTCCTGGTCCTGGACCAATCTGCATCATCTTTTCACATTCATCACGATTGGCATATTGTTTTTTATTCAGGTAGTGCTATTGATCTTCTTTATTAACCGAATAAACCGTGACCTTAGCCGGTTTCTTGTTTCCCTGAAAAGCGGGGATCTTACCACAAGTTTCACCACACCAGCGAAAAAAAGCATACATGAAGGGTTGCAGAAAATTGTGCATGAAATATTGCAGAACATAGAAAAAGTCAAGATTGAAAAAGAGTCTCACTATCAGTATCTGCAACAGGTTATTGAACATGTGGATGTGGGTCTTTTAAGTTTCGATTCGAAGGGTAAGATTGATTTGATAAACAGGGCTTTTCTAACCATGCTAAAAGCTCCTCATATTAGATATACCAGGAACCTGAATGCTATTCATCCGGAATTTGAGAAAACGCTTAGTACTATTCAGTCAGGACAGCACAGAATGATGGTTGTCCCCGTGGAAGAAAACATCCTGCATCTGGTTCTCCGGGCCAAGGAATTCAAACTTCAAAATAAAAACATCAAACTGGTTTCTGTCCAGAACATTCAGGCGGAACTTGATGAGAAAGAGCTCACTTCCTGGCAGAAGTTAATTCGGGTACTCACCCATGAGATCATGAATTCTGTTTCACCCATTTCATCACTGGCCACCACGCTTACACGTATTTTCAGAAAAAACAGCAGAACAGTTGAAGTTACAGAATTAAGCAGGAATCAGGTGGACGACACGGCCAGGGGACTTGAAATTATTGGGACACGGTCGAAGGGATTACTTGAATTCGTAAAGCAATACAGAAAAATAAATTTATTGCCAAAACCAGTATTTGAGCGTGTCCCGGTCTTGAAAATCTTATCCCATATCCAGATGATGTATACAGAAGATCTGATAAAAAAACGGATCTCCTTCCAGTCGAAAGTTTTTCCTGAAGATCTTTGTTTACATGCAGATGAACAGATGATTGAACAGGTATTGATCAATCTGATGAACAATGCCATGTTTGCAATCGAAGAGACTGAAAAGCCTTTCATCAAACTTAAGGCCTTCATGAACAGGGATCACCAGCCAATACTGCAAATAACAGATAATGGTTCCGGTATCGCCGAAGAGATACAGGAAAGTATCTTTGTTCCTTTTTTTACAACCCGCAAAGACGGATCGGGAATCGGATTGAGTCTGGCCCGGCAGATCATGCATCTGCACGGGGGAACGATAACGGTTCAGAGTTCACCGGAAAAGGAGACCACATTCAATCTATTGTTCAATCAGGAAGCAGGCATAGAAAAATGATTGAGAACCAGACAATCGGGAGATTATTTCTTTCGTTTGGTTCTCAGGATAAAACCTACACCCCGTAGAGTTTCCAACCTGATATTCTTTTCGGATTTGAAGTATTTTCGTATCCGGCTTATGAAGACATCCATGCTTCTGCCAAGGAAGTAGTCATTTTCTCCCCATAATTCATTTAGGATACTCTCTCTTGTAAGCACTGTATTTGTGTTTTGAATGAGGAATCGCAACAATTCAGCCTCCTTCAGGGTTAATGAATGCTTGTTTTCACCACAGGCCAGTTGAAGATCGGAAAAATAGAGCTTAACGTTATCGACGGAATAGATTTCTGGTTTAATTTTACCTGTTCTCTTAAGAATGTTTTTTATTCTGAGAATAAGCTCATCGACTTCAAATGGTTTACAGATGTAATCATCCGCTCCCAGTTTCAATCCTTTGATTTTATCTTCCTTCTGGCTTTTGGCTGTCAGGAAAAGTAAGGGTATACCGGGATTTGAAGTCTTAATTTTTTTAGCCAGCGAAAAACCGTCCATACCGGGCATCATAATATCCAGAACGCAGATGTCAAAATCATCTTCCGTGAAAATATGTAAGCCCTCCTCCCCATTTCGGGCAAGCGTAGTTCTGAATCCCTGCAGATCGAGGTAATTGCACAATAAGTTTCCAAGATCCAGATCATCTTCGACCAACAATATTTTAATCAGCATGGTATTCATCAAGCTGGCAATTCAATAACAAAAATGCTTCCTTTACCCGGTTTGCTTTCAACAGTAACCACACCGCCATGGGCTTCAATAATCTTCTTCACATAATACAATCCCAGTCCAAGTCCTTTAACCTTATGAAGATTGTCTGTATTTGCCCTGTAAAATCTGGAGAAGATATTATTCTGTGTTTCCTTGTCCATTCCGATGCCGTTATCCTGAACTTTAATGACGAGTTTCTCATTCATTTCAGCTTTTACAACTATTTCGGGTTTTCCCAGACTATATTTGACCGCATTCGACAACAGGTTGTACATAACCCGGGTAAATTGAAATTCATCCATATTTACTTTCACTCCATGCAAGTTAAAATCTTCGTCAATTTTTATAGCGTCATCCTTGTGTTCCAGCTTAAATTCATCGATTCTTTCCTTAAGAAAACGTGAGACATCGACCGGTTGAATTGTAAGCGAGATCTGATCTCTCTCCCAAAGTTCAATATCCAGAATATGATCGATGAGCTGGTTCAAATGCCTGTTTTGTTTACCAATCATTCGGGATATTTCTACTACCCGGTCTTCACTGGTATGAATGGATGGATCTGCCAGGCTGCTGCTGGCTACAGCTATGGTTGTTAACGGTGTTTTTAATTCATGGGTCATGTTGTTGATAAAATCCGTCTTCATATCAGACAACTTTTTTTGTTTCAGCATGTTCCGGATGGTATAGATAAAAATAAAAAGTACAATGATAATGGTGATTACTGACAGTGTAAAAATCCCAAGCATTTCGCGGTAAATGATCCTCTTTTTGTGGGTGAAGTCAATGAAAAAATCAAAGCTGAGGCGGTAATAATTTCCTTCGGCAGTATAGGAATTAACCTGCAGGGCATTTTTCAGTAAACCATGTTCCAGCCGCGGGAAAGCATTCGAAAAACTCTGTGCTTCACTAAAAATAGTATATTCATCCGGGAAATCAAGCAATACCAATTCCCGGATAACGATTCCCGATATAAAATCAGGATCGGCTTGATTTGCGGAAAGGTAATTCCTGATAAAAGGGCTCAGTGATTCTTTGGACAAAATGATTTCCTGAAACTCCCTGACTATTCCAGAATAGACTTCCAATGTATCTTCAACGAATGCCACTTCACGGATTCTATCCAGTGATTGAAAGGATGTTTCTTCCAAGTGATAAAAGACCGAATCCAGCCCGTTTTCTCCTGTATAATACTCAAGGTCATACAGCGATTGCTGAACTAGACTACTGTATTTCAGATCGAACTCGTTTGTTTTCAACCGGTAGACCTGGTTAATTACATAATATTGTATAATCAACAGAACACACAGAGCGAGAAGGGAGATGTAGACAACGATTCTGGTCTTCATTGACTTTTATTTTCAGGTAAAGTTAATCCAAATTTGCTATTGATTTCTCACATTAACCAATCATTAACAAACCATTAACAAAATTCACCATTTGTTGTTATTATTTTTGTCTGAGTAAAATCATTCATAAAATCATTTATCATGAAAACTTCAAGAATTACATTCATTGCTATTGTGTTAGCAATGTTCTTTTATGTGACAAACAGCTATGCACAGGAGAAAAAAGTGGTAGTTGAACCGAAAAAATCTACGGGTGCGGTTGTAACGGGACTTGGAGCCCGGGGTCATGCAGGTACAGCATGGACAATCTCTGAAGGAAAGTCCACCCGTCTGATTCTGAAAAAATATTTTGAGACTGAATCGATCTCTAAAGAGAGCGAGTTTGAGTTTGAGGCCGATCAAAGACGGTTTAAGGTTTCGATCAGCGGCTGGTGTAAATCAGGAGAAATTCATGTCACCATTCTCCGTCCGTCAGAAAAAGTATACAAAACGATTATCATTGACTCATCGGCTGAAGTAGAGTGGTCACAATCTGTCCGTTTTACTGACGAGGACAAGGATTATATAGGGAAATGGATTGTACAAATCGTTGCAAAGGATGCAGATGGCTCTTATAACGTAATCCTTTCAGCGGATTAAAACGCTTTACTGAAGAAGTGGGGGCTGGATGCTTTTGATCCTTTTCAGTCCACTGGAATAAAAAATCCATAATTCGACCTGGTATGCAAAATTACCAGTCGTTTTATGGATTTTCCTTTTACTATCTTTCTTATCATCATATAATTTAATTATAAACACGTATCTTTAAGGGAAACTTTACTATTAACTGTTTATTACCTCAAACAATGAAACAACTAAAAAAAGCGGTGGTTCTTGTAGTGACAGCCACCATGTTATTCCCGGCACACATGGTACTGGGTCAAAAGAAATCTCCTGTGACCGACGGGAAAGAACGGATAAATCTTTTTCAAAAGCACCTTGAAATGAAGGCGACCTCATCATTCAAGGATAAAGACTGGCAGTTTGTCGGCCCCACCAATGTAAGCGGTCGTTGTACCGACGTTGAAGTGGTTACTCCGAAAGGGGAGAATTACACCATTTACGTAGCTGCTGCTTCCGGTGGTGTCTGGAAAACGGTAAATGAGGGTACCTCCTGGATTCCGGTATTTGAACAGGAAGTCACAGCATCCATTGGTGACATTGCTCTCGATCCGAAAAATCCCAACACACTGTGGGTAGGCACAGGTGAAGCCAATATTTTCAGGAGCTCACAGAATGGAGGGGGTTTGTATAAGACCACAGACGGTGGAAAGACCTGGACACACATGGGTCTGGAAAACACCATGACCATTTCGCGAATCGTGATCGATCCGAACAATACCGATGTTGTTTATGTTGCTGCATCCGGCCACGAATGGACCAAAAACAAGGAACGAGGAGTATATAAAACGGCAGACGGAGGTCAAAGCTGGGAAAAAATACTCTATGTGGATGACCTGACCGGCGCAAATGACCTGGTTATGGATCCCACCAACAGCCAGGTACTGTATGCCACTACGTGGCAGCGCATCCGAATGAAATGGAATGATCCCAGGGTGTGGGACGGCTACTCTAACAGCGGAATATGGAAAACCACAGATGGAGGAAAGAACTGGACAAAGATCAACAATGGCCTGCCGGAAGCAAAATACAGGGGTAGAATTGGCATTGACATTGCCAGGTCAAATCCGGATGTCCTGTATGCTTTTGTCGATAATTATGAAATTGCACGGAGTTATAGTGATGAAACCACAGATTCCTATGGCAGGCCCACCGGCGGAGTCATCAAGGGAGCAACTGTCTTCCGTACCGATAACCGGGGTGAATCCTGGGTCCAGGTTAGCGGATTGACTGAAGAGATGAAAACCTACATGGAAAGGCACTCGGCAACCTATGGATGGGTTTTTGGTCAGATCCGCGTTGATCCGAATGATGAGAACACGATCTATACCATGGGATTGGCATTAAACGTTTCCAACGATGGTGGAAAAACATTCAGGCGTCTGCGCGGGATGCATGGTGATCATCACGGTTTGTGGATCGATCCCAACAATTCGGATTACCTGGTCAATACCAATGATGGAGGAATAGTGGTCTCCTATGACCGTGGATTAACCTGGCGATCATTCACTGACAGGCTCCCGCTGGTCCAGTTTTTTAACATTGCTTACGATATGTCCGATCCGTTCTATGTGTTCGGATCTGTCCAGGATCATGGCAGTTACCGTGGTATTGTCGATCTGAGGCGGGGAAGGGACAACGTTCCCCCGGCTGAGTTTGAAGGAGCTCCCGGTGGTGAAGGCAGCAGTCATGCCATCGATCCCACAAATCCAGATATTGTCTATTCCGCAGGATTCTATGGCACCATCACCAGGAGCGATCTGGGCGCGGGGACCAGTAAAATCCTCCTGCCCAGAACATATGATAATGAGCCACCGCTCAGGGGGCAATGGGTAGCTCCTTTTATCATTTCACCCCATAACCCGAATATCATTTATCATGGTATGCAATACCTGTTCCGTTCACCGGACCGGGGTGATACATGGGAGAGGATCAGCCCGGACCTGACCTATAATAACAAAGAGAAAATGGGAGACATCCCCTATCAGACCATCTTTGCCATATCAGAATCGCCAATAAAATATGGCCTTATCTATGCCGGAACCGATGATGGAAGAGCACATGTAACAAAAGATGGAGGAAAAACATGGAGTGAAATAACAGCTGGCCTGGTACCCAATAAGTGGATCTCCCGGGTGGTTGCATCAGCATTTGACCTGGGAACCGTTTACCTTACGCAAAACGGGAAACGGGATGATGAGTTTGGTGCCTATGTCTGGAAATCGACCGATTATGGAAAGACATGGCAGGATATTTCCGGGAATATCCCGGTTGGTCCGGTGAATGTTATCCGTGAAGATCCCATTAACAGCAACATCCTTTACGTGGGAACCGATATCGGTGTTTATGTAACCAAAGATGGGGGGAAAACATGGGAAGTACTGGGAAACCTCCCCTCAGCCTATGTGCATGACCTGGTCATTCATCCCAGGGATAATATGATCGTAATCGGAACACATGGACGCGGTGTGTGGACATTCGACGCCAACCTCGTGAATGGTGGTGTCCGGCAAAGAAGGTGGTTTTAGGAGTATAATGCCTCAAATTTATTGATGTCTTAAATGCCTTAAATTTAAGTACTTGAGGCATTTTGCCGAAGGCATTCCTTCGGAAGAGGCATTTAAGGCATTCTTTACAGTTCCCTCAATACTGCCATCACCATCTCTTCTCCTTCGGAAATGCCGGTGTTTTTCACAATTTCCCTGATCCTGCTCTTCTGATCCGGGAAAAGCTTGCACAACGCTTTTTCTGTAAGTTTTATCTTCTCAAACAACCCCTCACTGTTCGTCAGATAATAACTTGTACTGGGTACAAATTCATCATACCTGCGATCAGCGCTATACGCTCCCTGGTAATCTGCCTCTTTGAACAGTTTCTTCGATAATTTTAAAAAGGTACATTCTCCCTGGGCAAGTACCTCAAACAATTGATCCGGATCAATTTTTTTTTCGAACTGCTCCGGCAAAAATTTCTGAAAAAGTATCGTTTCACCTTCGGAAAACAGATGGACTTCATTAATCTCCTCATTAGACAGAGTGAATGTTTGTCCGTTTTCCGGTGTGAGAATATACAGGAAGCCATCATGGATATCCAGGTTCATTTTAATGTTCCTGACCCATCTGTTATCCTTGAGAAAGAGGTTTCCCTCCATCCAGTCATCATACAGAAGGGGTGTTCCTTTCACCCCTTCATACCGGTCATCAAAACCAACTGCACCGGGACTGAGCGGGTTGATGTTGGCAATGGCAGTGATATTTGTTGGAGATCGCTCGTAGGAGCCGGTCTTTGTCTCCTCCTTTTGGGCGAATGTTATCATTCCCAGGCATGCAATTATTAGTATCAATACGATTCTTTTCATGATCTGTTTTATTTATTTGCAAAATTACAACTAAACCAATGAATTTTCAATGAAGTGCGTATCTAAATTGTCAATTTTCAGTAACCAGGTAAAAAAAGTCGAGTCATACCCATAGAGGGATTCCTGCAGAACAATATCACAATCAAAAAATTACCATTGAGATGACAAAGTTAAATTAACCGGGCTATTTTAACATTTTTTAACATTGTTGTCCGACTAAAATCTGTTTTCGATTAAATATCTTCTGTATTGCCCATA
>CAYZVJ010000028.1:33612-33705 GCA_964481765.1 uncultured Rikenellaceae bacterium | reverse complement strand
TCACATAGATCAATTTTTTCCTATCTTTGCGGGGACACTGGACCCGTAGCTTAATTGGATACCTGCCTGCCGGCAGGCAGGGAGCACCTGACA
>CAYZVJ010000028.1:0-33512 GCA_964481765.1 uncultured Rikenellaceae bacterium | reverse complement strand
TGGAATTGGAAGAGAATATTTAAATAATATTTTGGACCCGTAGCTTAATTGGATACCTGCCTGCCGGCAGGCAGGGAGCACCTGACACAAAATGTATTTTGTATATGTGATTAAAAGTAAGGTAGATGGCAGACTTTATAAAGGCTTGTCCACGGATCCGGAAAACAGATTAAGGGAGCATAATACAGGTAAAACAAAATCTACAAGACCCTACAAACCCTGGGAGTTGGTTTACACTGAAGAGTTTGATGATATTGAAGAGGCACGAAAAAGAGAGTTATATTTGAAATCTGGAATTGGAAGAGAATATTTAAATAATATTTTGGACCCGTAGCTTAATTGGATAGAGCACCTGACTACGGATCAGGAGGTTGGGGATTCGAGTTCCTCCGGGTTCACAAAACGGAGAAAAGCTGCTTAATGTGGCTTTTCTTCGTTTTATGGAGGGCCGAGAATCGCCAATGGGATTCGAACCGAATGGCGCCATAGCGCCATGAGCTCATGAGCAGATTGTGCGCAGGATAGTGGGTAGCGAATAATTCCTCCGGGTTCACGAGCCAAGCCTGTGTGAATGCAAGCGGGTGGCGAGTAATTCCTCCGATAAGTAAGTTGATAAGTTATAGGGTGATAAGTTATAAGAAAAGGTGCAAGATATTCCTATGCTCCTCAACCAATTGAAGCTGGGAAATGATCTGCTAAATTGCATCAGCAATTTAGCTCAACAGAATATGAGCTTTTGCCAGCTTTTTTGGGATCTGTAGATTCAGCGGGCAGGACTGAACACAATTTTCGCAGCTGGTGCATACATCTCCCTTCGTCGGGAGCCCTTTGTAAAGAGTGCTTGCCTTATTCCAGTCGTGGTCGTCCATAGCATACCGTTCGAAGCGGAGAATATCCGTTATGGGTATCTGCTGTGGACATTGTGACTGGCATTTCCCGCACAAACGGCATGTTGTCCTGTCAGCCTCAACAGTCATCATATCTATTACCCGGGCATCCCGGGCGCTTAATTCCCTTCCGGCACCTGAATAGGTTTCGGCAAACTCATCGAGGTTCCTGACACGGATAACAGCAGCATCAAGCTTTGTCTGTGTGGTAAGCCATCGTACGAGGGCATTGTGTGGGGATGTGCCCTCCGGCAACCTGTCCAGGAATGCCTGATCCTGCTTCATGCGGCCGATTCCCCGTGCAGTCTTCATGGCAATGGTTCCAAAATTTTTTTCCCGGGCGAACTCAATGAATTTGTCCATTTCCGGATCACCGCCGAAGGAATACATAAACTGGGCATGCTCATACATTCCCTCTTCCACTACCGCCGTCAGTATCTCTGCGGCACTCTCTCCTTTCTCCACCCTTGGACTGCCATCATAACTGTGCTGCGAAAGGCAAAGGTGTTTTACCAGTCCCTCTTTTTTCAACCGTTCAAAGGAACGGATAAAGCTTCTGTCGTCTTTGAGTTCTTTAACATTGTGATAACCGTAATGCAATTGCATGTCATCAAAGTAACCCAGTCCGGTTTCCTTCAAAGCCTCCTTTACAAACCGGTAATGTTCCTCTTCATCGAAATGTCCCCCGTAATGGTCTGTGCCTACACGGTCGACTGTAACCTGGATGTAATGAGCCTCCCTGTTCTTCAGGATGATTTCGGGTACCCCACCCCGCATCCACCGGTTTGCTTTATGCCAGTAATTCATTCCGCACAGGGCTCCTGCTTCAGCGAGGAGCGAATCCATATCCCCCATTCCGATCAGAACTGAGACCTCCCTTCCGCTGTACCCCAGTTTCCGGCGGGGTAATGTCCCCACTTTTTGCACAACCTCTTCCAGCATTGATTGTCCACCCGGTCTGGGGCTACCAAAGAGTTTAGATGTCATTCCGGCAATAACTGCAGTTGATGATAATTGTAAAAATCTCCTTCGTTTAATCGGGTTTTTATCGGCCATAATGTATATCCTCCTGTTTTATTAATGTATGGGATCCATTTTAAATTAAATAAATTTTCCGGACCCAGGCAAATTTAAATAGGGACAGCTACCTATTATTTTTTAAGTAGGGACAGCTACCGACTTAATTATTCAACTAATTATATTAACTATATTATTGTTATTTAGGAGATTAAGTTAATAATGAATTGGAAAACATGAATATTTTTGATTTTCTAAATCACTCATTTATAATTTTTTATGAATTTTAAATTGGTAGCTGTCCCTATTTAATTATAAATTTTAAATTGTCAGTTGTTTATGCAAAAATGACCAATTACCGGTTAATCCTAATGAATGTAAAATCTTTTCCCTATCTTTCCGGTAGCATGATAAATTAGCTACAATGTCCCTTGAGCCTGAACTCATAAAAGAATTGAATGATCAGGGTGCAGACTTTGTATACTTCGTTGACATATCACACCTGTCCGACGAACAAAATAAACAATATCCTGCTGCCATATTGATGGGGGTTGTTTTATCTCCCGGTTACATCAAAAAAATAACCAGCAACCCGGATTATGTACAGGATATGATTCATAATAATCAGATCAGTGAGGATGAATTTGATCAAAAGGAGATGGCTACAGACAGGATGGCTGATTATATCGCATCATATATTACCGCAAAAGGATATTCCGCATATTCCCAGTCGGAAGACAATCTAAGTTCGACCGGTTTTTATGACGAAAAAACAAAAAGCTCACCGCTGCCCCACAAAACGATTGCAGGATTAGGAGGCCTGGGATGGATCGGGAAACACAACCTGCTGGTCACCCCTGAATTCGGAAGCGCCATTTCAATGTGTACCGTTTTAACAGATGCTCCAATCCGGACAGTCTTGCATACACCTGGTAAATCACTGTGTGGGGAATGCAGGGTTTGTGTTGATATTTGTTCACCCAAAGCCATTAAAGGGAAAGAATGGGATATCAGCACTTCAAGAGATGAACTGGTTGATGTTTATCAATGTACTACTTGTTTGAAATGCCTGGTTTTGTGTCCATGGACACAAGACTATGTGCAGAGAGAAAGTATCGACAACAAGAAGAGGTAGAGGGGGCCACTGATTTTTTTGCATTTTGAGTGGTTCGCTGTTCCTCGTCGAAAGCAGCTGATGAGGCTGCTATTGTTTTGCTTCCAACTCCACGACTGCCTCTTTTAATCCATCCGATCTTGCCGTAACCATTATTGGCCCTTCGTCTCCGTCCGAACCTACTAAAGCCAGGCACAAACCGTTGAAAGCAGCACGTTTGTCCAGCTTATAGGAGTTATGATCACGCGGATCACCGTTATCAACGCCGAGTAGCCGGCCTGCGCCGGTTACGGAGAACTGAACAAGATTATTTGCCGTAGGCACCACATTACCGTTTTTATCGACAATTTCAACCGTCACGTGTACCAGGTCCCGCTTGTCCGGTTTGATCACTTCACGATCAATAACCAGCCGGATTGCAGCCGGTTCACCGGTAGTGCAGATTTCATGAGTGCAAACGATGTTACCGCCCCGCTTGCCAACTGCTCTCACTATCCCCGGTTTATAGGGGACATCCCAGGTAAGAAAAAGATCGCTTGTTGTTGCCCGGATCTTCGGGTATTCATATTGATTCCAACTGCCTGAATTGCCCTGGCGGGGGAATTCAATCCGCTTTGCACCAAAAGACTTCCCATTGACAAACAACTCCACTTCTGTGCAATTGGTATAACAATAAACGGGGATTACCTGTCCAATCCTTTCAGGCCAGTTCCAATGCGGGAAGAGGTGTATCACCGGTTCGTCACACCATTGGCTTTTATAGAAATAATAAGCATCTTTTGGGAAACCGCAAATGTCAATGGCACCGGCTGTTGCATGTTTAAAAGGCCAGAATGCTTCACCTAGGTAGTCGATGCCAGTCCACATAAAATCACCGATCACATAATCGTTCAGTTTGACCGTTTTCCATAATTCCTGACCGCGGATCAGGCTACGGGGCAACGTCAAGCGAATGAAATTGGGATCGTCCCCCAGGTAATATTCTCCCCGAATGCCACTTAACGAAACACTCTCCGTACCAATCATTTTCCAGTCGGGATGCAGGTGGCGGTCGATGCTGAAATAGTGTTCGCGTCGTTCGTGCCACCGATCAACATAATTGTATCCGACAACGTCCAGTGCTTCTAAAAAGGGAAAGGTAGTTGAACCCCCATCGGCTGCAATGTTGTCGCAACCGAGTGTCACAGGCCGGGTAGAATCTTCACGATGACAAATATCCTGCAGCGTTACCAGTAACAAATGCCCATCATCAGATTTCTGCTCCGGTATTTCATTACCGACACTCCATAATATGATTGATGGATGATTCCGGTCGCGATGTACCATGGAGATCAAATCCTTCATACCCCATTCATCAAAATGTTTATGATATGCATGCCCGCGTTTTCCAATCCGCCATTCATCAAACGCTTCGTCCATAACCAGGAATCCCATCCGGTCACATAAATCCAGAAATTCCGGAGCCGGTGGGTTGTGTGCTGTACGAATGGCATTGCATCCCATTGATTTAAGGATATGGAGACGTCGTTCCCACACCTGTTCGGGCACTGCTGCCCCAACACAGCCACCATCATGGTGCAAATTCACACCGTTCATTTTAACGTGATCACCGTTAAGAAAAAAACCACGATCCACATCGTAATCGATCGACCGGATACCGAATGTTGTTTCCATTTGATCAATCACCCCCTCATTGTCTTTAACTTGTTGAATTACAGTGTACAGCAATGGCTTCTCCAACGACCACAATTGAGGATCCGTAATCGTTATTTGCTGGGAAACATTTGTCCGGTTATCAGCCATCACTTCAAAGGCTGTTCTGCTTATTCCAACCTGCAAATCCGAAGGATCGATAAGGATTGAGGAAAGCGTACTCTTTTCCTTTAAGCCTGTATTGTTTTCTATGGTAGTCGTTATAGAAACAACCGCAATAGTATCGTAGACGTCCGGTGTTATAACATATGTCCCCCAGTGTCCAATATGTAAGGGCTCAGCAATTGTCAGCCAGACATGCCGGTAAATTCCGGATCCTGAGTACCAGCGGGAATTCGGCTGTTGCGAGTTATCTACCCGCACGGCGATTACATTTTCTCCGCCGGTTAAAAAGGCCGACACATCATAGTAAAAACTTGTGTACCCATAGGGATGGTTGCCCAGATGGTGTCCGTTGATCCAAACATCGCTGTTCATGTATATGCCATCGAATTCAAGCCAGATGGTTTTTCCGGTTATTTTTTGATCAATAGTCAGGTGTTTGCGGTACCAGGCAATTCCTGTTTCGACATATCCGCCGCTGCCTCCTGCCGGAGCATGCTGATCGTATGGATATTCGATACTCCAGTCATGCGGTAAATCCAATGTTCTCCATTGGCTATCATCAACATCGGAATGCTCAGCCTGTACCGAACCGGTGTGGATGAATTTCCAATCCTGATCAAGCAGGATGCGCTGCCTGGGTTGGGCAATTGTACTGTTTATAGCAAAAAATGCAACTATCAAGGCAAGTATTGGTTTTTTCATTTTTATCATCTTATGTTATACATTCATTCATATTGAAATCACACCCTGCTTTACAATAGACTTTGATTCCCTGTTCTCTTAATCTACCGTAAAAAGCAAGGAAATAATTCGTAATTTTATAGAGTAAGATAAATAAAACTAACTCCAAAACCAAAAACAGAACATCATGGAAACTTCAAAGAAAAAGCTCGGAATCTATATCGCTGTTGCTATCGCAATCGTGATTATTATTGTTCTCCTGTTGAAATGCTGTCAGCAAGACAACGTTGCCAGTTACTTCAACCAGGATGATGAAGGATGGCAAATCATTGGCGATGCCCAGGAAGGTATTGCCACTCCAAACTACCACGAAACAGAGGGCAATCCCGGAGGATACATATCGGCAAATGATGATGCTGCCGGTGGAGTCTGGTACTGGAGTGCCCCGGAGAAATTCCTTGGGAACAAATCAAAAGCTTACGGTAAAGAATTCAGCTTCTCATTGAAACAGAGTTCCCTGGCCAGTCAGTTCGATGACGAGGACATTGTGCTGGTCAGTGGTGACACGAGAATTGTATTTAACACCGAACAAAATCCGGCGCTTGAGTGGACCAATTATTCAGTCACCCTGAGCGAAGAAGCGGGGTGGAAAATAAACGATCTCACGGGAAGTGCGGTCAGCGAAGAAGATTTTAGTAACGTGTTGCATGATCTGACCGCAATCTATATTCGAGGTGAATTTGTCGTCGGAGTGGATACGGGAGGACTGGACAACGTTGTTCTTTATTTGAAATAGTGTGAAATACGTTCATACCAACATCATCAGCAGGGACTGGCGAAAGCTGGCACAATTTTACATCGATGTCTTCGGGTGCACTCCTGTCCCACCCGAGCGAAAACTGTCGGGGGAATGGCTGGAAAAGGGAACCGGGCTGAAAGGAGCCGACCTGGAAGGAGTGCATTTGAGGCTGCCGGGATACGGTGACAACGGACCCACACTGGAGATTTTCCAGTATGAAGAAAATAAACCCGGAAACAGTCCGGCAGTAAACCGTCCAGGCTTCACACACATCGCATTCAGTGTAGGTGATGTGAATGAAACACTCCGTAAGAGCATCACCAACGGCGGAAAAGCACTCGGTGAAATTGTAAGTAAAGAGATTCCCGGAACAGGTACCATCTCCTTTGTATATACCACCGATCCCGAAGGGAATATTGTTGAAATTCAAAAATGGGAATAGGATAAAGTCTATTCATACAACACCGGTTGTTCCCGCCAGTCTTTATCCCTGTCAAAGGCAAAGTCGGTAACACGTGGTCTGCGTTCCCGCAAACGCACAGCTTCGACACCCAGTAGTTTACCGGTGGATCGTTGATCCTTACCCACCAGCCTGAGCTGTATCGTATATTCTCCTGGTTCCGGCCAGAAATCCAGGAGGTGGTGTTCCCATTCCCGCACCCGTTCATCGTAGAGGTTCATCGGGGCTCCCACTTTAATGCCGTTCAGGTAAGCCTGCCATATTCCATAATCGGGTGCCCGGGTAACACTTAACAGCAGCCGTGTGGGTTTCTTTTCTTCTATTGTAAACGGAATATCAACCGTTGCCATGTCACCTGTGGGAAAGAAGAGAAGCTGGCCATCCATATAGAAATCCAGGTTATCCTGGATTTCTGCTCTTCCCTGAGTGTATGATTTTGCAGCAACAACGTCCTTTGCAGGTATGATTTTATCCAGGTTGGGCAGGATCCTTTCTTCCGCTGCAGGAGATTGTATCAGACAGGTTGGGATGCCTGTCTGGTACCAGTATGCCACCGAGGCAAAATCGTCCTCCCGTTCATTCCAGCTGTGGGCTCGTCTTTCCTTGTTCTCATCCGGTGATATCCAACCGAAATGTTCTATGGTCACCCTGATCTTTTTCCCGAAGACTATGGGATCGGCTAAATGCCATCGGAAGGCAGAGGTATGTCCTCCCACGATACCCCACTGGTCGAAATAGACCGTTCCGAAATAGGGTGTATTGACGTTACTTTGCAAACCCCAGGCAGATAAAAAATAGTCCTCCGTACCTGTGCCCCAGATGGACGGTTCTGCTTCTCCATCGATATAAATTTTTTCATCACCCTCACCGAACCAGGAGGGGCTTCTGGTCCGGACAGCCATAACGGTACCGACGTAATGTCCCTTACCTTCCGTTTCCAGTATCAGGTAATCTTCACCCGGGGTACAGGGATACTCCTGCCGGTAAAAGGCATAGAAATAGGGCGTCTCCTCAGGAAGTTTATCCTTTTTAATCCAGTCAATGTTGTAGTAAAGCAGGTTAATGTTCTTCTCCTGACTCTGGTTGACTATTTCAATACGGATGGATTTCTGGAAAGGCATTGGCCAGAATGAGTTGTACGAATCGGCATCTTCAACAATAACCGGCAGGCTGATCACTTCGCTTCTTTTTCCGAAGCAGTTGGCAAAAAAATCGCCGAAGGGCACCTCCACACCGGGTTCTTCCCTTCCGTCATAAAAGATCCTTAACAACACCTCCTGGTGTGTTGCAGAGCCATTGGTCGCCCAGGGGTGACGGCCCGGTCCGAGAAAGGTAAACCACATGTGGGTCACCACGCCGGGACCTGCCGCTTCGAGGACTATCTTGGTTTCGCCTGGTAGCACCCGCGAATTATCCGCATTGTGCGGGATCGGTTTGCCCTGTTCGTCAGTCTTTGTGGAGGTACTCCTCATGCTCCTGCCATCAATCGGCCTTATCAGATCGGACAGAATAGCTCCACCCACAACATCCTGTGTGCGGTCCCTGCAGGAAAAAGTGCACATTGCAAAACACCCTACAACAACAGCAAGTATCATCTTTTTCATACCCAATGATTTAAATATTAAAAAAATAGTGACAGTTTCCCATTTTTTATTTCCTGATTTTTTGAATTAGTCTTTGATGCAGCGGACCGAGCATCCGAAATACCGGCGGTCTTCTTCACGGCAAGAGCTGTCATCATCGTAACAGACCCCTCTTCGCCATCCGTTATCACCACCTGCCGGTGTTGCAGTCCAGAAGTAAGCACAATAACCTTTGCTCTCATAACCACCATACCCGCGGCATCCTCCCGGCAAAGCATTGAAACCAACTTCATCCCTTCCGTTATCGGTATACCATCCTTCAACCGACTTGATTTTTGCCCCCGTTTCACCAGATTCTCTCCACCCTCTTTTCCCTGAATCATTATCCGTCATACCAAGGTACGTCTCGAACGTTATCCATTCTTTGTCTTCCGGCAAATGCCATCCGTCCGGACAGGCTGCATTTGCTGCAGTCCAGTTATACAACACACCGTATTTTTCGTAATACGGTGTTGATTTCGCTTCATTACTATTACTGCCACTGTATTCATATACATAGTAGCATTCTCCATCGAACAAGGCATCGGAAACCGGGTTCACTGAAGGCAGATAAGCCAGGTTCTCCGCCATCCACGTCTGATCCCCCACCTCAATCCACCGATAAACACGACCATCACGTTGATCCATAAATTCTCCGCTCACCTGGGCCTGAATGGGTGGTATTATTATAAACAAAAGAATGATCCAACCAATTGGTTTTCTTCTCATTGGTACCTCATTTAGACTATCTAAAAGTACAAAAAATTATAAAACAGAAGCGTTTTACAAAATGGAATCAATTCGGTAATGATGGATTTCCGCTTATATTTGTATTCCGTACAACAACCGGTAAATTAACTACATGCAAACGGGTATCACCAATCGGGATATCAAAATACCACCGGCAGGCATTGGTATCCTGTTTTTTGTTGGTCCGTCCCTGGTCTGGTGTTCGGAGTATATTGGTTCCGGAGAGGTGATCCTCGCTACACGTACTGGTTCAATCCTTGGAACCTCGGTACTCTGGGCAATCATCATTGGAATTTTCCTGAAATTCTGGATTGGCATGAGCGGTGCACGATACACGGTCTGCACCGGAGAAGGGATGATTGATATGTTCGCCAGGATACCGGGTCCAAAGCACTGGGCTGTATGGATTGTTCTGGTCGGCCAGCTGATTGCAGCAACGATTGCAATCAGCTCTATCGCTTCTGCATCCGGTGTTTTTTTAAGTACCCTGATACCTATTCCCCAGCATATCGGTGGCTGGATCATTACCCTACTGGCTTTTCTCATTGCGTGGACCAGTGAGTTCAAATGGCTAAAAATTATAATGAGCCTGTTAATTCTCCTGGTCATTCTTGGTGTCTTTTACGTTGCAATCCGTGTATTTCCTGGAATATCCGCCATCCTTGAGGGGATTATACCTCGGCAGCCGGAGGTGCCATCCTGGGCATTATCGAAAGGGATTAGTGCAAATCCCTGGAGAGAAATACTTCCATTGATCGGATGGAGTGCAGGAGGATTTGCGAGCCAGGTCTGGTATTCGTACTGGGTGATTGGTGCGGGGTATGGGAATGCCAAAAAAGATGTGTATGGGAAACCTGCTGACACTGAAAAGCTGAAAAGCATATCCGTTATTACAGCGCGGAAGATCAAAGGCTGGTGCAGGGTGGTCAGCGTGGATGCTTCCGTGGCTATGATCATAGGAATTGCCACCACTGCGGGCTTTCTGATCGCCGGGGCAGGGGTACTGGGCAGGATGCAGATTGTTCCGGAGGGTGAGGAGGTAGCAATCCAGCTTTCTGAAATTTTTGCTTCACGATGGGGCTCTCCCGGAGCGATCCTGTTTATGGTTGGAGGTATCGCTGCCCTTTTTTCAACCCAGATCGGTCAGCTGGCCGGGTGGCCCAGGCTGCTTGCCGATTCATTCAGGATATGCATCCCTGCCTTTGGAAAAGCACTAAAATGGAAGAATCAGTTTCGTCTTTTCCTGATATTCTTCTTTTTATCCAACATGATCATTGTATACACCATTGGTTACAAACCGGTCATGCTGGTAAAACTCGGAGCCATACTGGATGGTCTGTTGCTTACCCCTCTTCAGGCAATCTGGATCTTTACCGGGTTATACGTTGTTATGCCAAAGTTCCTGCACAACCATGCCTGGAAGATACTTAAGCCTCACTGGATCTATGGAGCGATCCTGATCGTGGCTTTTATTGTATTCGGGTATTTTTGCATTTACCAGATACCCAGGATCTGGTAGGATTATTTTTTCTTTAACCTGCCGTCAAAATCGTTCCTTCCGGTTTCCGGCATGACGGGAAATTTTACCGGTTTCTTATCCCTTGCTGAGCGGTATATGGCTGTAAAGATCTCCACGATAACACGACCATTTTTAATGGTAAGAATAGCCAGGGCTGTATCGTCCACTTCAACAGAGGGGTGGTTCAGGTTTTTCCATACACCGAACAATTCATCTATTTCACCCATAAACCCCTGCAGGATATCCAGGTAGTGTGGTGCCTGATTAACCAGGACATTCGCACCGGATTTCAACGCTTCAATCACCGGATTCCTGTGAAAGGGATGGGGAGTACAAACCGACACGACATCCAGGTTTCCTATAAGGGTTAGTGTACCTCCCTTTCTCAGGCTTTCAATGCCTGTTTTAAATGCATCCGGACAGTCAGGACCAGTGCTTTCATTGGCCAACCGTCATTAACCGGAAGCTATTTATTCAGAAGGTACTTCTGCAGTATTTCCTTCCCCTTTCTGATCTCTTCCCTGCCGGATGATTCAATACCATACCATCCCCGGTAGCCTGCGTCGTGACATAATTTGATCATTTTAGCTGACAATTCCTCCGTTGGCTGGTTTCGGTATGACATCCCCTTCGCATACGGAAGCGTTTTCTCAAGGTATGCGTAATTATCAAACCGGTCAGAAGGTTGGCGCCAGTCGGGATAGGTTCCGAAATAGATGCTGTCAACCTCTTTCATCAAAGCGACTATCCAATCCGGATCATCGGATACACCTCCATGATTTTCAATAACGATACTGATATTTGCAGGTACAGCATATTCGAGCATCATGCGGTAGGTTTCTGCCGACCATTTCAGTGCATCCTCTTTTGAAACATCCCGTGGACCCCTGCAATTTGTTCTAATGGAGTGGCATCCCAGGTAGTGTGCAATATCGATCCATTTCTGATGGTTGATAACGGTTTGTTTTCTTTCTTCTTTTAACGGAGTGCATGTTTCCCCTTCATCATCAATCATGATCAATACCATGGTTACTCCATAGTCTTCGGCATTTTTCTTCAGCCTGTTGAGATAAGACAGCGTTGGAACACCGAACAGTGTATTCACAAACTCAATACCATTAATATCAAAATCTTCGCGGGCAATTTTTGGAAAATCGAGTGTTTCCCATTTTCCTGCCCGGATCTCTTCAACCAGGGCCCACTGGGCAATGGAGATGTCGTCTTTGATCAGCCGGGTTCCGGCCAGAGTATCAGCGTTTTTCAACAAAGCAGGGGCAACAAGGCCTGTCGCCCCAAGTGCTATGGATTTTCCAAGAAAATCCCGTCGGCTAATGGATTTTTTACTCATACTTATTTTTTTAGTTAAACGATTACAATTCCCATCCTTTGCGGTATTCGCGGCGAAGGTATTTATTGGCTTCCGGCAGGTTTGTGATTTCCATTTTTTCGGGATCATACACAATCTTTTTACCTGCCCTTAGGGCAACGGCTGAAAGGAGGATTGTTTCGGTAACAGCCCGGGCATACAAAAAGCTTCCCGGTGACTGAGTATGGTTTCTGAAGGCATTTATCCAGATATGGTCCCCGCGTTCAACCGCCTCCCCGGACACTTCTTTTGGTCCCTGATATTCGCGCATTTTTTGTTCCGGAACAATTCGTGGGCTTTCACCCCGGAATCCTCCCAGTATTTTCCCTTTATCCCCGACAAACATCATTCCCTCTGGCTCGAATTCCCTACCATCAGCTTCCAATTCCTCAGGTAGCGGGGGTTTCATACCTCCATCGTACCAGAAAATATCGAGTGGCTCCCATTCTCCCTGTGCCGGGAATTTATAATGGAAGATACAGGAATAAGGGAATGCCACATCATTGTTATGGCTTCTGCTCACGTGGTCGATGATGGCACAGGTAGTGGTTCCGTAAGCATTGACACTGGTTGGAGCGCTGTTCAGTCCAAACGTGATAAAGAGGGGCCAGAGGCTGTATGTACCCATATCTGCAACGCTTCCGGCTCCAAAATCATACCAGCCGCGAAACACAGCATGTGTATAATTGGGGTGATAGGGTCTTTCGGGGACACAACCCAGCCATAAATCCCAGTCAAATCCTTCCGGGATTGGTGGTGAATCGGTTGGGTTAGCGGTCCATTGCGGCCATACCGGCCTGTTTGACCAGTTATGGATCTCGCGAAGGGTTCCAATGGCACCATCGCGTATCCATTTCAGTATCAGGTCATACTCTTTTCTTCTACTCCAGGCCAGGAGGTGAGTACTAACCCCTGTTTCACGTGCAGTATCGATCGTCAACCTGGCTTCATATACCCGGTTAGCAATGGGTTTGTGGATCACGACATGTTTCCCTTTTTTCATTGCTGCGATAGATACTGTGGCATGCAAATGATCCGGGGTCATGACCTTCACGGCATCGATGTCTTTTTCCTTTTCGAGCAACTCCCGAAAATCAGCATATGAAGAGCATCCATTAAAATGTTCCGAAGCCCTTTTCTTTGCATAATAGGAATTTACCACTTCCTGACCGATATCACGTCCCCCGGGGATACCGGTAAGACCTTCACCCCAACGGGGCTCTTCCAACACACCCCGTATTCCGTTCCGGATGCCATGCAGCGACCAGTCAACGTAATCGGTGGTGTTCTTGTTCGGATCGCATACAGCGATAATCTGTATCTCCTGATTGGTAACAAGCCTTACCATTTCGCGTAAACCCTGGGTGCCACAGCCTATGTACGCCAGTGTGAGCTTATCGCTGGGGGCAACAAAATTGAGTCCGCCAAGCACATGTCTTGGAACTACTGTAAACGCTACTGTAGCAGCAGCAGAACCCAGAAATTCACGCCGATTCATGTTTTTTTTCTGTATCATTTTTTTTTGTTTCTGTATGTTTTCTGCTCATCTGTATAAAATCAAGGAAAAAGACCGTTGTAAATCATGTCAATTGTTATTCTGCCGTTTAAGCCTTCTGCCAAGTTTCCTGATAGCCGATTCAATGGATTCGTCCGGTTTTATCACATTATAATCACCCCAGAAATCAGGGTCTTCAAAATCTGCTACCTGTTCAATCAAGACATCGCTTCTTTTTGCAGACTCGCGGATTTTAAATTTATTAATATTTTCCCGGGTGATATCGGTCACAGCCATTTCTGACATAACTGTATAGGTGGATTTAAAAAGTCTTTTATCCCATTTGCAATCGAGAACAAATTCTGCCCGCACATAATTCAGGTACCACTTCCCCTGAACGAGCCGGTAATTGACAAGGTAATGACCAGACAGTACATCCACCTTCATACCGGCTGGTTTTTTTTGTATCATGTACCTGGCAGCGGTTGAGATCATCTTTGGACTGATATTGAATTCCAATCCGACAATGGCATAGCTTTCGGTATCGATATAGATTTTTCCTTTGTACAGTGGATATTCCACTCCAATTTTCTGATCAAATTCGACAACCCATGTCTGTTTGTCATCGATGCTAATCATGCCTCCCATGGTATAATCATAATTTTCGAGCATATCAATGGAAAGAATATCTCCGGGGTTTTTCACAACGTCAAGCAGGAATGCAGTATAGTGTCCTCCCTGGTATTTTAACATCACCGTATCCATCCGGTTTACATCCTGCCCTTTCCTGCCCTTGAATATTCTTATCCGGTCATTATCGATCAGGTTGTTATAGGAAGCTTTATAGACATCCAATACGGCTTCGGAAATGGCAACATAGTACCTGTTTTTCTTTACGGTTTCCCTGTAGAAGGTGATCATCATCATCGGTTCAGTCGGATAGTTTTCATTAATGTTGTAAATCGCCTGTTCGATCAGTTTTCTGGGATCAGGGCTAGACACCACAACCTCTCTGATGGGAATGGGTGAAATTTTCAATTCAATGATATTATCCTCCGGGTTCATTGTCTCAATGGGCACAGTGGCCCTGCCGTAGCCAATGTGCGTGATCCCGATGTAATTCTTCAACAGGTTTTCAGGGATCGTAATGATGAATTCACCATCGGAGTTTGTCACCGTCCCCAGGTTGGTTCCAACAATAAAGACGCTGGCAAACACGATGGGAGAACAGTCTCTGCTATCGATAACTTTACCTGTAAACGATACGTAGCGAACCGTATCGTCACCGGTCGTTAGCGTGTTCAGGTTGAAATCGTTTTTGTTAACCAGGAAATTGGAAAAACCAGTATAGATGAACAGTCCCGAAAGTGCGAAAAGAAGAATGAATTTCTTCATGTTATTAGTCGTTTCTCGTGTAATATTAAGGGTATAACAATTAGACTAATAAAGATAATAATAAATCGAACGTCCAACGTTCAATTAGTTTACAGTTCTTAATGAGAATGTTTATTTCCAATTTACCAATATATCAACTAATGACTAAAGGTGTTTATCACTTAAGCATTTGAATGAAGTTGATCAGATTTTCGGCTTTTTCTTCGATAGGTTTCGATTCTTCGAGTAATTCTTTCACAAATTTATTTTCTTCATACTTACCCAGTACTGCTTCAAAATCCCTGTTTTTTTCATCCAATCCTCCATCGATTCCATACCCAATTCTACTTTTTTCAGAAAATTCCTTTTTTGCATCCAGGAGGACCAGGTGGTTGAATTCCAGGGAACTCTCCTTCCAGTCACTGATAATCCGGATCATCTGTTCTCTGGTAATATCACCAAACAGGTTACCCAGTCGATCCTGCAGCAGGTCAATACACCAAGCCCAGGAATATTGATCATAGGCTTCATTAATCTGGTGGAATCTGGCGATAAATTCATCAATGGTATGAATGGTGTCATTGTAAACTTCTGATATGAGTTCATCAACACTATTTTGTGGGGCCAGCATTCCCGACATGTCGATCCAGTGTCCCAGGGCATTGGGATCACGCAGGTACATTTTGCTTATCAAATCATCGAAGGATTCTGTATTCCGGTTTTTTTCAAGTTGTTTAATAACCTCTCTCCCGGTATAGATTCGGATGGCCATTTCGTAATTATGGTAGCCAAATTTAAGTTTGTTTCGCTTAATATTTAACCCATTGTATTCCACGAATGTTTCCTCTTCCGGTGTATTTTCGTCAAATTGTTTCAAATGATCCACTCCCATGATCATTTTACCTACGGTATATGGGCTTAACATTTCAAAATTCAGCAAGTCTTTTTTATCGGGATCTTTTCGGCGATCGCGGTTTGGCCATTTTGTGCTATCGCGAAGGGTACCCACTGTACTCAGGTTCATTGCTGGCATGATTACGCTTTTACCGTTGCTCTCAAGGATGTATGAAAAGGGGAGGTCTGAACCATCGAAATTTGCATAATGTTTCCCTATAACAGCGGTAAATGCTCCCACCCTGCAGGGCCACATCATGTATGAAAAAGATCCCGTTTTTGCTCCCCGTTCAAGGATTCCCTGGTGATTTGGGCCGAGTTTATACATGTGGTTTGACTGATTGGAGCCACTACCTGCATTATAGAAGGAGAAAAGAGCGGCAATCAGCAATGTTGATTTATGATGGGTTACGGTATATGGTCCGGCAAAGATGCTCAGTGCTTCACCATGAAACCCTTCACAGTTTGCAAAGAAGCCTGAATTCTCACACGAGAATTGTTTTCCAATTTTAACTCCCTGTCCGATGAAACATTTTTCTATTACAGATGCTCCATCGATTTTCGAACCGGAGAGTACAATGAACTGTTTAGCAATAACTCCTTCACCAATAAAAACCGGATCGTACCGGTTTGAATCAATGGTTCCTTCCTCCAGGAGAAGGGCTCCTTCGATTCTTGTTTTTTCCCCGATATAACTATTTTTCAGTATTGTTGTTGACATGATCCGTGCGCCTTCCCCGATGGTACCGCGGTCACTTTTCCTGGTTTTCACATACCGATCGATCATGCGGTACAATTTCTCGATCAGTTTCTGGTCATGCCGGTAAGTAACAATAATATACGCCAATTGCGAGGTCAGTTTATCGAAAAGCGGTTTTTTCCTTCCCCCACCCTCGTTCAGCACCTCTATCATCACGCCGTTTCCAAAGGTTGATTCCCCGGTCATGGTTATCGAGGATACATCTTCAATACCCACATTATCGGCAATATCGTACCGGACAAGATTCCTGACCCCTGAGATGTAACAATGATCCCCTATGGTACAATCGTGGATAGCGCTATCATAAATCCCGGTTTGTTTTTGAAGGGCATTCCCCATATCCAGAGTACCCTCAACCTTTCCCACTCTTATATTACCACTGAAAGCAACATTTCTTATTCTTTGGGGATTGAACTCCTCTTTTACGAGGACCGTTTTCCAATCTTCAGCAGAGCAGCCCTGCCTGGTCAATGCTGTAATCTCTTCCTTACTTAATTTTCTAAATTTCATACAATTTTTTCTACTGGCATCAAAGGAAAAAGCGATTTTCCGGATATTCTCTATTGCACTAAATCCAAAAATCGCTTTTTCATAAGAGCTGGCCTGGTTATCAGGATGGCAGCTTTTTTGCTACAACACCTTCAATATCTTTAAAATATTTAACAGTTTCGACCTGCAGTTCCATGGTGGCCGGATCATCGCAAACGATAATTCCCTTGGGATGCATCTGCAACATGGAGACGGTCCACATGTGACTGATACCGCCCTCCACAACCTGTCGAAGGGCACGGGCTTTCCCATATCCCGTGATTATTATCAGCACTCCCTTAGCATCCATTACGGTACCAACGCCCACCGTGAGGGCTGTAGTCGGCACCTTGCTCATATCACCATCGAAGAACCTGGAATTTGCCAGGATTGTGTCGTAACTCAGTGTTTTCAACCGGGTTCTTGAAGCCAGGGATGAACCGGGTTCGTTGAAAGCGATGTGTCCATCCGGGCCAATACCACCAAGGAACAGGTCGATACCCCCCACTTCTACAATTCGCTTTTCATAGTCCTTGCACTCTTTTTCAAGGTCAGGAGCATTACCATCTAAAATGTTGATATTTTCTTTCGGAATATCAATGTGATTAAACAGATGTTCATACATGAAATAGTGATAACTTTCCGGGTGGCTTTCCGGAAGACCGACATATTCATCCATATTAAATGTAATCACATTCCGGAAGGATATTTTCCCTTCCTTGTTTAATTCAATCAAATGGTTGTAGGCAGGAATGGGTGAGGAACCGGTAGGAAGTCCGAGGACAAAAGGCTTATCTTTGGTTGGATTGGCTGCAATGATCCTATCCGCAATGTAGTTAGCTACCCATTTCCCAACTTTTTTTTCATCTTTCTTAATTACTATTCGCATTTTCTTTCAATTAATGGTAAATCATCTTATTGGTGCTAAAAATAATCATTTTACATTTTCAGGAAAGTTTTCACCGGTTATTTTACTCTTATTGAGTTTTTTGTAGCGGGATTATCCTTCTGTACTTTTTTCCAGTTCTCTTGCCTGTGACAGGAATTCATCAACGTTCATATCCCTGAAATAGAGCAATCCATGCGCTGACCTGATTCGTGGATGCGGGTTATTGAAAAAATATTCCTTACCCATGAGCAGTTGCAGATCCTTAAGTTGTTCGACCCATATTTTCTGAACAAGTGTACTAAAATGTCCATCGTGTTCATAACTGGGGAATGATGCATCCACCTGACTGAGGTAGCAGTTTTTAAATGAGTCGGTGAGCACTGCCATTGAGTTGAGTGATACCGGAACGATGGTATTCACTTCGGATGGATGGAATTTATACCAGACATTCCGATAGCCCCACACCCTGAAGTTACTCAGGTCTTTTTCCTTTCCCCACTCCCTGATGGCTTCAGCAATAGCCTGTAACACCTTGTAGTGGGTATCAGGACCGCTACCTTCCGGGTCGAGTGCAAGGCTTAAGACCGTTGGTTTGACTTTACGAAACAGATCAAGGATTGGTTTAACATCCCTTGATCTGGTAGGTTGTTCTGTAAAAATATCACCGGTATAGAACCCCAGGCGCAGGTGGGAGATGTTCTTTACCTGTACCCCAAAATGAGCCCAGACCAGTTCCTCTTCAAATTCGCGTAGCATGCCTTTTAATTTCTGGATTTCGGAAGGATTTTTTTCTCCGTCATAGCTTTGATTGATCTTATGCAGGATTTCGTAGATCTTATCCATCAATTCCTCCTCATTCCTGACCCGATAGATATCAACGATTGCTCTAACCAGCCGATGGCTTAACCCGCGTTTCTGACCTTCTCTGTCGAGCGAAGCCACTTTATTAAGATAATGATAGACATCTTTATCCCATTTAAACTTATATCCCCCACTGAAGAAATCAGGATATTTGACCATTTCGATGCGTTCCTGTCTGAGAAATTCCCGTGTTTCTTTCAGTGCAATCGTGATAAAATTATTGGTGACGGCTGTAAAGCCGGATGTTAAAACGGCAAAATGGAATTCGTTGGTTGGTTCCCTTAGCTGGTGTGCAACATGAGGAAGCATTCCCAGCATGATGTCGTCGTGGTGAGGACCGGTATGCAGGTAGACCTGGTTTTGTTCATTCTCTAGTCCTTTTTCCAGTTTTTGCACAATAGAATCGATAACCGATTGCACTGTTTGATTTCCTACATTAGGGATCATCCTGCACTTCAAACTGGTAGTAAGGTCCTCTGCCGTTATATCATCTCCATATTTATTGAGATGCTTGCAAAGATTGATCACCGCTTTTTCTGTCTTTGCATGAATCCATTTACCCTCCTTATATTTTCTTATCCTAACATCTTCCAGCATCTTACCTGCGCCAAGGGTGATGTAGAACCTGCTCCTTTTCAGCTTCTCCAATACCGTTGCAGGATAAAGATTGGTCGCTTCGCTTTCGAGGGATTTCTTAACGATATCAGCCTTTGATTCACCGGCAGCAAAAATAATGGCAACCGATTCAGGATTATGGGTAATGGTTTCGAGTCCTATCGTGATCACCAATCGGTGTCTGGATATCTCTATTCCACCCAGGTCAGCAGCAGCCACCGCCTGTGTTTCAAAATTAGTGGGAGTCAACCTGGTATTTGAATTCGGATCTGATCCACGGGTATTGAAGGCAATGTGTCCGTCCGGGCCTATTCCACCCAGGAAGAAACCGATACCCCCTTTATCCCGGATCTTTGCTTCATACCGGGAGCACCAGTTATCGATATGATATATTGACAATTGTTGAAGTCTTTCAAGATTTGAACGGCTCTCCCGGTATCGTAAGGTAGTATCAATGGTAAGATCTGGAAACACTTCTGTAAAGTGCTTTCCTTCCTCAAGTGGTATCTCTTCACTGTTTATCAGCAATGCTTTTCTCTTATCCAATCCAAATCCCTCGATATAGTATTTATTCACGTAATGGTAAAAGCTGTTGTGTTGTATTGGAGAAATTGGATAAAACTCATCAATCTGAACGAACTGAAGGCCTCTGAAATCGGGAGGATATTTCCCGGTAAGGCCATATTTTTCCCGCTCTGCTTCAACTGTCTTATCATTCCAGTTCTTCAGGAGGTGTTCTGTCCATTTGATAAAATATTCCGGGGTTTTTCCGGTGGGCAGGCTAATCACTCCTTCGGAATTTCCGGCAACCCATTCGAGGAAACGCATGGCGACAAATTTACCCAGCTTGGGAAAATTGTCAACCAGGATATAGGGTATTTTTGTGGTGATGTTTTCAATGGGAGACTCTTTCAAAAATTCCTTTTCAACATTGGTCAGGTTTTCAATTGTCATGATCTAACGATTCATATTTCCATAAAAGCATTTAACGTTCATCGAGTTTATGCAAAGCAAATGCATAAGCTCCGAGGGCTATTGCCCTGCTGGTTCCGATTCTTGATATTCCAACGCCTATCCTGGGAACCGGATCATACTTCACTTTACCAAGGCCTCCGGGAATATCAATTTCTCTTTCAGATCCCTTAAGAAAAAGATTCACTTCCTCGTTATTCTCCAGGTTGTACACCTGATGGGCCAGTCGGCGCACATTTTTTCCGTCCGTCGACCGGAAGCTGCTATTCATCTCCGTCACCATCTGATCCAGAAAGAGGGGGTATGCCCCGGCAAGTCCGCCGCCAATAACCACCAGTCCGTCAAGTAAGGTTAGTACATTGGAAACAGCGTCACCAAGTACTTCTGCCATTTCATTGTACGCTTTAACGGCGGCTTTCTGATCGCCCTTTAACCGTCCCATTCCTATTTCGAAAATATCTTTTGGTGTTGGTGCTGCCTCCTGTGATATACCAGCATTACCTGCATAAACACGCTGAATGGCTCGTATACTAACACCCTCTTCAGCAAATGTATCAGGAATCAGTTTATGGCGTAAAAGCCATACTTCCGCTGCACAGGCATTATCTCCGATGAATAATTTCCCATCATGAACAATGCCTGCTCCAAAACCTGTCCCGAGTGTAAAGCCAATGAGGTTCCTGAACCGTTTATTGCTCCCGGCTTTCTTCAGCAACCGGTTTATGTATGGAAGGTATCCTGATATGGCTTCGCCATAAGCATATAGATCCCCATCGTTATTTATAAAGACCGGCATGTTGAATTTTTTGTTGAGCAGGGGTCCAAGGGCAATGCCGCCCTGATAGGCTGGCAGGTTGCCCAGATCACCAATAATACCCCCGGGATAATCAGAAGGACCAGGAAAAGCAAAACTTATAGCAACAGGATCACTATCCAACAATTCCCTGACCGATGTAAATCCCTGGATAATGTTTTTAAGGGAGCAGTCCAGGTCATGTGCCTCAGAAGGCAACGTCACCGGTTGGACGATCTCCCGGTTCGCCTGAATGGCTGAAAACACAAAATTTGTACCGCCGGCATCCAGGGTTAGAACAATCCGGTTGTCTGAGTTATAATCCATAGTGCAAAATAAATCATTTAAATGGTAAAATTCACATGACCCATGATCAGTTTATATCCGTGATAGAACAGCAGCTTAATCAAAACGGATCATGGCTTTTAACACACCGTCGGCGTAGGATGATACCAGATCAAATGCTTTTTTTGTGTCCTGAAATGAGAACTCATGGGTTATCATGGCTTCCGGAAGAATAACGCCCTCCGAGATCAGGGTAAGGGTTTTTGCTACTCTGTGAACCTGTCTCCGGACATTTTGAATGCATAGTTCTTTGTGGCGCAGGAGATCCACGGGGAATCTCCAGGTATCAAAAGAGGGAATCCCGACGATCATGAGTTTACCTCCTGGTTTTAGCAATTCAACTGCCTGGTCCATTGCTTCCTGCTGGCCACAACATTCAAAAACCACATCGAGCATGGCTGGTTCCCTTTTGAGAATTTCAGAAACCACATCCGTTTTTAATGGATTACCACTCCATGAAGCACCAAAATGCATGGCTAGATTCACCCGTTCATTAATTTTATCGGTCATATAGACCTCACCTGCCCCCATGGTCAAAGCCGGTAATAATACGCTTATTCCAATGGGACCTGAACCCAAAATACCCACTTTAGCATCTTTCAGGGGGATAGACATTTCTGCAGCATACAATCCGATAGAAAGCGGTTCTGATAAAGCAGCCATTTCAAAACTCATGGTTTCCGGAATCGGATAGAGGCAGGATTCCGGAATGACAATAAATTCAGATAGGCACCCTTCTGCCTGCCCCGGACACCCAAGGAAGGAAAGATTTCGACAGGTATGCGGTCGTCCTGCCAGGCATTGGTCACACTTTCCACATGAGATGGCCGGGTCAAAAGCAACACGATCCCCCGGCTTTACGCGTGTAACCTCCTTTCCAATCTCATGAACAGTGCCAGCTCCCTCATGGCCAACACAGAAAGGGTACTGTACAACTTTATTACCGATCTTACCCCCGGTAAAGTAATGGATATCAGAACCGCAAATCCCGACAGCACCCATTCGGATAATCACATTATGTCCGGATGTCAAAAGAGGGTCAGGAACTTCTCTCATTTCCATTCGGTTAAGTCCGGTAAGGACCATAGCTTTCATGCACTCATCCTATTAATGTATCCTTGTAACGACCATCAATTTCCCGCGGGTTAAACCCTTTTGAAAAGACCAGCTTAAAATTATAAAAAGCAGCGAAAAAACAGGATAAATGAAGTGGTATTTCTCCTTATCCCTTTTTTTTTGATAAATTTGGAGGCAAACAATTGGTCTATCACTCAGTTAACGAATAGTGCACATGAATAAGGATAAGATCTCCGGGATTCTGGAAGCAGAAGCCAATGCAATCAGACACATCCCCCTGCCAAATGGTTTCGAAAGGGCCATTGAAATCATCTACAATCGTGTTCACAAAGAAGGAGGAAAACTGGTTGCCAGCGGCATGGGAAAAGCTGGACAGATCGCGGTCAACATAGCAACCACGTTCAGCTCAACGGGAACTCCTGCTGTTTTTCTGCACCCCAGCGATGCTCAGCATGGTGACCTTGGTGTAATTCAAAAAAATGACATCCTCCTCCTTGTATCGAATTCAGGGAAAACTCGTGAAATCCTGGAATTGGTGGAACTGGCAAAACGGTTGTTTAACCATTTACCGCTGATTGTTATCACAGGGAGTCCGGATAGTCCCCTGCCCAGCCTTGCGGATGTTATTATAAGTACCGGCAATCCGGATGAGGTATGTCCCCTTGGGCTAACACCCACAACATCCACTACGACAATGACGGTCATCGGGGATGTGATGGTTATATTGATGATGGAAAGGATACAATTCACGAATGGTGAGTATGCAAAGCGGCATCATGGAGGCTATCTTGGGAAGAAATCACGGAATGAAGATTGATGGCTAACATTTACACCATAGGCGAAATTGTATACGACCTGATATTCAAAGAGAACCAACCTGTATCGGGGACTCCCGGAGGAGCGATGCTGAACACTTCCGTCACCCTTGGCAGGTTGGGTTTGCCGGTAAGCTTTATCAGTGAAACCGGGCGGGATAAAATTGGAGAGATCGTCCTGACCTTTCTTCAACAAAATCAGATATCAATCCGGCTGATCCGACAGGAGAAAAATTGCAAAACCGCTCTTGCTCTTGCTTTTCTTGATCAGACAAGCAATGCACAATACGACTTTTATAAACAATACCCGGAAAGTGATTTCATTATACCTTTTCCAAAATTCAGCCCGGGAGATTTTTTTCTTTTCGGATCTTTCTTTGCACTTACCCCACGGTACATTCCTGTTCTCAGGACCCTGATAACTGCTGCACGGAAAGCAGGGTCTATCGTTTTCTATGACCCTAATTTCAGAAAGGCTCACCAGGATGAGCTGGACAGGCTGAAACCGGTAATCATGGAAAACATCCGGTCAGGCGATATAATTCGTGGATCGGACGAAGATTTCAGGTGCATTTTCGGAATTGAGGACCCTGAAGAGGTATGGAACGTGATTCATGATCCAGAAAAGGTACTGATCTATACAGCTAACCAGAAGGGAGTATGGCTCATTACGCAGCGGTTCAGGAAGAGCTACCCGGTGCACAAGATAATTCCGATAAGCACCATCGGAGCGGGTGACAATTTTAACGCCGGGATTATCTATTCACTGTTTCAAAACAGGATCTCCCGTAATGAAATGTTGCGTCTTGATATCAGGATTTGGGATGATATCATCCACTCCGGAATAAATTTCGGCACACTTGCCTGCCTGACCATGGAAAATTACCTGACGAAAAAAGAGGTTGATACCTTTTCTGGTCATTGACTGTTCACCGTGGCATGGCGCAGCAGGTAGGCCTCCGCTTCAACCGACCATAGTTCATTATGTTTCCGGGTAATATTGGCTAATTCACTGAATAGAGGGTTTGTTTTACCCAATCGTTCGAAATCTTCAATAGCGGTTAGATCCAGGTGTAGGTGGGTATAAATCAGTTTTTTGCCGCCCGCAATCCCGGGTAATCTTTTTGTCGTATCAATCACCGCATTCAATCCCCCTATATGTGTAACCAGCCCTGCAGGATCCAGCCCCTCAGCCATCATTGATAGTGCGGTTACCATATCGTGGTTATTCCCACCGGAAGTCCCGACAATATGGGTTGATTCATAGTGGAGGTTGTAGAAGTTGATCAATGCCGTAAATCGAGGATCTTCCGGACCGGCAAAAAAATTGAGACATCCACCCCTTGCCAGCAATTGGTCACCCTGTTCAACCACCCCTGATACAGGAGCAAAGACAAAAACATCACTATAACCTGAACCACTGGTAAATGAACGCAGATAACTTACCGGATCATCCATGTTGCCGGGATTGATGTACTTCAGGTCAATTCCTTTTCCCCTGGCATGTTCGACAGAATAGAGTGATTCTGCCCGTTGAAGCCGTTGATCATCCACATCTGTAACCACCATCAGCTTTGGCTTTCCGGGTCGATTCAGTACATAATTGATGGCTGCCAGTCCCATAGGGCCTGCACCGGCAAGGATCGCCAACGATCCACCTTCGACAATTCCCATTTTATGGATATAGGATCCCGGATCGGTATGGTAATTAGCATTAAATGCACCGATAACACAGGACATGGGTTCGGCCAGAGAGGCAGGGAAATAGCCCGGACCATCATAAGGCAGCAGGCAATCCATCTCCATGACCTCTTCCGGAATGAGGATATGAGTGGCATTACCACCAATATAGGGGTATGAATATCCGGGGGCATCCAGGCTTCCTTTGTAATTCAAAGCCGGCTGAACGGAAAATTTCTGACCCGGTTTGAACTTATCCGACCATTTCTTTCCTACTTCGATAAGTTCCCCGCTGAATTCATGACCTATGATGGTGGGATTTTCTGCCACATTGTCCGGAATGCGTTTGTGTTCAGGTCCCTGCAGCATTGCTTTATGAGAAGACATGCAAATGCTGTCAGAGACCACCCTGGCAAGGATTTCACCCTCTTTCATGGGAGGTAATTCAAACTCCTCCAGCCGGAGGTCGTTTTTACCATAGATTCGTACTGCTTTTGTCTTCATCGTGTATGTGCATACAAAAGACCTCTTTTCATCTAACTCAACATGACCTGACCACCGGTTACGGGAATGGCCTGTCCTGTTTCATATTTCTGATCCACTGCATACCATATGGCTTTCATTACATCATCGACCTCACATCCCCGACCCATAGGTACCAGGCTTTCATACTGTTTTTTCACATCGGCAATTGATTTTGCTCCCGGAACTTTTCCTGCCCTTAAATACTGTACAAACAATCCATTATCCGGATCCGACCAGAGAGGACCATCAAAAAAGTTACCGGGACAGATCGAGTTCACCTTGATTTTAAAGGGAATCAGTTCAAGTGCGAAAGACTGTGTTAAACCGATCCCTCCAAATTTACTCCCGGCATAGGCAAAGTTCTTATTGCTCCCTTTCAGTCCCGATTTTGAGTTGATCTGGATGATGTCTGAATAGTTATCGGGTCTCTGTTTTTGTTGAATAATGAAAATTTCAGATGCAGCTTTTGCACAGTTAAAATATCCGGTATAATTCACCTTTGTCACAAGATCAAAAGATTCCGGATCCATTTCATCCAGGCTCCCGGCTTTCAGTACGCCTGCATTACTGATCAATAAGTCCAGTCCGCCGAAGTTAGCAACCGTTTGAACCATCAGGTTCCTGACCTCCTTAGGTCTGGTAACATCCGCTTTCAGGAAGAGTGCCCTGTTTCTCAGAGCCTGAACATTCAGATGATTCTCCAATTTCTTTCCCTGTTTCTCGTTAATATCGGCAATTACAACATCCGCTCCGGAGTGAAACAGTGCTTCTGTTATTCCCTTACCAAAACCCTGTGCTCCTCCGGTAACGAGGGCGATCATATTTCGTGCAGAATGACCTGACATAGACGCCTTTGATATCTTTCGCCGATAGTTCTCGACCTCCCATTGATCAATAAAATCGATCTGACTGTTCGTCAATACCTTTCCTCCTCCAAAGAATTCTGAGTAATATCGGATCTTAACAAGGTCTTCAAAGACTTTTAAGACGGTATCAACCGAGCGTGAATCACTATCAATACCCAATACTCCGACGTTTTTGAGAACCACAATTTTCGGTTTATACCCGTTGCGATCCTCGTATTCCTTCAGCTTATGACCCAACTCCTCCAGCAGCTTATCCGGATTGCTGGTATTTTCGATATAAATCCACTCCTTTCGGCAATAAACCACCATGTCCGGGATAAATGGTTTGCTGATTTTATCAAATGAAGTTTTATTCCGGGTATATGGAAGGAACAAAGAATTTGTACTAAACCTTACAACCGGAAAGGCATCACCGGCCAGCATCATCCGGACTGCCGGTACTGTTTCAATTACCAATCCGGGTATTGATTGGGATTTTATTTCAAGCGGTTTATTTATGGCAGTTTGAAGGGCAGACATGATCTCCCGGTATATTTTCTTTATTTCCCCAACTGAATCGGAGCTTGCAATAACTCCATGGTTCTCAAGAAAAATAATTTTAGGATCCTCACCGAATGTTTTCCTGAATGATAAGACTTTCTTTTTCAAAGAGTGAAAGAGAGTGTAACCGGGATCAGTATAGGGAACGAAGAGTGCTTTTTCACCGAACAATTTATGCGTAACCGTACTGGCATTTCGGCTGCACATCAACCCATTAACCAATGTCGGATGCGTATGCACAACGAACCTGTACCGGATCAGTTCGTGCAGGGATGTTTCCACAGAGGGCCTTTTACCGGAGTTTGGATCAACAAGGCATTCGGACAATGCTTCCTTAACCTGCACTTCGCGCTGTTGCGGATCATCTGAAAACGTTTGTTCCGATAGTGACTTCAACTTATTACGATGCAACACGACAAAATCATCGATCGGGATATTTTCCAGGCTGGTTCCGCTTGCTTTCACCCAGATCTTCTTTTCATCCTTACAGGATGTATTGCCTCCACCGGCGATGATATAGTCTGTATTTGAACCATAGAACCTGCTGATTTCAACAAGTTGTTTCAGGTATTTGTTCATGATCGTTATTGAGTAATGAATTTTTCTATTACTTCATTTCCCAGGGCAACAAATTTCTCCTTTTTGGTTATACCGGCGGCAGCATCTGCTTTAATCAAACCGGGCTCTCCTTTTGCTTTCAGGTACTGATGGGCTGCGATAATACAGGCGCCCTCATAGGAATTTCTTTTCATCTCCTCATCCAGCGGGATCCCATTCCTGCATGAAACGGTAAGCGGCAAGAGATCGGGGGTGTTGTGTTCTGTTCCAAAAAGGATCACGAAGTTATGCTGGGAAAAGAAGCTGATAAAATCCTTCAACACATGGAAGTTGTTCCTGCCGGGGATCAGTTCAATGCAGGAGATGTGGTAGCTGGTCAATCGCTCGAGCAGGTTATACCAATCCCTTTCCAGGTCGGTAAATTTTCCGTTTATATCATCGAGCAGTACCGGATAACAGGGTATTCCACCACCATCCTGGATTATCTGGATTACCTGTTCTACTGGAAGAAACGCCTTTTTATTCTCCGGGACAAAAGCGGATCCACCTGCTTTCAGTAGATTTGAACGGATTTCATTTTCCAGTGCAGCAATACTTCCCGGATCTGCTTCCGGCTGCGTTCCGCGATATAGTTTTCTCAGAAAGTCATACCGTTCAGCTTTCCCCTGAATTTTTTCATGCAACGTAATACGGATCGCTTTTGCCACATGTCGCTCCCGCACGAGTTCCTTTGCAAAGCGATCCCTGATTTCGTTCATGGATATCTGAAACGTGGGATGCAATCCCTCCAGCAACCTGTTGGTCTTGTCGATCATCCGTGCAACCTGCTTATGATTTTCCTTGACTACCCGATCAATCCTGGCTACGTTCTGCTCACTCAGGGTGACAGGGAAGTTCAGTCCTTTACCACTGAGATAGATCCTGCCAGGATTGTTCGGATCGTTTATCCGGATCCCTTTTCTTTGGTCTTCAGCAGATAACCCAATGAACTCAATGTTAAACAGTGGAAAAATTTTGTATTTCAGACAATATTGATAAAACGGCTGGTAGCCAGCCATGGTATAGAAATCGTTAATACCCAGCACCCTGATTTCTTCCTGGCGTGCCATGCGAAAGATCTGATCGAAGCCGGTGAAAGCGCTGAATGAAAAGGGTGTATGGATATGCCCGTTAACCTTGTATACTGGCAGATCGGGTTTCCTGAAACCGTCCATCAGGAGTTCATCCGGTTCCGGGAAGTCTTTTAAAATGTTATGTTGGGTTTTTGTCATTTTATAATCACTCAAATGCCCAGCCGGTTTGTTCTGATCTGTTCATCATCACTGAAGTCATTCGATGGATTGTATCCTTTCAGTGGCATGATCTTCTGGTGGCAGGCATCCAGGATCCACTCTTTTTGTGGAAAGAAGAACTCTTCCAGTTCATGAGCCGGGACGATCCAGTTTCTTGATCCTACAACCACAGGGGGTGCGTCCAGGTAATCGAACGCCAGCTCTGTTACTGTTTGTGCCATCTCTTTCATGAACGATCCCCTGGATGATGCATCACTGGCAAGAATTATCTTTCCGGTTTTTTTCACTGACTCCAGCACCGGTTCATAATTGAACGGTACCAGGCTCCGGCCATCGATCACCTCTGTTGAGATACCCCACCTGGCAGACAGTTCTTCGGAAGCTTCCATTATAGTATAAAGGGTTGCTCCAACCGAGAGAATGGTTATATCTTTCCCCTGCTTCTTTATGTCGGGTTCTCCGATGGGGATCTCATAGTATTCCTCAGGAACACCGCCTTCATGAAACAGTTCACCTACATCATAGATTCTTTGGCTTTCAAAGAAAACAACGGGATCAGTTCCCTGCAGGGCAGCATTCATCAATCCCTTTGCATCATAGGGTGTGGCGGGAAAAACAACCTTCAACCCGGGAATATGTGCTACGATGGATGACCAGTCCTGGGAGTGTTGTGCACCATATTTCGAACCAACTGAAACCCTCAGCACAACGGGCATTTTCAGGATATTCCCGCTCATGGATTGCCATTTTGGAAGCTGGTTGAACACTTCATCACCCGACCGCCCCAGGAAATCACAATACATGATCTCGGGGATAACTCTTCCACCACACATGGCATATCCCACAGCGGCACCGGCGATCGCCCCTTCAGAGATCGGAGCGTTAAACAGGCGGTGATATGGCAGGGCTTCGGTTAACCCCCGGTACACAGCGAATGCCCCTCCCCAATCGCGGTTCTCCTCGCCAAAGGCGATTAGCGTCGGATCTTTATAGAACCGGTCAATGATGGCTTCAAAAATGCCATCCCTCAATTGAAAGGATTTGACTTTCGAGAAGGGCTTTCCATCGGTGTCGAGGCCAAACCGTTCTTTCTTTTTTATTTGAAGAACTCTCGGGTTCTCACCGATCGGCAGACAAACTTCCGGATCCCTGTGGTCAAAGGTATTGACTGATTCGTTGGAGAACATCTTCCGGCCTATTGTATCGGGATCCCTCGTGAGGTTCATGCGGGATGATTGCGTATCATCCACCACAAGGACCATGATCTCAGTGGTCAGATCCTTCACTTTTTCCCGGATGGATTCCAGCGCACTGGCAGAGGCTACTCCAGCTGTCATCAGCTGGAGTCCAAATTCAATAATGGAGTCAACATTTTTCCATGCTTCAATCTCTTCTTTAGAACGGTAGGATGAGGCATCGGATGGTGAATGTCCGCTGATCCTGTAGGTCAGTGTATCGAGCAGAACCGGTCCTTTCCTGGCTTCAAGGATCGCTTTTTTCCGTTTGAAGGCATCCATCACTGCCAGCGGATTATAGCCATCCACACGCTCAGCATGCATCATTTCAGGGTTCACTCCCGCACCTACCCTTGCCAGTATATCATACCCCATGGTTTCACCCCGTGTTTGACCGCCCATTCCATACTGGTTATTCATAAAATTGAACAGAATTGGCAAACCTCCCCTGTATTCTTCATCCCAGAGGGTCTTGAACTGATCCATTGAAGCAAAACTGATCCCTTCCCAGACCGGACCACATCCCATCGAGGCATCACCGATGTTTGCCACTACGATTCCCGGTTTTTTGTTCACCCTTTTGAACAGGGCAGCGCCCACAGAGATATCACCGGATCCGCCAACAATGGCGTTATTGGGATAGATACCAAAAGGTGGAAAAAAGGCATGCATGGATCCGCCCAAGCCCTTATTGAATCCTGTCTCCCTTGCAAATATTTCAGCAAGAGTTCCATACAGTAAAAACCGGACAGCCAGATCCTTCACCTCTCCTTTACCCCCTTTTTCCACAATACGCAAAATGGTCCCGTCAAAATAGCCTGACATGATCTGGACCAGGATATGCTCTTCCGACTGGTGAATGGCAGATAATCCTTTTGCCAGGATCTCTCCATGGCTGCGGTGGGAGCCAAAGATAAAATCATCGACAGTCAGGTGGTAGGCCATCCCAACGGCAGAAGCTTCCTGTCCAATGGAGAGGTGAGCCGGACCGGGATGGCTGTACCGGATACCGTTGTATTCTCCGGTAGTTTTCACCCTGTTCAGCATGGTTTCAAACTCACGGATGATCACCATATCCCGGTAGATCCTGACCAGGTCTTCATCAGAATAATTCTCCCTTTCCTGTTGAATTGTTCTGTTGTATTGATTCAGCGGGATCTTACCAAAGGTAATATACCCTGGCTTCCTCTCTTTTTCCGGATCGATATACTGTTTTTTAGACACGTGTGGTATGGTTGCTGGTTTCTGGTTTCTGGTTTCTGGTTTCTGGTTTCTGGTTGCCGGTTGCTGGTTTCTGGTTTCTGGTTTCTGGTTTCTGCCCGCCCGAACGACTGACGCGTTCCCGCCCGGATGATCTCCGTTCGGACGGGTAGTCGGGCGGGGTTACTGGTTACTGGTTATACCTTACCCTTTTTCCTTTGTGCTTTATACTTTTCTATTCTCTTTCAGTCCCTCTGGGACGTTATCCACTCCTATGATTCCAATAACAGCCATTGAAATGGCTGCCTATTATCCTTCGGTCCCTCCGGGACGCTTCTATCCATCTCATCCTATTTCTTCAGACTGTAATAAAACTTTCAACTCTTGCCTTAGGCATGCCTAAAAAATATCCTTCTCTTTGCTTTTTACTTCATCCTTCATCCTTCCTGTCTGCCGACAGACAGGCATCCTTCATCCTTCAAATCGTTCAATCTCCTCTTTCACCTCTTTCAGGAAGAGGGATGCCGGGCCGCCGTCCAGTGCACTGTGGTCATAGGTAAGGGAGAGGCCGATACAGGGAATGATACCGATTTTCCCTCCTTCCAGTTCTGCCGGACGGTTCACAATGGTGTTCACGCCCAGTATGGCAACCTGGGGAAGGTTAATGACCGGTGTAAACATTTCCACACCATAAGCGCCCAGGTTTGAAACCGTGAATCCTGCTGATTCAGGGTTCAGCAGATCCGGATCGATATTCCCTTTCCTGCATTTTCCCGCAAGTTCTTTCAATTGAACGGATAGTTCTGCAAGCGATAATTTATCGGCTCCAATGACTGCAGGAACCATCAATCCCCGTTCCGTATCTACGGCAAAGCCCAGGTTCACGTTCCTGAACATTTTAATCTGATCACCCAGGAAATGAGCATTCACTTCCGGGTGTTTCTGCAATGTTCTGACCACGGCAAAGCAGATCATGTCATTCAGGGTGATATCGGGATATTCCACTTTTTCTGTTTTCGCTTTCACCTTTTTCCTGAGCTCAAGAATTTTTCTTGCGTCAGCACTGGTATGGTGGGTAAGCTGGGCAGAATTTTGCAGGGACCGGTGCATGGTTTCTGCAATCCGTCTCCGGATATTAGACAGGGGGTGTATCTCTGTTTCCTCCGGATATTTTCGCCCGCGTTCAACCAGGTCCTTGCTGGTTACCCGTCCCCGGATTTTTTCACGGACATACACCATGTCTCCCTTTTTCATCATCTCCCTGGCAAGCGGGGTTATTTTTGGTTGTTGCTTCAGGGCATTGAGAATATCTTTCTCAACAATTCTTCCTCCAGGCCCTGATCCCGTCAGTTGCGATATATCGATTCGTAATTGTGCTGCAAGCCGTCCTGCCCGTGGAGAGATCCTGATCGACCCGGCTGCCCCCCCATCCTTATCTTGTATCCGTTCCCGGGCATCTGCTTCACTATCCTGTTTTTGTTCTTCTTCAACCGTTTTCTTTAAACCATCCGTTTCTTTTCCTGCAGGGCGAAACTCATCAACCGGTTCCCCTTTCTTTCCAATAACGGCTACATTTGACAATACGGGTACTTCATCACCGCAATCGAAAAAGAGTTCAAGCAGTATCCCGTCGGTTCTCGCTTCCTCCTCAAACGCTGCCTTATCCGTTTCATACGAGAACAAAAGATCACCCTTTGATACCTCCTCTCCCTTCTGCTTAAACCACTCTGTGAGTATGCAGGTTTCAACAGACTGGCCCTGCATTGGCATGATTACCGGTTGAGCCATGTTTTATTTCAAATCGTGTTATAAGATGTATAAACCTGTTAAGACAGGTTGAAAATCAATAACGAAATAAACTAATTTATATATTTAAATATCAGATATTTATAAATATTTAACAAATATATAATTTAAAACTTGTATTTACAAGTTATTTTGTATATTTTTACACTTAATTGCACTCATTACAGGATAAATGTCAGCGTTACCGAAACAGATTCCGCAATACCGTCGTTTGTATGAGGTTCTTCGAAAGCACATCAAGGATGGGGTTTACCGTGAGGGTGATCTCCTGCCTTCCGAGAACGAATTGTGCATGGTTCATAGGATGACCCGTCCAACGGTACGGCATGCCCTGGAAGCGCTTGTCCGTGACGGATTCA
>CAYZVJ010000027.1:32419-34172 GCA_964481765.1 uncultured Rikenellaceae bacterium | reverse complement strand
TATGGAACCTAGCCACCGCTGGATCGTAGTATCTGGCTCCATAGTCGTACCAGTCGAGCCCCAGGTCGTCCTGCAGCTCCTTGCCATTATAAAGATACTTATTATTCGTAGAAGATTCAGAGTTTTCGATTCTGCCAGAGTGGTTTTATCTTTCGTATTTTAAAATCCGAAATTCACTCCAAACGAGAAGGTATTGGTTGTGCCCTGCCAGATTTCGGGTAGATAATCCGTCACCCCATCAACGTTGCGGTGCATATACTCCGCAAAGACATACCCGTCATTAATGACCTCATAGCGCGTTCGGAAGGCCAACATTTGACTCTCCCATTCAATGCTTTCCATAAAAGGTAAACCAAGGCGATCAGAGTCCAGTGCAGTATGATCCGGTCCTTTCTGGGCAAAGGTATAGGAAAGATGCAGGGTGAGCCCGCGAATGGGTTTTGCTTCGAGGGAAAGAAAAAGTTCCCTGGCATTGTCCTGGAGGTAATGGCCCAGGTTATACTGGTTTGATTCGAATGTCAGTGTTGAAACGTAATGCCTGAAAACCAAGGGATTGGTCTGGGTATATTCGGTGGTTAACGACAGGTTCTGCAGGGGGAAATTGGATAGCCGGAAACCCAGCTTTGCACTGTAAAAATTGGAATGTTCGTCCGGATCAAACATACGCCCGATTGCTATTTCATCCAGGAATAGCGTGGCATAAAGGTGGAGGTGGTTGATCTGACGTGAACTGATATCAAAGAACATTTGGGAGTTCTGATTGTCAATCCCGGAATTCAGCGTATGGTCAATCGATTTGAAGAAGAAGAATGGGGTAAGGTAGGCGGCTTCGATCTCGTGGTCGTAAATGATGGAATTCCCGAAAGAGAACCGGAATCGCTCAAACGGTTTGATGGTAAAGATGTTGGCAGCCAGGTATTTATTGTGGTAAACCTTGCGGTACTCATCGCCATGCGGAGTGTCGTAATAAAAACTTCTTGTGCTGTCCACAACTTCTGAGACCAGCCAGCCATGTGTATAGGTGAATTCGAGCCATTTAGCGGGTTCAAGGTGAAGTCTTACCTGTGCAATGGACGGGGTTCTTCCCGCAAAGATATTTGCTCCGTTGTAATTGTTACCCCAGGAGAAATGGTCTTTGATCAGTCCGAAAGATCCCCACTTCCAGGAAAAGGTAATTCCTCCCCGCATTTCACTGTAATCGTATTTTGCTTTATAATTTGCTCCGAAACGCTGTGTTATCTGATCGTATTCCGAGATTTTTTTATTCTCATGATTGTCCCTCAGGCTGGCATAGATCCCGACATGTTTACCAATGTAGGCAAACGCTTCAGCCCCGTTCCACCGGTGATAGACCGAACCGTTATTATTTGTCCAGTACTGGATCCCCAGAATGGGATTGAGTGAGAAGGTAAAGAGGGAATCTTTGTAGTAGAACAGGTCAAGCCGTTTCTTAAAATGCTTATCGGGTTTCAGCTCCTTATGAAAATCCTTCAGATAAAAATCGAGATCTTTTTGTTGCCGTGAATTTAGTGATTCCCGTTGGCTGTTTGCCTCTGAAAGCTTTTCTGCAATAAAGATCCGGGTATATGGTTTTACGGCACTGTTTATATCGATAATTTGTTGATTGGCTAACTCGTCTATGAATTGATAAATTGAGGTATTGGAAATGTGCTGATACACCTCCTGTGGATAGCCCTTCGTGATTGAAAGAATAAACAGACCAATATAAACGAGTCGTTTCATCACTGGATAT
>CAYZVJ010000027.1:30785-32319 GCA_964481765.1 uncultured Rikenellaceae bacterium | reverse complement strand
AGGTAACGCATTTCCGATTCCTGTATCTCCCCGAGGCTTTTTGGCAGGTCGGCATAGAAAGGAGGTATAAGACCGGGTTTGTATTTTGTTCTCTTTTCACGGACCTCTTTATCATACAGGTTGAAATAATGCTCACTGATGGGTCGCACTCCAACCAGTTTCAGGTCACCTTTAAACCAGTTGAACAGCATTGGCAGTTCATCAATCCAGAGTTTTCTCATGATTTTTCCCTGTGTTGACACCCTGAAGTCAAAATCGAACTTACCTCCCTCGGTCAGGTTATGCATCTTATACATGTAATCCTGAAGGTATTCGGCATATGGATGCATAGTCCTCATTTTAAGCACTTTGATAACCTTACCCTCTTTGCCAATACGTTTCAGTCTGACCAATGGACCGTAGGTAGGGTTGGGGTCAAAGGAGGGTTCCCCGACTTTCTTTACTGCAAAATAGAACAGGGATTCGATGTATGCTTCATTGACGATATCAAATCCACAGGAAATAAGCCGCCCGAGCGTTTCGGCACGGGTAATCACCCGGTTCTGGCCACGGGTAAGGAAATGATACAAACCCGATGTGATTTTAAATTTTGGCATCAGGCGTTTTACCGGAAAATCCAAAAAGTAATAGTAAAAATAATTCAGGAGAAAGGGATATTTTTTAAAGATCCGTTGCTTCCTCAGGTTTTTTGTTTCCACACATCCGATGAAGGTTCCGTTTTCAGGAATTTTGGAATTTACTGCTTCGAAGAACCGATTCAGGTAAGCGATATCGTTGATCCGTTTCAGGTTGATGATGGACCGGTACCGGTTATCGGGTTGTGTTGTAATATTAAATGATGTGGTAGTCGCTACAAGCAGCGTTTCCTCCGATTCGCAACAATTGTTTTTCAAGATAAAAGATAACCCTTCCTCTCCGCACTCATCAATGATGGGTTTTCTGAGTTCCCCGGATAATTCAATTGCTTTTCCGTTTTCAGGCATTGCTTCAAAAATATCAGCATGATTGGAATTTCCGTTTAACTGTTGTGCCCTGAGAGCCAGGTATTCATTATCCGGCGGGTTCTGATATTCAATGGCGATTTTAAGGAAGAAATAGAGGCTGCTGAAAAGGAATTCAAAGAAACTGGCCAACAATATTGTCCCTAAAACGATTGTACGGGAGTAGTAGGTAGTGCGGAAGAAATACATTAATACGCTGATCGTACCAAGAGCAACCAGGTTGCTGATAACGATTGGCAGAATAACGTTTTTAAAGGTGGGATCTCTTAGCGGAGCGTATTTTTTAAAAGGGATGGATGATCCGATCCAGATCACAATAAAAATGATAAAGGAGAGGTAATACCGGGAAAAATAACTACCAACACTACCCGGCCTTACCCAGGTAATTAGCAGGAAGGAAAAGGTGACCAGCAGCAGATCGATGATAAAAAAAAACAGCCCTTTCTTCAACACCTTGGTTTTTTAGGTAGTAACAAATTTAATAATCCCTGTGGGATAATGTAATCTTTTTACAGGGTATTAAAAAGGACTGA
>CAYZVJ010000027.1:29017-30685 GCA_964481765.1 uncultured Rikenellaceae bacterium | reverse complement strand
GAGGTATCGACAGTGATTTCCGGGTTTTGGGGGACTTCATAGGGATCGTCTATACCGGTAAACTGTTTGATCTCTCCTTTGCGTGCTTTGGCATACAATCCTTTTGAATCCCTTCGTTCGCATTCTGTCAGTGGTGTGGAGACATACACTTCGCGGAAGTTTGAGCAGAGGTTACGGACAAAATCCCTTGATTCCTTGTAAGGAGAGATAAAGGAGGCGATAACGAACACACCATTTTTCTCCAGCATGCTTGCCAGGAATCCAACGCGTTTGATATGCCTGTTCCGCTCTTCTTTTGAAAATCCGGTCATGGGGAAGATGCTGCGGACGGCATCACCATCCAGGTGTTCGATTTTCAGACCTTTCTTTTTGAGCCGCTCATAGACTGCTTCTGAGATGGTGCTTTTACCGGCACCGGAAAGGCCGGTAAACCAGATAACACTCGGTTTGATCTCTTTTTTTCCGTAGGAAATTTTATTCCACAACCGCTCATGGAAATAGTAGAGAACGATTTTCAGTATGACCTCTATTCCGCCGATTACCAGTGCAATTTTAAGGTGTCCGGTAAAGGCAAGTACCAGGGCAGCGGTGGTGATGGTTGCCCAGAAACGCCAGGAGATGGTTTTCAGGATCGACCGGTTATTTGATTCGTGAAACATCTATTCAGGGATTAATGGTATAATATCAAAAAAACGAATTGACAAAATTAATAAAGAGTTTTCTCTTTCCGGTTAAAGGGGCTGATTATTATGGTTGGATACTTTTCAGTGAAGATTTTGGGATGTTGAGCATAATTTTCTCACCAATCCCTTCGATCTCCACCATGACGCGTTTTTTTCCTTTGGTTTCAACCATGATCCCTTGCAGTCCCTGCAATGTGCCGTGTGTCACTTCCACGCGGTTGCCCCGTTCGAACTGAACTTCCTTTTCCACCCGGTCTTCCCCTTCGTTAATGTAAGCACGGACGGCTTCAATCTGCTTATCGGGGATTGATACGGGTCTTCCCTGAAAGGTGATCATGCGTACAACACCATCGGTCCGTATTGCATCAAGCCGTTCCCTTTCCGAGATCCTGATAAAAATATAGGAACGAAAGAGTGGTTCTTCCACCCATTTTTTCCGGTCACTCCACTGTTTCAGGGTTTTCAGCAGGGGAAGGTAAGCCTCGATCCCTTTTTCCCAAAGCAATTGATACACCTTTTTCTCAGTACGGGATTTAGTGTAGAGTGCATACCACTTTTTTTCACGGGATGGAAACATCGTAGATTGATTTGTTCGCAGGCAAAATTAGTGAATAAAATAGTAACCCCACTTATCGGAAGTACAGGATGCATGAATGAAGACATCGTTCGGGATGTTACATCAGAAATTCACTCTCAGGGAAAGGACAAAGTTCCTCCCCGGGGAAACTATACCTGAACTATATGGTCGGTATCTCTGATCTGTCAGGTTTTCCAATCCGGCACTGAGTGTAAAATTCTCAGCAAAAGGATAGGAAGCCTTAAAATTGAGTGTATACCATGATGGAGAATAAGGATTTCCGTTTGCATCTACTGCATATATTTCTGTTTTCCCTTTTTCTTCTTCCGGCATGTCCTTAAATTTTCGTTCGCCGCTATACTCTGCATAGAACTGCAAGTTCAATCTATTGGCAGAATATGTCAGTCT